>CALIMV010000194.1 GCA_938045275.1 uncultured Granulosicoccaceae bacterium
ATCAGATTATCGCATCACCTTTTAACCACAATTGATCTACATCAAATGCTATCTCTACTTAGTTTCTGGAACATTTGATTTTTTAAAACAGGTATTACCAGGCTGAAGGTAAGGTGAAGATACTTTGTATTTTTGACAATACGCAATAGAGGCTATCGTTGGGAATACTGATTGAGCGGTAGTTGCTATTGTCAGCATGGCATAGTTGTTTCTAGTAGTAATGGCGCCTAACCTTGTTTTCTAATTGAGTTGATACCGCTGGTTACAGAATTCACTATAGAATGTGGACTGTACTCGTTTATGGGAAATGCGAATGGGTGTATGGACTGCTGAGAAGTCAGCTCAATCACAGAAATTGTGTCTGGTGTATCCTTCTCATTTCTAGATCGTGTCAGCATCAAAATCGGGAAGATAGCGATATATTAAGTCAATATCGGAGCGAGATTTCTTAAAGGAAGTAATGAAAAACGTATATTGCACATGGGCTTGAGTAATCACACGCATAAAAATGTCATCTTGAATATCGATCAGACGCGCACTGTCGATAGGAAGACTATAGCGTCATCTAAAACCGGATTCGAATTGCTATCAGCGGCGGGGCGGCAAGTATTTGAGGTGGTGCGAAAGGTTGCTAGTAAGGATGATCGAATTCTCGTAGCCTGTGGTAGTGGTAACAACGGTGGTGACGGATTAATAGCCGCAAGACTATTGCTTGATGATGGGTTCAATGTCAGCGTTGCTTTAATGGGCGCACCGGAATCGCTGCTCGGGGATGTGCTTTTGGCCTTGAATGCTTTGAACCACCCAACAATACCATTATCGCAGACGAGGCCTGCTGATTTTGAACTGATAATAGATGCGCTTCTCGGTACTGGTATTGACCGACTCATTACTGGAAAGCTGGCTAAATGGATTGATGAGGCCAATGCCAGCATCGCGTCGGTAATCAGTATTGATATACCGACTGGTATCTCTGGCGACAGTGGCGCTGTAATGGGTACATCCATAGAGGCAGAACATACCGTAACGTTCTTTCGAAAAAAACCAGGGCATGTGCTGTTTCCTGGTCGCCACTACTGTGGAACTATCCACTTGCGACAAATCGGAATAAATGCGTCTTTGCTCGAAGCGATGCAACCGGTCGTATATGAGAATGATTGTTCTTTGTGGCAGGAACTAATTCCAAGTATTGATTGGCATGATCATAAGTACACACGCGGACACACATTAGTAATAACGGGAGGTGCCTCCAGTACCGGAGCGGCTCGTTTGGCTGGGCGCGCAGCGTTAAGAGCAGGTGCAGGGGTTGTCACTTTTGCGTGTCCGGAGTCAGCTATTGACAATGTGGCCGCGCATGTAACCTGCGAAATGATAAAGCGAGTCGATTCGGCCAATGAGCTTGAAGATATGCTTACTGACAATAGAATAAAATCGATCGTGCTTGGTCCGGGAATGGGGGTTGGGAGTCAAACTCGAGCTATGGTTAGGGCAGCACTTAACAGTTCGGCGTCGGTGGTATTAGATGCAGATGCCCTCACCAGTTTCACAAACCGTCTGGATGAATTAGTCAAATACATTGCTGCAGCAAAAGGTGATGTTGTTTTAACGCCACATAGGGGTGAGTTCAGTCGACTGTTTGACGAGCATTTTCTGCCAGACGTTTCATTAACTTCAGAAATTCATAAGACTGAGTCCGAATTAGCGACAAAGAGTAAAATTCAGCTAACGATTGAGGCCGCCAAGGTTTGTGGTGCAACCGTTGTGCTTAAAGGTCCAGACACCGTTATTGCAAACCCTGACGG
This sequence comes from uncultured Granulosicoccaceae bacterium, assembly GCA_938045275.1. Lineage (GTDB taxonomy): Bacteria > Pseudomonadota > Gammaproteobacteria > Granulosicoccales > Granulosicoccaceae > Granulosicoccus. The sequence goes on from CALIMV010000194.1 coordinate 1,803, forward strand.
AAACTGTATCGTTAACACCAATGCGCCACCCTGGTTAGCAACCGCGGGTTCCGGTGATGTGTTGGCAGGCACTATCGCTGGTTGGCTTGCACAGAGCGTCAATGGTTTTATTTCTGCGAGTATCGGCTGCTGGATGCATGGTGAAGCTGCGCGGGCGTTTGGCCCTGGTCTCATAGCAACCGATATTCCCAAACAGTATCCATTGATACATCGTCACATCTTGAAGTTGCACAGTAGAGACTGATTCTACAAAAAAATTATTGCTACTCTTTTAAAAGTTGATTTTTTTATTGGTAAATTTGATTCTAATCAATACTGTTTAAACTGCATGCTTTGGCGTCGATCAACAAAGTGGTTTTACATCAGGCGTGAACATATAGCCTGAGCCACGGATTGTTTTGATTGCTGAGCTTTGACTATCATCGATGTTTAGCTTTTTACGCAATCTTGCGATTTGATTGTCTATGGTCCTATCATTAGCTGCCCATTGAGTGCCTTTAATCTGATCCATAATTTGATCTCTGCTGAGCACCTGGCGTGAGCGGCGCACTAAAAGGTGTAGCAATTCATACTCACCAGTGGTTAGTTCACAAATTTGTTGATGCTCATCGCGCAGCTCCCGAACCGATGTATCCAGCGTCCAGTTATTGAAAACAAAACCGGTTGTTGTCGTATCATTGGCTGTGGCTTGCACGGGCTCTGATGTTGTACGCTTATCTGTACTGCGCCGCAGCACGGCACGAACGCGAGCTATTACATCTCTTAGCTCAAACGGTTTGGTAATGTAATCGTCAGCGCCGATTTCAAGTCCGACAACCGTGTCAATCAGTTCTCCTTTTCCGCTGACAATAATGATGCCCACATCAGATATCTTTCTGATGTCGCGGGCCAATTCGAGTCCGTTTTCTGTACCCAATGATAAATCGAGCGTGACCAAATCCACTGATTCGGCCTGAATGATCTGCATAAGCTCAGACCCGTTTTCTGCCTCCAGTACGTGAAAAGCCTCTTTTTCAAGCGCTCGACGCAGCAGACGACGAATACTGGATTCATCATCGACAATCAATACGGTGGCGTTGCTATCACTCATAAAGTGTCAGTAAGTTATTGATATATAGTATTTTATTGAGCTTTCAGTTGAGCTTGCCTATGCTGACCAATCAGTCAGTTTAATCAGCCAGTTGCGGAACAATTATTTCACTGATTACAAATTGATACAAATCAAGAAAAGCCGATACATGGGGATGAAATGGTGGTGACACGGGCTTGTTTCAATAGATCTCAACACAGTAATCACTCAGGAGATCTAGCCATGTTGACTACCAACTTGAATACAGCAAGCACACCATCGGTTGCACATTTTCTGAATAGTGGCACACCAGGCCAAATAAAAATTGGCCACAGCTTTACCACCACCGGTGAAAAAGCGCTCGAATCCCATGAACACCTATTTGTCGCTGGTGATGCGCAATCGCATGTTTACCAGATTCTGGAAGGCGTTATCAGTGTTTATGAACTGCTGCCCGATGGCAGACGCCAGATTGCCACATTCTGTTATCCGGGCGATCTGATTGGTGCCGATCGCATTGGTCGCTTTGCTCATAACGCCGAATCGTTATGCAAAGTTCGAGTGCGATGTATTCCATTGAAGGCGATGGACCGGCTCATCGCTACTGAGCCGGGATTTAGTCAGGCGTTGCTCAATGCATTGTCAACCGAATTGGCTGAAACGCGCGATCAATTGCTTTCATTGGGTCGTAAGTCTGCCAGGGAAAAGGTAGCCACTTTTTTGCTGCGAATCTCTCGGCGAAATGAACGAGAAGGCGTTGACGAAACACAATTGCATTTGCCAATGACAAGATCTGAAATCGCCGATTATCTTGGGTTAACGATCGAAACAGTGAGCCGTAATTTTACCAAACTCAAAAAAGCTGGTGTGATCTCCTTGCCTTCGAGCAGTCAGGTTGAAGTACATGACTTGGATCGGTTGGAAGCGTTTGCTGACGGTGGCGAGCATTGATATCAGTTTAACTGGGAGAAGGAAGATGAGATGGCACGAAATTAAAGCTCACTTGGTTAAGCATGACTCAGATGAGGTGGACTACGAATGTGGGTATCGCTTTGAATTGCCCTTGAATTACAGAATGCAGTTAGTTGCTGAAGATTGGAAACAAAGTCAACGTCCGTATAAGGTGACACGATTCTGGGCTGATGAGCCAACACTGCACGGTCAATTGGTTCTGCATATGCGCCATTGCTGGTTGATAAAATATGCTTATCCAGTTAACCCAGACCCCACAGTTCAATTAGGCGAAGAGGTTATGAGGGTGGGTGAGTTTTTATCCATCAGAGACCATGCAAGCGATATGCACACATTCCGAATCACCTCAATGAGTGAGATTCATTGGGTTCCAACTGCAACTGAGTTGGGTGTTTAGTGCAGAGTTTGGGGCAAGTTAGCGCTTATATGGACTGATTCGTTCTGGCAAATTTCCAGCAGCGCAGGTATGACTTGTTGCTCTAGTCCCAACGTTGACATTGCCAGGTCATTAAGTTGTTTAATCTGGACGAATGCGTTTTCTTGTACAGTGAGGTCTTGGCACAGTTCAATCCGGGTGTAGTTATCGAGTAATGCCAGGAGTTGTTCGATTTGGGCCGATAGTCTCTCATGCTCGCTGGAAATGGCATTGAAGATCGCCCGAGCTATCCAATGAAAATTTTCTAAGGAATTTATCGTTAGCAATACACCTAACCTCCTATTCGCCATTGCGCGCAGTGCTTCCAGATTTTGCAGACAAATTGCTGTTCCATCGTCGATTAATGACTTGTATGGCGTGTCAGAACAATGCAAAAACCTTAATCGTTCGATGATATCGTCAAACGAACTGGTTGGGATGGCTAATGTTGAATGCCGATTCATTGGATGTATGCGTTTCTCATTAAGCACATAAAATGACCTATCAAGCATGCCAGGGAATTGACCTGGGTCAATTCAACACGATGACGTCGTCACGGCACGAGCACTGTGGTCTGGATTGATGCACATCAATGGATTAGCCAATTGACTGCACTAGCATCATTCTACGAGCAAAAAATCAATTGCGAAAAATCAAAGAGCCAGATTATGACCGACGGCGACAACCCTGTCTCAACTGATCGAGGCGAAAATGCTAGCGAAAATGTCGATCAATTCTTGCGACTAAATGAAAGTTACCGGGCCTTATACAGGCAATTTAAGCAGATTGAACCAACACTTAGTTCATCAGTTTCGGTTATCCAAACTCACTGTGCCCGCTTATATTTATCCGATGATTTTGTCGTTAAAATTAAACGCTCTGTCTCTTATAGCTACCTTAACCTTACTGCACTTTCCAAACGTCGATATATCTGCGAACGGGAATTGGCCGTTAATCAACCGACAGTGCCTGACATTTACCTTTGTGTGGCGGCAATCATTGAATCAGAAGATGGTGTTTTGTCGTTTTCGTTCGACGCCGCAACTATTACAGACCCGAGCCGAATTAGAGAATGGTGCCTAATTATGCGCAGGTTTGAAGAGCGTTGCATTCTGGACAATATTGTTCTAAGTGGTAAATTCGATTTACCTTTAGCGCGAAAAACGGGGCAATCAATTGCCAGTTATCATCGCTCATTACCGTCAGTAACTTGTGATGATGGTGATGTGCGCATAGACGAACTCATTGCTGAATTGGAGTTCGAATTAAAGCAACTCGATCAGTGCTTTACCCATGATGCGATAGATCGTTTGATAGAAAAAATGTATGAACGCTACCGTGCGGTAAAAGAACTACTACAGCTGCGCTCAATTAGTGGTTTTGTTCGACGCTGTCACGGTGATTTACATCTAAGAAATATGCTGTTACGTAACGACAGCCCGGTACCCTTCGATGCTCTGGAGTTTGATGAGCGCCTTGCTACCACTGATATTTTGTACGATCTTGCATTTCTGATTATGGATCTTTGCCATAGGGGCCTGGTTCTAGAGGCAAATGCAGTGCTTAATGAATATCTCGTGCATTCTGATGAACGCAACGTTTCAGGGGTTGTCATGTTGGATTTATTTATTAGCATTCGTGCTGCGATAAGGGCAATGACAACGGCACAAGCAATTCCAGCAAAAGACAGGGAAAACCAAAGTCCGCGGATGCACAATGGCAGACTTGAAGCCTTGTCTTACTTGCAGCTTGCCGAAGACGCCCTGACACTGAAACGCCCAATGGTTGTGGCTGTAGGTGGATTCTCTGGCAGTGGAAAAACAACCATTGCCAGAGTATTACCAACGCGATTAAGCCCACTGCCGGGCGCTGTTTTGTTGAACTCGGATACAGAGCGAAAAGACGAGTTCAACGTCTGTTCTACCCATCGTTTAGGTTTGGCGCACTATAACGCAACAAACGCTGATCGTGTTTACGAACGTCTGCTGAGTAAAACCGCCAGGGCCATCGATGCAGACTACCCTGTGATAGTGGATGCAACGTTTCTGACTGCAGCCAGACGAGTTCAAATTCAGCAACTTGCCGAAAAAAAACGGGTGGAATTTTTTGGCATTTGGCTCATGGCACCAGTACAAATCATGAGGAACCGAATTGAGTCTCGTCGTGGGGATGCGTCAGACGCTGATGTATCGGTACTGGATAAACAATTAAAACAGGACAAAGGCACAATCAATTGGCAGCACATCGATACAAGTGTACCGGTTAGCGCCATCGTTGAGAAAATTCGCCAATCGATCAAACCTGTGTCGACGGCGTAAACTGCAGATACTGAAAATGCATAGTACCGACATCCACACTGTTTTCATTGTAGTTGGAATGTTGTTCTTACTGGGTCTATTGACCGATTCTATTGGTCGTCGAACCAAACTGCCCAGAGTGACTTTGTTATTTGTGTTTGGTTTTCTACTAGGCCCTGAGGTGAGTAATTTGTTGCCCGCCGCCACGCAAGGCTGGTTTGGTTTGATTGCCAACATTGCGTTACTGCTGGTAGGGTTTTCCCTGGGTGGAAAAATGACTTTATCGACCCTGCGTCGCAACGGAAAATGCGTGCTGTATGTGTCAACCAGTGTGGTGATGATAACGGTAATCGTCGTGTCTGGCGGGCTCAGTCTGATCGGTGCACCACTAACTCTGGCGATACTGCTTGCTGGTATTGCTACTGCAACCGATCCTGCAACAACCCTGGATGCGATCAACGAAACCAACGCGGAAGGCGAGTTTACCGACACGCTCGTTGGCGTTGTGAGCATTGATGATGCTTGGGGACTAATAGTGTTTAGCGCCTTGTTAGCAGCGGTGAGCCTCGGTAATGGAGATCACTCGGGCGTAACGCTTATGATAACGGCAGTTTGGGAACTGGTTGGTGCGGTGATTCTGGGGTTGGTGCTCGGTTTTCCCATGGCCTATATGTCCAGTAGGCTTCCGGCTGGAAAAACCTTGTTGCTCGAAGTGCTCGGTATGGTTCTGCTGTGCGGCGGATTGGCGATGTACCTGGAGGTATCGTACTTGTTGTCTGCAATGGTGCTGGGCATGGTGGTCGCAAATTTTGCGGAGCATCAGGAAAGATCGTTTTATGAAGTTGAAGAAATAGAGTGGCCTTTTATGATTTTGTTCTTCGTTTTAACCGGTGCATCCCTACAGCTAGACTCTTTGTCTTCGATTTGGTCATTGGTATTGGCGTTTGTTGTACTGCGAACATTGGCGCGTGCCCTTGGTGCTATACCGGGCGCCAAATTAGCCAACGCGCCAACGTCGGTAAAGCATTGGATAGGATTGTGCTTGCTGCCACAAGCGGGTGTTGCCGTGGGCATGGCGTTAATCGCTGCAACCGAGTTTCCAGATATCGCAGATACCATTATTCAGGTGGTGGTCGTCGCAACCATTGTGTTCGAACTTATTGGTCCTATCGTAACGCGGATGTGTCTGGTAAAAGCAGGTGAAACGCGAATCCATAGCAGCAAATACGCATCAATAAAGTAGTTTTTCACAGCATTGCTGTATTGACGATGGTTGACCTGTATCAACGATGAACGCTGTGCTTACCTGATAATTAAATTATTGGAATCAGCGAGCACAGCTCGTGTTACCAATTGTTGTTCAGTCGAGTTCAACCTATTTGGAGATTCCCAATGTCGTCCGCAAATATTTTAAACATAAAACAACTGCGACTGCACAGAATATTCCTCTATGTTGGTATTTTCGCGTTGTGCAATGCGTGCGCATTGAGCGAGCCCAGAACACTAAATTATCAGATCATTCACGAGCCGGCATTAAAAAGTGAGATGCGATCAATGGGAGTCAGCTTGGGTGTGTTAGCTAAATATTTTTTTGACAAAAATCTGGACGAAGAGCAGTTGTATAAAGGCGTTCACACAGAACTTAATAAGCTGGAGCGCACGGCTTCGCGACTAGGGGGAGTGGATACCATTACGAATTATTCGGTAATCAATCGTTATATGGGTGCTTTTCTCTACGATGTCAGGCTGGCCCGAGAATTTGCCGAGCGAGAACCACCCAACTTTGAACCCGCTTTTCGATTGATACGCAGTTGCCAATCTTGCCACGAATCTATGTAAGCGCACGCCAAACGGTATCGCGAACGAATGCCAACTATGTTCCTGATTGAACGTGGGTTTGATTTTGAATCTGTGCACCGGTACGGGTTGACCTGTATCAATGCGAGGTCCATCAATAGAACAATAATGTGAGACAAACTGTTTCGGGAGAACAATTAAATGTCTTATCGAACCATTCTTGTTCAACTGGAGACTAGGGAAACTAGCAAAGATTTGCTTTCAATTTCGACCGCGTTGGCGCAACAACATAATGCGCATCTTATTGGCATTTACGTTACTCCTGCGCCACAGTTTTATGTTTCATCCGATCTACCAACACCGGTAGAGCTAATAGAGCGGCATGATAATTACCATCGGCAGTTAAGAGATAATCTTGGAAAAGATTTCGAACATACAACGGCCAACTCAAATTTTGTATCCGAATGGCGTGAAATCAATTCCATTGCCCCATCAGTGGCGCAGGCAGTAACGGATGTTGCACGAACCGTTGATCTAGTTGTAATGAGTCAGAAAGGCAATGAATCGCTATCGCATTCACCTGCAATTTTTCCGGAAGATGTTATTTTATCCTGTGCGCGCCCAGTAATTGTGGTTCCCGCCAACAAGACATTGGCCCAATCCTTCAGTAATATCTTTATCGCCTGGGATGGGCGTCAACAAGCTGTGCGCGCTTTATTTGATTCTTTACCGCTACTGCGAGAAGCGGACAACGTCCGGGTACATTCTATCAATGCCAAAGGAGGCGGAGACTGCAGAATTCTTACTACACCCGGAGAGCTGGCAAACACGCTTTCACGACATGGTGTCAACGTGACTTTATCTGAGTCGGAAACTACAGCTGGTGATGTAGGCAATGAAATTCTTCAATACGCAAATGATTCGGGTTCTGATCTGTTAGTAATGGGTGCCTACGGGCACGCAAGAATTCGTGAATACGTGTTTGGCGGTGTGACCAGAAAAATACTCTATGAAATGCCGATTCCAGTGTTGATGAGCCACTGATGATTCCAACTTGGTTTATCGCAGAATAAAGGCTTAAACAAGATGGCTTTATTGGGATATCAGTAACAATGAGCTGGAGTGGGCTTGATAGCAATCCAATTTCTGTGAATATTGAACGCTCTTATTGACTATTAATTGAAACTAATCCACGAGATATTAATCATGAATACGGCAATGAGTAGACAGGAGCTTGAAGCAAAGCGTGATGAGTTGCTAAAGCGTTTAGAGAAAATTAAAAAAGATGTAGGCACCAGGCTTAGTACGGATTCTTCGGAGCGCGCTGTAGAGCTTGAAAATGCTGAAGTGCTCAATGAGATACAGCGTGTTACTGAAGAGGAGCTGCAGAACATAGAAACCTTAATTAAGTTAAAGTTAAGTTAGTCCCGTTGTGTAACTCCAGAAAAATAATATATACGGTAGCCTTAGTAATTAAATCAATACAGTGAAACAAGTACAACTGTATTTTTACTTTTGACAGACATCAATTCACCAACTCTCTTTACCCCTTATTGTTAATTACAGGTTTCACATCGGCCTTTTGAATGCGGTGTGTTGTGAGCAACTGGATAAAGGTAAACGGGACTATGAACCGAGGGCTTATCGGGGTTTTGGTTGTAGGCGCGTTGGTTGCCGGTGCTGTTGTGTGGAATTCCGCCAGAGTAAAGCCGGTGGAAGTAGATCTTGTTTCAGTTTTAAGAGGTGAGGTTCGGGCCACGGCATCAAATACCAGAGCTGGTACTGTGGATGCGTGTAATCGCGCTCGCATGTCGCCGATGATGGGTGGGCAAATAGCAGTTCTGCCAGTGAAAGAGGGCGATCGAGTCAAGCAAGGACAAGTGCTTCTGGAGCTCTGGAATGATGACTTGCGCGCGCAACTCTCGCTGGCTAAACAAGAACGAGGCGCCGCAGTTGCACGCGCCGACGAAGCCTGTGCCGCAGCCTCTGTTGCTGCGCGTGAAGCCGAACGCTTTGAAAATCTGCGTGCCCAACAACTCACTTCTGAAGAAAGAGCTGACATTGCTGATGGTGAAGCGAAATCAAGGACTGCGGCCTGTAGTGCAATGCAGAGCATGATTAAAGTGAGTGATGCGAAGATTCAGATGGCAGGTGCGCATCTGGAAGAAACAATTCTGCGTGCACCGTTTGCAGGTACAGTGGCTGAAATTAATGGAGAAGTAGGTGAGGTTGTTACCCCGTCGCCGGTAGGAGTAGCAACTTTACCGACCATTGATTTAATTGACAATTCGTGCATCTATATATCTGCGCCTATTGATGAGGTGGATGCTCCAGCTATTCGAGCTGGCATGAAAGCCAACATCAGTCTCGACGCTTTTCCGGAAGAAACGTTTCCAGCGACAATAAGGCGAGTTGCTCCTTACGTCATAGCGCTGGAGAAACAGGCGCGCACTTTGGTTGTTGAGGCTGAGTTCGACGAGCCGTCACAAGAATTGTTGCCTGGCTACAGCGCTGACGTAGAAATTCTGTTAAGCGTACATTCTGATGTGCTTTATATACCAACTCAGGCAATTATTAACGGCAATACGGTTCTAGTATTAGACGAAGAGGGAATCCTTCGCGAGAAGCAGTTAAAAATTGGACTGCAGAATTGGCAAGTTACTGAGGTGGTGAGCGGGCTTAAGGAAAAACAGAAAGTAGTATTGTCAGTAGACCGGGAAGGCGTATCTGTAGGTGCACAGGCAAAAAGTGTATCCATAGAACAGGAAGTTGGCAGCTAATGTCGCAGATCGAGTTGAGAAATGTTCAGCGAATCTTCAGTGTGGGCGGCGAAGAGGTTCATGCCTTGCGTGATATTGATCTTAAGATTGGTAACGGTGAATACATATCGCTAATGGGACCTTCAGGTTCAGGTAAATCTACCCTGCTGAACTTGCTCGGCTTGCTGGACCGGCCGTCCTCTGGTAACTATCTGCTTGATGGACGAGATACCACCACATTGAATGATGTCGAGCAGGCACAAGCCCGTGGTGGAAAAATCGGCTTTGTTTTTCAATCTTTCCATTTGGTTTCGAGACTCACTGCGAGGGAAAATGTTGAATTGCCTCTTATGCTCTCCGGAATTCCAATAGCGCAACGCAAGTCGCGGGTTGCTGATCTGCTTGCCGAGATGGGGTTGGCTGATCGTCTTGATCACCGTCCCGATCAACTATCTGGGGGGCAAAGACAGCGTGTTGCGATCGCGCGTGCGACCGTCACCGAGCCTGAGTTAATTCTTGCCGATGAACCTACAGGCAATCTCGACAGCAAATCGGGTGGTGAAGTCATTGATATTTTGGAACGATTGAATGCGAATGGGAAGACGCTCATCGTAGTAACCCATGATCTGGATGTTGGCGATCGAGCCCATCGAAAGCTCAAGATGGTGGATGGCTTGCTGGCGAAAGATTTGCGGAGTAACGCAGCGTGAATTCGCGGGACATTTTTCGCTATTCGTTTCAATCAATCGAGCGTTCTGCTGGCCGCACTTCACTGATGTTATTGGCTATGGCCATTGGCGTTGCCGCAGTAATACTGTTAACCGGACTTGGCGAAGCTGCACGGCGCTATGTTACCAATGAGTTTGTATCGCTGGGGACAAACCTGGTGATTGTAATGCCAGGAAAATCTGAAACTGCTGGGGGGGCGATTAACGCAAGTTTTACTGGATCAACCCGAGCCTTGACTATTGAAGATGCAATTGCAACGACCAGGCACGCAAATGTAGTAGGCGTAGCGCCATTGGTTGTTGGGGCAGCTACCGTGCAATACTCGGGCCTCGAACGAGAGGTTCCAGTATATGGTGCAACCAAAGACATGTTATCGATTCGAAAATGGCGTATGGCGGAAGGTCAATTTCTATCTGAAAGTGACTGGACACTGGCCACTTCAATTTGTGTTATCGGCAGTACCGTAAGTGAGGAGTTGTTTGCTAATAGTTCACCTATTGGTCAATGGTTGCGGGTTGGAGAAAGCCGCTTTCGTGTCATCGGCGTTATAGGCAACACCGGTACATCAATGGGCGTAAGTACCGATGAGGTAGTGATTGTGCCGGTTGCATCAGCAATGACATTGTTTAACACTGACAGTCTTTTTCGTTTACTTGTCGAAGCTAATTCCCGCGAGAGCATTGACTCGGTTAGATTATTTGTTAGCAACACCATCAAAGCGCGACATCATGGTGAGGAAGACGTAACAGTCATAACTCAAGATGCGGTGCTTGCCACTTTCGACGACATATTCAATGTGCTTACGTTTGCGGTAGCAGGCATTGCAGCAATCAGCCTGGCGGTAGCAGGTGTATTAATAATGAATGTCATGTTAGTAGCAGTTTCTCAGCGAACGGCAGAAGTTGGCTTGTTGAAAGCTGTCGGGGCAGCGCCGCGACAGATTCTTGCATTTTTTGTGGCCGAAGCTGCGCTACTTTCCCTTTTTGGTTCGCTGATTGGGCTGGGAGTTGGGTTAGCAGGCAGTTGGATAGCGTCGCGCTACTTTCCATCGATTGATATGAGGCCACCTGCTTGGGCTGTTTTTGCAGGTGTGTTAGTGGCAATTGCTACTGGCATTGCATTCGGCATTATACCGGCACAGCGAGCTGCCAAATTGAATCCGGTTGAGGCGCTTGCCAAAGCCAAGTAGTCAGCGGCGCAGGCTACTTGGTTTTGGATATATAACGGAGTTCGAATTGATAGTCAGAGATTTCATGAAGCTAACAGGTTCATCGGTTATTGAAAACCGATCCCGAACTCTGCTTACCGTGCTAGGTATTGCGATCGGTATTGCATCAGTGGTGCTACTGACGTCGCTTGGGCAAGGTGTCAATCGTTATGTTACCAATATGTTCACCCAATTTGGCACAAACCTGATTGAAATAACGCCTGGCAAAGTGTCCACAATGGGCGGATCTCTCGGAGCCATCAACACGGTACGTCCACTATCAATTGATGATGCACTGGCATTGCAGAACAGGCCTCATGTCGAAGCTGTGGTCACTTTCTCCATGGGCAATGCCGAAGTTGAAGCTAACAGACGCCAGCGAAGAACAACGGTTTATGGAACAAACAGTGATTTTCCAGATGCCTACAGCTTCGACATAAAAACAGGTACTTTTCTGCCGGACGATAACCCGCATGCGCCCAGGCCAACTGTAGTGCTCGGAAGTCTCGTTAAAGATGAATTATTTGGTGATGATAATGCGTTAGGCGAATTTGTTCGAATAGGCGGAAGCCGATTTCGCATTGTTGGCGTTATGGAATCGAAAGGACAGATGCTGGGTGTTGATCTGGACGACACAGTCTATCTGCCGGTAAGTCGCGCCATGGAATTGTTTAATCGCGAATCGCTGATGCAAATATCTTTAGTACACAGCCAGGATGCTCCAGTTTACGAAGTGGTGAGCATTATTGAGCGGTTGTTTAAATCGCGCCATGGCAGTGATGACATAACGATAACAACACAGCAACAAATGATGGACGTACTGGGTTCAATCCTCAATGTGTTGACTGCCGCTGTGGGTGGCTTGGGAGGTATTTCACTTATAGTTGGTGGTATTGGCATCTTGACCATCATGACCATCGCGGTTGCCGAGAGAACCAATGAAATAGGCTTGTTTCGCGCATTGGGTGCCACCAAACGGCAGATACTTATGCTCTTTCTAGGAGAAGCAGTTGTCATGGCAACGCTTGGTGGATTGGTAGGTCTTGTTGTTGGTGTGGGCGGTGCGCGACTGATCCGATTGGCAGCACCGGGTATACCGGTGCATACGCCATGGAACTATATGTTGTTTGCTGTGCTGGTGGCCGTGGTAATTGGATTGATCGCCGGTGTTTTGCCAGCCCGACGCGCAGCCAGCCTCTTGCCACTTGAAGCGTTGCGAGCTGAATAATGTATTTGCAGGGTAAGCCTGTGTTAGCACTGATAATTCACAATAACATCATCTTGAGATTTTTCTGCAGTGGTTTGTCAGCATTAAAAAAGATTGATATTGGCCACAATTGATGCGGATCAATTATAAAAGAATGAGTGATTAGTACGATATCAATTAGCCTTTCTTTTCTAAGCACGGAGCATTATTATGAATTTGAATGTTGGCAGCACTGATCGGGTTATACGAGTTGTTTTGGGTCTTGTTTTGTTGTCGCTTGTTTTTGTAGGGCCGAAAACAATGTGGGGCTTAATAGGCTTGATACCATTAGTGACAGGTCTGTTTGGTCGATGTGCACTGTATTCTTTGCTCGGAATGAACACAGTGCGGTAATTCTCAAGTGTAAATAGAGGTGCCTTTATAGAGGTGCCTTTATAGAGGTTCCTTCGCATCGTTGCTGAGCCTACAATTCGTTAACGGGTATTTTCAGATAAGAAATACCGTTGTCCTCTGGTGGTGGCATCTCGCCTGCGCGGATATTAACCTGAACCGAGGGTAATAGTAGGTTGGGCATTGCGAGTGTTTTGTCGCGAGCTTCGCGCATTTTGACAAATTCATCCTGAGTTTTACCGCCGCCGACGTGTACATTTTCTGCACGTTCCTCAGCGACCGTACTCTCCCAACAAAACTCATCACGACCTGGCGCTTTGTAGTCATGACACATAAAAAGACGAGTATCGCCAGGTAATGCAAAAATTTTTTGGATTGATTCAAACAACTGGGCCGCATCACCACCTGGGAAATCTGCCCTGGCGGTACCATAATCCGGCATAAATAAAGTATCGCCCACAAAGGCCGCATCACCAACATGATAGGTCATACAGGCCGGGGTGTGCCCTGGTGTTGCAATACAGGTGAATCTCAATTCGCCGACGTTGAATTGTTCAGTGTCTTCGAACAAATGATCAAATTGGCTTCCGTCAGTGTGGAATCGGCTGTCAGTATTAAAGATTTTCCCGAACGCTGCCTGAACTTCCTTAATATGCTTACCAATGCCGGTGCGTCCTCCTAATGCTTTCTTTATATAGGGGGCAGCGCTTAAATGGTCTGCGTGTGCATGTGTCTCGAGCAACCACTCAACATGTAATCTATTGTCGTTTACGTAGGCGATAATTTCATCAGCGGACTCGGTACTCGTACGACCGGATTTGCCGTCATAGTCAAGCACCGAATCAATAATAGCGCACTCGTTACCATCGACCCCGCTGACCACATACGATACGGTGTTTGTGTGCTCATCAAAAAAGGCTTTAACCACAGGATTCATCGTTTTTTTCCCCAAGAAAGTTTAAATCGACTATGACTATAGGGAGTAAACCCCACTCTACCGCTGCGGCTATTGATGTAAATCAATATGAATCAAGATGCTCGGCGTAAGCTTCTATCGTATGAACTGGGAGAACAGTATCATGAATGCCACACTTAAAAAATTGGATGCAAAAACTGCTCATGAAATGATGGAGGAGGGTAAAGCCGTTCTTATAGATGTGCGCGAAAGTGATGAGTACATAAAAGAACATGTACCCGAGGCACACTTGGTACCGCTTTCTGGCTTTAATCCTGAAGATTTTCCTCAAGAGCACGAAAAAATTGCAATTTTTCATTGTATGAGCGGTGGACGTACTGAGGCTTCAGCTGGTCGTATATTGAGATCAGGGTTTCGTGAAGTGTACCAACTCGAGGGTGGGCTAAAGGCATGGCGAGAGGCTGGCTTGCCAGTTAACGAAAACGAACATGCTCCAATCAGTATCATGCGCCAGGTACAAATTACGGCCGGTTCTCTAGTGGTGCTGGGTGTAGTACTCGCGGCAGTAATCAACCCCTGGTTCGTATTGCTGAGTCTATTTGTTGGTGCCGGGCTGGCGCAAGCGGGTATAACCGGTAACTGCGTAATGGCTTCTATACTAGCTCTTATGCCTTGGAACCGGATAATAGCCGGTCAAACGCCTTCGCTTGAAAAGGGGTAAGTGCAAAAGAATGATAAGAGCTCGGCAGCAAAATCTCGCAGTGGAATCACTACGCCAGATCGCTCCTGATACAGATGATGTGAACCGGACATTAGATCCACGAGAAAGATCTACGAGAAGCATTCGATATTGACTCAATGGATTTTCTTAATCTTGTAAGCCGTCTTGCCAAGGAACTGGATGTAGAAATTCCAGAAACAGATTATCCAGACATGATTGATAGTTTGGATGCACTTGTAAATTACCTGAAACACCGAGCTGCATAACAGTAAAACTGACCAATTATGGGTAGCAAGCACCAGCTGTATGATTTCGCCATTCTTGGCATTTTCGTTTTTTCTATATCAAGCGCAATCACTCAGGTAAAGGCGGCAAAATATGTGTTGCCTCCTGACGATGTGGATCTTGTTGGTGCGCTGGAGTATATCGATGTCACGTCAGGTCAGTTTCCGATAGACATCGCTATGGATAACAAGATAGGGCAAGATGAATTTCTAGCAGCAAATCCAGAATTAATGCGCTTTATACCAGTGGGCCACGATCAGCCCAGCAAAGCATTGCTACCCACCCGATACATATTGCCATCAACTGACAGACGAGGTGTTGTGATTAACCTCGCCGAGAAACGGCTGTACTATTTCCCTGAAGTTCAAAGCCTGCCACAGCCACCGACGGTATTGACCTTTCCGGTTAGTATTGGCAAAACTGATTGGCAAACACCTGTGACCATCACTGCTGTAACAGGACGTAATGAAAATCCTCCATGGTACCCACCTGCATCGATAAGGCTTGAGGCGGAGCAACGCGGTATTGCATTACCCGACGTTGTGCCACCAGGTCCGAACAATCCGCTTGGCTTGCACGCAATTTATCTTGATCTTCCTGGCTACCTGATTCACGGTACTACCAATCCGAGTGACATTGGAACACGCGTAACTCACGGATGCATAAGAATGTATCCTGCCGACATTGCATTTCTGTTTACCATGGTGCCCGATGGTGTAAAAGTGCATATTACCCATGAGCCGGTTAAAGTGGGCTGGTATGCAGGAACGCTGTATATTGAAGTGCATGAACCGTTATTGGAGATGAATCTATCTGACGAAAAGCTGTTCGGAATTGCGATTGAATTAGTTAATGCGGCGTTGGATGAACGGCCGGTAACAACCGTTCAGTCCAAGATGATTCGGCAAATCGTAGAGACAAAAAGTGGATACCCTGTCGCGTTAAGCATAAGGCATCCAGACTGGCCCAGATAACCTCCATTCGACTCATTTGAATGTGGATTTATTCGATGCATTGCCAATTCGTGTATTGATCTGTTCAAGCATTTCTCGTGTAGCTAACGCATCGGCACTTGCCTTTTGTGACGCTTCTCTGATCGCTGCGTTCTGTTCCATGAGTTGGTTTGAGAGTTGGAGTGCCTGTGAAGCGTCTTTATTAGCTTGCAGTAACTGCGTTTGTAGCGCATCCACATCAGCACGCAATGCACGAAAATCACTCTGGGTGGCACAACCTGATGCTGCAATAGAAATAAAAAACAGAAGCAAAGTAACGTTATATTTAGGCATGTTTAATTCCCGGTTAATCAAGAAACTTCAGTATCCTGCATTGGCATGAGCACCACTTGACTAAGATCAAATAATTCATTCAGTGTTCAGAGTGCAGCTTTATAAAAACTTTAGCTATGAATGAATTATCAGCTTGAATGAGCTATGAGCACTGACGATTTCATAAGATTTTGATCTTCCGGATATTCAAACTCCCAAGATATTTTATCCAAACAATCTGATATTCCTGGCTGGATTATCCCGTTCGGAATGCGCTTGGCTTTCGTCCTGGTATTGTGACTTATTACCAGGACGGTAAGCTGCAAATTTGGAGAACCGCTCACGCGCCAGGAACGTCTATGCTTACCGGGGTGGAACGATTGCCTTCTTCGTCTATTGTAGTAATAATATACGTATTGCTGGCGCCTGGTACACGACGGTTATCGTAGTAACTGGTACCGTTGGTAATATTTGAAAATCCATCATTACGTAATATCTCGTACCGTAGGTTACGGTTTGGCACCCTGTCCCAATGCAGCTCCGCTGCAACACTTGAGTACACGGATGCTCTTAAACCTGTTGCTGGTGGGCTGCTAATAGTTTCGTAGCCAAATGGAGCAAGTTTAATAGACGTAGGTAGAGACCTGTTTCCGAGTTCATCAATTGCAGTCACGGTATAGGAATAAAAAATCCCCGGTTCTCTTGAGTCATCGTAATAACTGTCTCCAAGTACTATAACGCTTACACCGTCATCCCTGATAACTTCAAAGGTGCAATTATTTCCAGGCTCCTTTACCCAAAATAGTTCAGCCGCTGTGCCCGAATATACATCACCACGCAAGTGAATAACCTGTGGTCTGTCAGTATCGTAGGGCCCAACCACAACGGACAATGGTTCAGAGCGAATACCCTGAGTATCTATCGATGTGACAGTGTAGGTGTTTGTGGTACCGGGGATTCTGCTTGAGTCAAGTAAACTGGTTCCCTCGGTCAGCGTCTGCACTCCATCATCTCGAAGTATTTCGAAAGATAATATAACGTTCGGTACCCTATCCCAGAATAGTTCTGCGGTGGTTTTAGAATAGATATCTGCGCGAAGTCCGGTCACCTCGGCACTGGCAGATAATGACCAAGTAAGTGAAAATAGTATAAGCCCGCTTGTCAATAAAGTTTTACCGGTATTCATAATTACTTATCCAGATTTATGCATGTGATATTAGTTAGCTTTGTTGGCTTGCAACTGAAGCTAAAGATAGGGTACTGAGCCAATTTTTCTTTGACTTGGATCATATGCTTGAAAATCAATCAACCGTATCTGACCTCAAATACAGCAACACTTAAAGGACGAGCGAAATAATTTGATATATAGATATTGTTTGAACTATGTAGAAATCCACATAGAGGCAATGCTCAAGATACGTACAACGCCTCATTGGTAACTGGGGCTATCAATGTGAGATCAGTTGCAACGTAACCTTCGTTAATCGTTAATCGTTAGCGCAGCTTGAAGCGTCAATAAAATGAGAAGTGACGCCACACCAGTACGGCTGCCAAATTGAATCAGCAAAGAATCCAAAAAGCAGTGTTGTTGGCCTGGTATTACCAGTGCTGACTGACCATACGAGAAGCGACGTTGATTTGATGATAGATACGCAGATGGCTAACTGACTTGGATCAAAGGCAGATGGTGCGGATTGGGTAGGCTGTGTAGCTATGGAATTCGTAGATTACTACAAAGTGATGGGTGTGGCGGAGGATGCCTCTGCCGACGATATAAAACGCTCGTATAGAAAGCTTGCCAGAAAATACCATCCTGATGTCAGCAAAGAAGCCGATGCTGAGGAACAGTTTAAAAAGGTTGCAGAGGCGTATCAGGTTTTGAAAGATCCCGATCGACGTAAAGAATACGACGATCTGCGCAAATACGGTGTTGGCACTGGTGCAGACTATTCACCGCCCCCGGGCTGGCACAGTCAGGCGGGTTTTGATTCTGGCGATTTCTCGGGTACAGGGGCTGCTGGGTTCAGCGATTTTTTTGAGGAACTGTTTGGGCAAAAAGCCTATGCACATCGCTCTCATCATGCAGAGTCTGACTATGCAACTCGTGGACAAGATGTGCATAGTCGTCTCGGAATCACGCTGCAAGATGCCTTTTTTGGTGCCAGCTTGCCGGTAGAAATAGGTAGACCCACCATTCAAACAGATGGCAGCATACGCACTGAGCATCGAACCGTAAATATCAAGATTCCAAAAGGCATTGTGAATGGGCAGACCATTCGTCTTCGCGGGCAGGGTGGTCCGGGCATTGGTGAAGCCCCAGCCGGTGATCTTTACATTGAGCTTAATATTGCTGATGACGAGCTCTTTCACCTTGACGGTAAAGACGTGTCAATAACGCTGCCCATTGCTCCATGGGAGGCTGCACTTGGCGCCAGTGTTCAGGTGCCGACTCTAGCGGGAAAAGTTAACCTTACTATACCGCCCAATTCTGCTTCTGGAAACAAACTGCGATTAAAGGGAAGGGGTATGCCTGGAACACCACCGGGAGATCAATACGTGATGTTAGCGATCATGGCACCTGCCGCGAATACCGACGCCCAAAAAGAGCTCTACCGACAGATGAGTGAGCTGTGGTCGATAAACCCACGTGAACATTTGGGAGTGGAAAATGACTGACTCGAGTATTGTCTACACAGTAGAGGTACTTCATCCGTCGACGCGTTATACGTTGCAGGAATTGTGTGAAATCAGTCGACTGACAGAAGATGTTGTTGTTAAGTATATCGATTACGAAGTGATTTTCGCAGATGGCCCTAACGGAATTGGATTTACGCACAGACAGTTGGATAGACTAATGAAGGCATATCGGTTGCAACGTGATCTTGAAATAAATACCTCGGGGGTTGCGCTGGTTATTGAGCTTCTGGATTCCAATCAGAAATTAGAGCGTCGAATAAGGCAGCTCGAGAAGCGAACAACGTTGGTTGAGGAATAACAACGAGGGGTGTCCCGGCAACAGACAATGAATGTTCTTATCTCCGAGCTATTCTGCAACACTCTGCGAGTTATTTCACTGCCACAGTCTATGACTCTAAAACTTGGTCGCGCAGCAGGTAATAACTTCCACGAATTTAATATTGAGTGTGCAATCTATTGATATTGATCAATACCAGAAACACGCTTGCGGATAAAGTGAATCACAGAAACCCCCGGTTTTGCCAACTGTGAGAGCACAATGAATATACAAACTGAATATGTTGTTCCTTACAACTCTTTGATAAGTAAATCTGTCTGCCAGATTCCGAATGGGCTGCCTGTTATCAGGCTGCTGCTGACCACACTTGCCCTTATTGTACTTGCAACATTAATTGGCTGTGGAAGCAGCTCATCAAGTGATAATACCCAGCCGCTGAATGATGATGGAGATACGCGCAACCTTAAGGTCTCGTTTACCGTTCCGGAACGATTAACGCTACTTGGCACCGGCTTAACCGCTACCGTCACAGCAGGTGGGACAGAGCAGCCAATGGAGGAGATCGAGACAGGATTTGAGGCCACTTTGGCATTACCAATGGAGCAGCAACTGCAAGTATATATTGGTGTACGCCGCGCAGAAGATGGGTTACTGCTGGCGGCTGCAGATTCTACTACCTGGCTCGGTGGACAAGGTGCAGCGCTCACCGTCCCGGAGCAACGCTTTGATTATGGCTACGATCAAGATGGTGATGGTGTCGATAACATTGTGGAAATTGAACGTGGAACATCACCAACCAGTATCAGTCTGGATTTTGATGCCGATGGGCTACCAGATGATATTGACGGTGATGACGATAACGACGGTATCGCTGATGATGCAGATGCTTTTCCATTCAATGGTCAGGAGTTTGAGGATACAGATGCGGATGGGGTTGGCAACAATGCCGATACTGACGATGACGATGATGGTGTTCTTGATGATCACGATGCATTCCCAACCGATGCGAGTGAAACGCGTGATAGTGATGGCGATGGCACAGGCGACAATCTGGATACCGATGCGGATGGTAATGGAATTGAGGATGATCAAGAAGATTCTGATGGAGACGGTGTACCAGACATGATCGACCTGTTTCCAGATAACCACTACGAGTCTGCCGATACCGATGGTGATGGCATTGGCGACAACGAAGACCCGGATGACAATAACAATGGTATAGAGGATTATCGGGAAGGGTCACAGATAATAATACCGTACGTAGATGATGCCAGCATTGTGATAGACGGTATCTGGTTTACTGAATATAGCAACAACAATTACTACGATGAGTGGGCGAAGGCTGTGGATACAGACTCATTCGGTTATGGTCTTCACCTTGGTAATTTACAGATCGACAATACCGGCCTTGACAACAACTATCGATACAATGACGCTTACTTTGAAATGATGCACGATGGTGATTATCTTTACGTAAAAATTACTGTGGGTAATGAAGAGCTGGAAAACTGGTTTAATGATTCAACGGATGTCTGGGAAGATGACTCTGTCGAATTGTATATTGACGTTGGTTATGACCAACTGGATTCCTACGGTGACGATGACTATCAGAGAATATTTCGTTTTCGGGATTCGGCCGAAGACCCAACACTTGATGGCTATTATTCAGCCGGTGGTTTGGAGACCGATCACGTAACGAGCTATCGGCATGAGAATAGCGCGGTTTCGGTCTATCAGCAGCTCTACGAAATTCGCGTAAAGCTATCTTCCATTGGTCTGGAACCTGGCGATACATTTGGGTTGGAGGTTGCTTCCAACGATGATGATGATGGTGGCATGCGTGACACCAAATGGGGCTGGTGGGCGCCATCAGATCAGGACGTTGCCTGGTTTCGGCCAAGGGCCTTTGGCAAGGCAAAACTGCAGCCCACCGATTAAGCTCTACAGCGGCGGCAATTGTTGGGTGTGTTGTTCTCGTCGTTGTTGGCAGCAGCGGCGATGAGCCTGTTGTCAGGTTCGGTTATGGCTAATGCTTTAAGATTTCGCAGTATTAATCTCTGAAACCTGAGCCAACGAGCTACTGACAACGGGTGGTTGTCAACTTATCCGGACACGTTTTGAACTTCTGTAAATTAAACTCTTGGAATTCAGGTTGCGCACAACTGCAACTCAATAATTGCAACTCAATGATTGCAACTCAATAATGAAATAATGCTTTGAGCACATCCACCCGGCTTATCTGTCCTACTAATTGATCATCTTCTACAACCGGAAATTGGCGATACTGCGTATGCGTAAAAAAATGCGCGGCATTAACCAGGGCTAATTGAGGGGCGAGAGTTTCTACCGGTTGGCTCATGTAACGCTTCACCGAATCGCCCCAGGCGTTATGATAGTGTGCATCCAGAGCTGCACGAATACAATCTTTGAGTGTTAGTATTCCAACCAAATGGCTATTTGTGTCTAGAACCGGGGCGCCAGATACGTTTCCAGCTAACAGTTGGCGAAGCGCCGCAGTAATTTCGGTGTCCGGCTTTAAACACAGCGGCTCCACACGCATAATGTCGCGAACGCGAAGTGCCGCCATCATGGTTTTCTCCCGCAATGACTCGATGGGCGTTTGCCGTTGCAGTTCGCTGGGCACGCTCGCCCTGAGCGACCAGTACAGGAGCCGGTAATCGGTTTTTTACCGAAGGCGCAACCTACTGCCAGACCGATGCCCATGAGCATAAATGTCGTTAAACAGCTTATGAATACAACCATGGTTTTACTCCTTAATTGCCTGTCCTAAAAACTCGCCGGTGCTGATGGCTTGCTCTTCTAAATGATTTGCAGGCATGAAAAGCGCACTCAATTTGTTCCGATGCGCTAATACTTCACCATTCACTGGCCCTGCAATAAACAAGGCGGTAGACCAGGCGTCTGCCAATGTGGCACTGGTGTGCATCACCGAAACTGAGTGACACTTTGGTTCGACTAAGGAATTGGTTTTCCGGTCTATTAAGTGTCCGTACACTTGGTTTTTATAAACGAACCCGTTGTGTTTTAATCCCGATGTGGCGATGCTGGTATTGGTCAGAGCAACAGCGTGAGTTTGTTGCGTGGAATTGTTTGCCGGTTCTATAGCGACGCACCATGCACGACCAGTGGGATGATGTCCGACGCCAATTATCTCACCGCCGATGTCGAACAGAAAGTTCCGGTAACCTGCTTGTTGCAGAGCCTGGCTTACTCTGTCAACAGCGTAGCCTTTGCCCAAGCCGCATAAATCCAGTGTTAGCCCTTTTTTTTGTGTAATGAGCGTTTGTTTTTTAAGCTGGATATCCCGGTAATCACAGTGCTCGTTACCCTTAATTGGACCAAAGCCAAAACGATTAACTAACGGGCCTACTGTTGGATCATACGCGCCATCTGACAGTGTTGCTATCGCAAGGCTTGTTTGAATGATGTTTGAAAGTGGTGTCTTGATATTTGTGATAGTCCCTGCTGCAGAACGGTTGAATTGGCTTAGCGTGGAATCGGCTCGAAACGGTGAGATGCTTGCATCGATCTGATTCAAGGTGCGCACAATGTGCTTGATTGCCGTGTTAGGTTGCTTGTCTGCCTCAAGTACGAGACGCCATGTTGTGCCAAATGCCGAACCATCGTACGCGCGTGTGCTGGAATTTTTTGCGAATGCGGGTGCTGACAAGCCAGTTAATGTGCTGGACATGGCCAGCCCCGCCCCCCATTGTATGAATCGCCTGCGGTTCACTTTCATGGTTCATACTCCAAAATCATCTGCAAATATATGTTCATCACTAACGCCAAGGTCGTGCAGAAGTGCGGTGGTTGCCTGCATCATCAGTGGTGGGCCGCACAAATAGTAGTCGCAGTTCTGCGAGTTAGGATGAGTTGTCAGGAATTGTTCGTTTACCACATTATGGATAAAACCTGTTTGGCCCGACCACTGGCTTCCAGGTGCTGTATTCGATAAAGCGACGGTCCAGTGAAAGTTCTTGTGCTTTTGAGCCAGTTGTTCGAATTCCTCTTGATAAAACAAGTCTTCCATTGAACGAGCCCCATAGAAAAAATGGATATCTGGTTGGTCATGGGATTGAAGAAACGCATGCGACATTGCTCGAAGGGGTGCCATTCCGACACCACCACCGATCATGACAATATCCTGCTGATCGGAATTAATATGAAAGCTGCCATACGGGCCGCTCAAAACTAATTCATCGTTAGTACTGCGACTGAATAGCCAGCTGGACACTTTCCCGGGCGGTAGTGTTAGGTTGGTTTGTGATGGTGGCAGTGCGAGTCGAATGAGCAGTACGATTCTTCCTTCGTCTTCCGGCCTCGAAGCAATGGAATATGC
>CALIMV010000195.1 GCA_938045275.1 uncultured Granulosicoccaceae bacterium
CAACAAGATAATGTTAAACAAGCTAAGACTGACCCACTAACCGGCCTTTGTAATCGTAAGGAATTTAATGAGCAGCTTAATAGAGCCATCGACGACAGTACCGCCGACGACGATACCTGCTTAATGTATTTGGATCTTGACTTGTTTAAAAACATCAACGATACAATGGGCCACGCCATTGGTGATCAAGTTCTAGTAGAAGTATCACATCGGATGCAAGCCATTTTGGATGTATCAGATACGCTCGCGCGTATTGGCGGAGACGAATTCATGGTGCTCCTGACCAATATGAATCACCGGGAATCGGTAGAATCACTGGCAAAGCAGTTTATAAAAAAGGTGCGTGAGGCGTTTCATATTTCCAATCAGGAGCTGACTCTAGGCGTAAGTATCGGAATTTGCAAATACCCACAGCATGGCTCAACGGCAGGTGATCTCATAAAGAATGCCGACATAGCCATGTATAAAGCCAAGGAAAAGGGCCGTAATCAATATCACCTGTTCGACCAACAACTCGCCAAAGAGCTATCTTATCGATTACAACTACAGAAGGATCTCATTACCGCACTGGAAACTGATCAACTCTCACTTGTCTATCAGCCACAATTCGACATACACACACTAGAGGCACACTGTGTTGAAGTGCTGC
Source organism: uncultured Granulosicoccaceae bacterium (assembly GCA_938045275.1). GTDB lineage: Bacteria > Pseudomonadota > Gammaproteobacteria > Granulosicoccales > Granulosicoccaceae > Granulosicoccus. The sequence continues at coordinate 650 of CALIMV010000195.1, forward strand.
TGCGTTGGCAACATCACACATATGGCATGATCCCGCCCGATGTATTCATTCCATTAGCAGAGAACTGCGGGATGATCGGCTCTGTAACCGATTGGGTCCTAAAACATGCGCTGGAGGATATGGTCGAATGGAAAAAAAATTTCCCCTCTTTGACACTCGCTATAAACATTTCTGCAGTTGAGTTCTCTCCTCAGTTGAATCTATTAAATCGACTCACTCAGGCGCTGGATACATATGCGGTGGACGCAAAAGATCTTGAAATAGAATTAACTGAAACCGCATTTTTAAAGCACCCGCAACATGCATACAAACTGGCCAAGCAGCTAAGCGATGCGGGAATCAGTATTGCTCTGGATGATTTCGGTACTGGTTACGCCTCGTTAACCTACCTTGTGCAGCTGCCAATAGACTGCATCAAGATAGATCGCTCATTTGTAACCGGTGTTGAGCACGATCCAAAAAAACAAGCTGTTATTAATGGTATCGTGGCTATTTCAAAAGGGCTCAATGTCAGCAGTCTTGGAGAAGGCGTAGAAACACCAGACCAACTCGCCTGGTTGAATCAGGCAGGATGCAACAGTGCTCAGGGTTATCTGTTATCCAAACCCGTGTCAGCAGAACAGCTACCAGCAGCAATATCACAGGTGAAGCAACAACATTCTAAAGCAGCATAGCTAAAATACGCTATCGCACTACCAGCGTTGCAACCAAGTCTCGATACGATATTCAGCACGCGCAATTTGCACGCACATCCAATTCGTCCCATTTGCTAAGTATCATCAAAAATATAATTTATCTGCAACACACACTTGCCCAACATTACTGCAGTAAACCCTATTTAAGTCACCAAAAAAATTCCGTATGACCAACCGCTCTCATCAACGCTTCCATATAATAGTAATCACCGTATGGCAACATATTGTCTGAACGACCAAGGCCAACAAAGGCGGCACCTTCTTTTAATAAGCCTTGTGATGAATCGTTTCCACTGATGTCATGGTTGCTCAATAAGCCATATAAAATTTTATCGGCCAAATTAGCATAGGTTTCGGCTTCGCTCTGCCCTGCATAGCAGTGCGCTAATGTAAACAAACCCGATGCAGTGACTGCAGCAGCTGATGTGTCTTTGTAGGGGTGAACATCGGCGGGTATGTCGTAGTCCCATGCGGGCACGCCATCGTCCGGCAATCTTGCTGCAACGTAGTCTGCCATTCGCGCTGCGGTATCGCGGAATTGTTCGGTTCCGGTTGCTAGATAACACTGCGCCAGTGAATGTATCGCCCAGGATTGACCACGTGACCAGCAACTCTCATTTGAATATCCCTGGTGTGTGTAGCCATGTTGTGGCTTTCCGGTTAGCGGATCAAAAAAGTAGGCGTGATAAGAACTGAAATCATCCCGCACAAGGTAATCGATACAGGTTTGCTGATGGCAGTCGGCGATTTCTTTAAACGATTGTTGACCGGTTTCTCTGGCTGCCCAATATAACAGCGGCATACCTTGCATGCTGTCTATATTGAGCGTGCCGACTTTTTCTTGTGCAAATTTATCTTTGTCGCGCAGTTGCGGATTCCAGCACATCACAAACGGCAGTGGTTGCCGCCACCTTGCCGATAGCAATTCAGCGGCTCGTATTGCCGTTTCACGTGCCGATTCATCGCCGGTGAGTTTGTAGTCGGCAACAGCTGTCAAAATAAATAAAAAACCCAGATCGTGATCATGCCAGGCAGGCGTTTCGAGTACCGTTTTGAAATATTCCCTCCGCATACGCGCACTGTTTTTAAACTGCGCTTTGCCGGTTAGCGAATAGGCAAGCCAGAGTTGCCCCGGCCAGAAGCTTGCCACCCATTCATCAGGAGTGCAAAAGGTGTACTCCAACGAACCTGGCTTAGAAATGCGCGGATTGCGTAAGCCAAATACCTGTATCAATGACTCCACTTTATCAACCACGCGGTTAAGCGCTTCGGAATACGCTTGATAATGCGCAGTCGGCGGCTGATACAGATCAAGTGCAATATAGGATGGGCCTTTGTCGGACTCGATATCACCTGAAAGTGTGTTTTCCATTAGCTATCCTTTATATTTGATTATCGTTTGAATTTTATACATGAAGTTAACGACTTTCTAAACGGCGGTCACAGCGCGACCGGATCTGGCGCAGCCTGGTTCGTATGTGCTGTTATATCCAGCTGATGCTCGATAGATGTTTGTGTGCTGGTTCGTTCGCAACACACTATCAAATCGTTGTTAGCAGCACGATCGTACAGCATGAACCAGAAAACCACTTCGATGGTTTTTTTGTGATTTATTTCGAGTTGATATCACACATCATCGATAATTCCAATTTTCAATTTTTCCAGTCTCCACTACCATCATCTCCAGTACCCGAAAAATAAGGTAGATTATCTTTAGTATTAAACCATGCAATACGTTCATTACAGTGAACGTGAGCTTGAGGAATTAACAACTCTGGTTTATCGAAGATACCTATGTAGATTTGGGTATACGATTTATACCGGTCAGAGTCATAGCTGACTGGGCTACCACAATCTGAACAAAACCCTCTTCTTACACCGGGAGAAGATTCGTATATCTTTCTGGTGCCCTTGACAAAGGAAAGATCTGAGTCATCAACTCCAACGTGTGTCACCGCTGCTGCCCCTGTTGCTCGCCGACAACTCGAACAATGGCAGTAGCCAATCCAAACGGGCTTAGCGTTTAGCGCAAACTCTATATTGCCGCATAAACAACGACCGGTGTAACTTTGTACTTCCATATTATTCCACCAAAGCGAAAGGTAAAGGCTTACATTAGCAAGACAAGAACTATGCGCTGAAATATGACGTCTCCATCACCCACAATTTATGCAGTGTCTGGCTTGTGGAAAAATGGAGCGCAGCGAAATCAAAAGACAGACGCCGCGTAAATTGTCGGCGTGGATGGACTTGTTAAATACGATTGCTGTCATACTCCTCCCAATCTATTTCATGCTCCCCATTATTCTTCAATATTTTGTTCATCAGCATCCTACGATCTTCTACATTTTTCACTAGGTAGATGGCATGTAACTCTACTTGCCCAGATGTTTGAGTAAGTGCAGCACCCATTTCCTGTACGGGCACGCCAAGATAATCTGTTTTTCTTTTATTCTGTTCCAATCTACGAAGGATTGATTTGGCAAATTCTGTTATCTCCGCTTTCGTACCCACAAGAAAGGCCTCATCAAGACCCTGCTCGAAACAAATAGCGACCTTTTCATCACTCATAACATTCCTCTAGCTAGATCTGTGTATTATCATCTAACGACTCGTTAACAAGCGTACGAAGCACGTCCTGCGACCGCAGGGAGCGCAGTTAGACGGCTTGTTAAGTCTAACCATTCTGATTTCTTAATTTGCTACTTACGGTGACTCGATTCACCGCATCCTTCCCATTTTTCTTGATCAAACAATGAGTATTTACCGTAACGCTCAGCACCTGTAATGCTTTCTTTAGAGATTTCTATTGGGCTTTTCAGCTCTGAACCACAATAAGGGCAGAACATAATCTCAGCAGAAAATATCCAAATACTTTCACCAACCTCATTAAGTACTGAATTTTCTTCCAAATCATCTTCAGTAGCTTGACGCTCCACAATTAATTTTGACACTGATTCTCTGTGACCGTCTTCAGGATACTCTGTATAGATACTCACACCTTCCTGAAGTATGAATTCGCAGTTATGTTCAGTGTATGGTTTCACTATTCGATTGTTTCTTAATAATCTATTGGCTCAATAAACTATATGGCAACGCGTATAACTGCGTGTTTGACTTAACGCCAAACTTAGAGGCTGATTGACAGGGACTTGGGTTGTGACGCAGCCACGTTTCATGGCTTTGTCAATTTGTCCACTGCAGTTTTTGTTATGCCGCTTTAAAATCTATTTTTTTCACAGTCTTGAGATCCACTTCCTGTCTCGCATGCCACAAGTCATATTGATACTGCATGGCCAACCAACTCTCAGGGGTACGACCAACAGCTTTCGATAGACGTAATGCCATGCTCGGACTTATCGCACTCTGGCCATTAATTATTCTGTTAATTGTAGATGGAGAAACCCCCAACCCTTCAGCTAATGCACGCACACTCATGTTGTACGGCTCTAAATAAGTATTGTATATAAATTCTCCAGGATGTGGAGGGTTATGCATACTCATCAGTGGTAATCCTCATAATCTAATAAATGAACATGTCCATCCTTAAACTCAAAGGTTAAACGCCAATTGCCACTGACAGATACAGACCATCAGCCTTTCATCTTCCCTTTTAGTGGATGCAACCTATAACCTGGGATGTCCATATCATCTACGGTCTGGCTCGATTCTAATGCGGCTAGCATCAAACGAAGCCTTGCACTATGCTTCGCTCGAATTTTACGAGAGCTGCCCTTCTCGTAGAACTCGTGCAATCCTTTGTGCTTGATGCTAGCTATCATAAGATCGATTGCAGCACGTTGGGCATCACGCAACATTTTCTCTTTTCACTGTTTTCTCACGCATACTAGGCATAACGCTTCGCTCAGCGGCTGCTTGGCAACCACTTGGGTTGTGGTCCATTGCCGCGTTCCATGCGGCCGTCAAGTTGTACGTATGCTGCGCCTTGTTAAGAGGCTATTTGCTTGTACATAACATCGACAACTACACCTTTGTATTCGCAACGTTCCGTGTGACTCCATCCAAGCTTTTCATAATATTTGGCTGCAAATTCAGTGTATAGGTATAAACCACCAACATTTGATCGCGCCGCCTCTTGAATGCACCGAGTAATCAACTTCTTGGCAATTCCTTGTCTTCGAAAATCTTCCCTTACATACACAGCGGCTAGCCAGGGAGATAATTCTGGCTTACTGCCCATGTCATTTTCAAGAATTGCAGCCGAACCTAAAAGTTGATCTTCTAACAATGCTATGAAGACTGAAGGAATTCCTCTAAAACGTGCAGCATCTCTAATTGCGTCAATCCGGTTCTTTAATGTAATCGAAGTGCTTAAATGATTCCATTCTGCATGATGAAGCTCAGCCAATTCTTCGATGTATTCCGGTTTACTTGCTAAAGACAATATTTCCAAGAACTCAGCCTCTTAACGCTTACATCACCGGAATTTGATATGGGGCGGGGTTATTATGGGCGGAGCCCATGTTCCCGGCGCGCGTCAAATATCCGCGTGCATCTTTTGGTTAGGTGGCTGGACGCATACACAAAACTAAAGTTTAGAGAAACTCTATCATGCCTTGCATTTCATCTGAATCGACCACCTCTACCAACAACACACAATTTTGTATTGTTTTGCCAATGCTCTGATTCTGTTTGGAATAAACAATTCCTGAATGAGAAGCACCTTCCGATGCCAGTATAAGGAAATCGTTATCTTGAGTTAATACTACTCGATCAGATTCATGCGCATGTGCGAGCTGGACAGCATCGGAAGCGCCCAATAGATTCGCGTCGTGAGTAGTCTGGACATCAATGCCTCTGGATCGCAATCCACGAACAACGGCTTTAGATATCTGTTCGTCAGCATAAAACCGTATTCTACTCACTGCGTAGATTGTTTAGTTTTTTCGCTAAGACAGAAGATGAGTTTTCACGCATTTGCTTGGCGAATGCTTCACTCTCCGATATTGCCTGATCTATTTGCTCTCTATTATCAAAATAATAAGAAAGAGCAGAATATATTTGAGCCAAACTCAAATCATATTGGTCAGAAATTTCATCGACCGACATACCAAGACGTACGTGCCAGATGGCGATATCTTGAACGGCAATTCGAGTACCCGCGATGTGAGGTTTTCCGCTTCTTACACTGGAACTGTGATCAATATGTTGTTTAACTGCTGGAACTGCCATGTCAATATCCGATTTTTCACACATCCGCAGTATATCAGACTAATGCCGTACAAATAAACAGTAGTTTTAAGGTAGCCGAAGCATCTAATTTTTCAGAGTTATTTCTTGCAGTTTGCTCACCGACGGATACATAACGCTCACCTCAACGGCTGATTGACAGATTCTACAGTTCTGGCGAATGCCAGGTTCGTAGACACTGTCAATCTATGTCCGTTGCAGGTTATTGTTAGATTATTTCTCGTACAGTGTAAGCCTGTTTGTGACCACGATCTTCAAATATTTTCATATTGTACAAAGCTACACTTTCTTTATAAAAGCGATCGATCTCAACTTCATTTCCATCGTCTCCTTGACGGAATAATGCCCACCGCGGTTTTGTAAAGTGACCTTGAGTCCATGAATAGTGTTCATCCTCTAGTAATAGTGCCTTTTTAACCTCATGAATACTATTTTCTACACTCGGATTGTTACCTTGTATTCTAAATACGATACCCGGGCTTGACTCTGCATCACACGCTCCGAAGAGTGAAAATAATTTTGCATCTATTTCTACGCACGCGAAAAAACATTCACCTAGCCCGTCTTCGAGTTGCTTCTCGAATGTGATCCCATAACTATCTTTGAACTGACCAACTGTAAGTTGTACTTCACAGAGATCAACATAGTCGTATTGTGGATTCCATTCGTTAAATGACGTTTGTTTGATCATGGCCTATTTAATCTAACAGCTTCCATAAACGGAAAAACCGTTTATGTATTTTTGAGTGGGTTGTTGAATAAAAACTTTGGGGTATTTTCTGTGTTCATGCTTATACCTTTTAGATCAACGCCTTAAGCGTAACACAGATACTCGATGCTTCTCCCATAACGGACAAGGTGTTTGTTTAGGTATGTCTTAGTCTAAGTTCAGATAGCATTTGTAAGGTAACGCCTGAACTTTTATTCGCCTTATTCTTAACCTGGCATGAGATTAACGCCACGCTTTTTCCATGCCTGTATACGAAGACCCGGGCAGTGGTCCATCCTTGATAAACGCATTCAACAGATTACGCATTACGGTGGCAACGTTATTTTCTCCTCCATGGCACGGTAATGCCTGGCTCCAGGCGATAGACCCTGCAGCAAACACTGCACCATTGTTGGCAGTATTAAAGAAGATCATATCTCCGCGAACTTGTGGGTCTTGCGTACCTCCACGTCCGGGGAAAGCATAAGAAATTTCCTCCGAAACCAATGGATAATTGTCAGTGTGTCCGCAGCTCGCTGCGAGCATCAGAGTGTGCGGTGGTGTGCCAAGTGCCAGATCATATCGATCAAGTTCCACACCCGCTGCACCACCTAAAGCCAGACCGAATTCACCGATTAATTCTTCATCGCCGATACCGTCGAAAATCCAGGCTACGCGTTTGTGGAAGCTATCTGGCATACGCTCAAAGGGTTCCGATCTATCCATGCCTTCAGCGGTGAAGCCAAGCCCAACCAGTTTTTGTGGTGCACGACCGCGCGAACGCCACAGCCCTGACCGCTCACCGGTTGAGGCTAAATACCCTTCACCAGGTTCCGCCTGCCATGCGCGCGAACCCACATCCAGTTTACGCACTTCAATACAAGCCGGGTCATCGGGTACAGTGGAAGTCACCCAGTAGTATCCGTTGCCACCAATGTACATCATGCGACCACCAGCCATTAAATATTGCTCTGTCGCATCGAGCATGTGCGCTGAATAGTATTCAGGATGAGTAACATTCAAGACAGTCTTGTACGGTGTTAATGCATCAGAGCCTTCGGCATGAACATCATGATCGGTGATCAAGTCATAGTCGTACCCAGCATGTTCAAGCCACCAAAGTAAGGACAAGTCAGCAGGTAGTGCCCAGGGAAAGGTCATGCCTGCCATTCGATAGCCAGGGCGTATATTGATAATCGGCCGCTTCCATGATGAGTAACAAACACCCGCTCCATCCGAATGATGATCGTAAGTTGATAAACCGAACTCCTGCAGCTTGTTATATTCGAGATCGTCTTCCGAGATAACAGGCGTGTGTGCAACGATGGCCTGTGCTATTTGCGCTTCAAAACTCAGGTGTTCGTTTGCGTAGGCAAGATACGTAAAGGTAGACATCTGCACCGCAATTTTTGCTTGTGGAGTCTGTGGTCGTACAATGACTGGAATTCGGTCTGTTTTATCTCCTGCGCTGACTCTCAGTGCATACACGCCTGATTTTAACGCCACATCGGGCACCCAACTGATTGACGGTGACCAATCACAATCAATGAGTGCATCATCATGAAAAGCGATGCCACCATACTGCGAGGGGTTTAAACGAAAACTATCATCGCGGCCCATCCAGTTCCAGCCAGTCATTGCACGAATTGGCCGGTTAACACCGTCTGCATGCAGACCATTGGGACCGGTATCGAAAATACGGTCACCAATGCCAGTATCGGTATAGCCTTCTGTGGTGTCCCAATAAGCCAAAGGATCATCAGGTGGTGTGCCCTGTGCAATATCCGCCATTTCGTCGGCCGACAACACACGCGCCACTATTCCGGGTCTGTCCATTTTGCCGTTATAGAGCATGGATACAAATGGTCCGCGCCGTAGATTACTTTCATGAGCGCCGGCCAACAAGAAATCGGATTCAACACAAAGCGGCGAACAGCGCATGGATTCAACCACATGACTATTGTTATCCAACGGTGTTACCGGGCCGATACCAGAGTTCCATGAATTTTGTACTGATATTTGTCGTAGCCGCACCTCATGTGTTTCATGATTAAAGCTTGCTGCTACCAGTAACCACACCTTCGGGACTAACGGCGCATCTGAGGTAACTTGATCAACCTTGTCTCCATCACCAATCCAAAACTCAAGCTTACCCTCCGGATTAATACCAAGCGCATAGCCCTGTGAAGTATTAACCGACCAACAGCCCATGATGGTTTGTCTCTCACCGCCAGGACTGGAAGGACAGATAAACGCATGAACAGTAAATGAATCAACATGCCCAAGCTTATGTTCAGCATCTTTCACCCGAGCAAACGCACCGTTTTGAGTATATTGACGTTCAACTGACAGTGTCTTTGGCAAATCGGTCTCAACAAGCTCTTCAATAAAGCCAGGACCTGAAGGATTGTAGTCGCCATGGACCAGCCGCACGATATCGATCTGCGCTTCGGTTGTGCCCTCCGCTGAAATCATAAAATCCACCGGCTCACCTGTTTTGGCAGCCAATGGATCACTGTAACCGAAGAGCCGGATATCGGTCATCGCTAACTCTCCAGCAAATCGTTTACACGCAGTAAAAAAACCGCGTGGTAAGCATCATTTAGTGCATCGTATTGTTTATCATCCACCACACGCGGTGGCATACCGCGTATGCCAGATACAGCCATAATGCGATAACGTTCTTCGCCATCCTTCAACCGCATAATCACATATTTATCTGCCATCTCTGCACGACGAAAATAATTTAAAACACGAGACAAAGCATCAGAATGATGTCCGAGCGGGTCGTCCTTATGCTCTGCGATGAGTTCAGGCGTGATCATTTTTTTCAAGCGCTCCCGCAGGCGCTTGTTGAAACGGCGGTAATAGAGTTCCTGCTTATCAAGAACATCAACAGCTTCTTCCGGCATGGCTTCCCCTCCTTTTTCTGTTCGTCGGGCGCGGCGCTCTCCGGCTTTGCGCTTACGAAAATCGCGAAATTGTTCACGTGCGCCAGTCAGGCCCTCACGTGCGAAAATTGTTACCAGCAGCATGATGGCGGCAACAATAATAATGCGCACCGGACCAAGCTCGATCATGCCTTTGTCTATAATAGTAACGACGGCAGCTCCAATAACCGCACCCTCAGCACGCCCAAGACCACCAATAACCATCATTGCAAACAGTAATAGCATTTGATCAAGTGAAAAGATTGAAGGCGATATTGACCGGTAATACATTGCGTAAAAAGCGCCAACAAAACCCAATGCCGCAGACGAAATCACAAACACTTGAAGTCGTGCCCGGCGAAAATCTATACCCACAGCTTCACAAAAGGACTCATCTTCGCGACTGCCTTTGGCTGCGCGCAACAACAAACCAAGCCGCTCGGAATTAACCAGCCGCCACACCAGCAATGCTCCCAAAAGCAAGCAAAACGCACCGCCAAAGCCAAGCAACAGGCCCGGACGTTGCAAAAACCAGTCTTCCGGTATAAAACTGTCTACTTGAGTAATAGCACCGTTGTTGGCAGTTAACGCTCGTAACTGCACAACAAATACGCGACAAATTTCAGCAACGCCCATGGTTAACAACGCGTAGTAAAGTCCGTCCAGGCGAGTTGACGGCGCGGCCAGAATAGCACCTGCCATGAATCCGACCAAAGGTCCAATGATCAACATAAATGGCCACGGAACACCCAGATAAACATTGGCAGCGGCGGCAATGTAACCAGACATGCCAACCACAGCAAGCGTTGCGAGCGAAAAGATACCGGCAGTACCGACAATGAGTGTCCAGAGAATATTAATGGCTGCATAGATGCAAAAAACCGACGCAACCGAAATCATGGAATTAGGTAAAAAGGGTGTTACGACAAGCAACAAGCCCAGTCCAAGCGTCCACCACAACGGTTTTTTATCTGCTAAAACACGCTCACGTTGCAAGGTTTTTGCATTATGGTTGTCACGCCATTTCAGCCAGTGACGTTTGGTATACGGCACACGCGAACGTTTACGTTCAACCAACCCATCCGGCTGCCCTTTCAGTTCCCAGGGACGACGTCCAACCTTGTAATAAGAGTTATCAGTCATTCTCTTGTGTCATCCAGAAGGCCACCAATACCGCGCGGACGAATTATTAGCACCAGAATAATGAAACCGAAAGTCGCCGACATTACATAACGCTGACCAAAAAAGGGTATAGCACCAACAATCGCTTCAAGAAAGCCGATAAGTAATGCGCCAATCATGGCACCAGGTACAGAGCCCAGCCCACCGAGTAAAGCAATGGTCAGCCCTTTGACCAGCGGTACAACGCCAGAGGTAGGGCTTACAAAAATTGTTTGGCTCAACAGCGCCGCCGCCATACCAGCCAAGGCACCCGTTAACATCAATACCGGTAAGGCGGTTACCATTCTGGATATGCCTGAATAGGCTGCTCCTTCTGCGCTTTGCATCATGGCACGCACT
>CALIMV010000196.1 GCA_938045275.1 uncultured Granulosicoccaceae bacterium
CCTGTGCATTTTCACTGAGATCAATACCATCAAAAAAACGCGATAGTTTTCCGCACAAGTCTGCATCGACTATGGTTTTTTCAAAACTGGTGGTAAGTCCACCCTCAAGCCAACCGGTCGCATGGTTAATAACATTCGCTCCGGCAAACATTGCCATTAACAAGCCCCAGGTACCTTCCTGCTGACTCTGCCCATCTGGTAGTTTGGATGCGGACAGCGTACCGACCGTATGTAACGGCACCCCCAGCCTCCGTGCAAGCTGACCTGCTGCCAACACCATTTGTCCAGCCTCAGGCGTACCGAATGTAGGGCTACCGGATTGCATTGACATAGTTGATGCAAAGCTTCCCATCAGGCACGGTGCGCCCGGATTGATTAACTGCACAAGTGAAAGACAAGCCAATGCTTCAGCGAGTACTTGCGCAAGTGTTCCAGCTACTGTGCAAGGGCTCATCGCACCGGTTAATACCCACGGGGTACAGGCAACCGGCTGGTTGGCAGCGGCGTAGGTTTTAAGTGACCCAGACATATTTGCATCCATGACCAGTGGTGCGTTGGTATTGGATACGCAGTACAAGACCGGCTGATTCGCAACTGTCTCTTCACCGAAGAGTATGCGCGCCATCTCTATAGAATGCGTTGCGCGCTCGGCACCAATGAAAGCCCCCATAAACGGTCGATCAGAATATTGAATATGTGCATACAGCATATCCAAGTGCCGTTTGTTGGCGGGTAGATCTACAGGTTCACAAACAACACCTCCCGAGTGATGTAACCACGGAATGGTTTGATGCAGCTTTACCAGCGTCTCGAAATCTTTATAGGTGGCATAGCGTCTGCCATTATCCAAATCGTGTACAAAGGGCGGGCCCCAAGACGGACACAGTACCGTGGCATTCGAGCCAATGAGTACATTGTTCTCCGGATTTCTGGCGTGCTGATAAAAGCTTGAGGGCGCAGTAGCCTGAATGGTTTTTCGACAGAACCCTGGTTCAAAGCGAACTCGAGAGCCTGAAATTTCACAACCGGCGTCTCTGAATGTTTTCAGAATATCCGGGTCATCCTGAAACTCCATACCGGTATCTTGAAGAATGCGGTCGGCATTTTCCTCTATAAGGCAAAGCCCTTCCTCGGATAACACATTATAGGTGCCTATCTTGCGATCTATGTAAGCCGGACCAGGCTGCGATGGCCTTAGCCGAGACGAGCGCCGTTCAGCTCTGCTTTTTTTACGTGCACTCATTATCTAAACCTGACTCAATCTAACCCTGACTCACAGACAATAAGCTCTATTTTCTAAGCTGTAGTTACTGTACGATGGACTCTTATGCATATTATCTTACTAAGTGCATAATAACCAACCTGAATCAACACTACCAAAAGGCTCCTGCGTTGACCTGAATATCCTCCATTGTGAGAGCGGGCGAAAGATCAGAACATATAAAGGAAACCAGCTGCGCAATTTCTGATGCCTGCACCAGTCGGTTTTGTGGATTTGCCATTTCGGTAGCTTTTATTTCTTCGTTTATGGTTCGACCTGAAGCTAACGCCATTGCTGCCATGCTATTTCTAAGCATTTCAGTTTCTACCCAGGTAGGGCTAACCGACGTACATGTGACGCCGTATTTCGCACCCTCAAGTGCGACAGCTCTTGTGAGTCCGAGTAAACCTGATTTTGATGCACAATACGCTGCATGAGTCGGTTCTGCTGCTGTGGCAGCGGTGGAGGCAATATTGACTATTCGCCCCCAACCCAAACTCATCATTTGCGGCAAACAGCTGCGTATCATTTTGAATGCTCCATTGAGGTTTGTGTCAATAACTGCATTCCAGTCGTCATCAGAATGGCCGCACACCTCCTGCAGTACCGATACACCAGCACAGTTCACAAGGATGTCCGGTGCTCGATAAGTCTCTGTCACCAGAGCAACAAACGCATTGACTGATTCAGTGCTTCGTACATCTAATGGTCCAACCAGAAAACCACTGGCTTGCAAAGACTTGTGTTCGTCAGAAGCTTCTTCTGCGTTTCGCGAGCCTACAGCCACCAGTGCGCCACGTTGTTTCAATACTTGAGCTATAGCTAAACCAATGCCCCTTGTACCGCCAGTAACGATGGCAATTTTTTTGTCGTGCCACAACTCGTAACTCATTTTTAACAGACCAAACTGATTAAGTAAGCTGAATTTAACTCAGCGATCTAGCAAAATTGTATATGGCTTTCAGTCACCAGGCCAATAATTTTTCAGTACGGAGGAGGGAAAGTTGGAATTTTCAATTCGTGTTTACTACAGACAAATGGTGGGTAAATGCATTCAACTGCATCAGTGAACAATTGGACCAATTTTTGTTAACCCAGAGAATTCGCCTGCTCAAGCGGTGTGCTGCCTTGCGCCAACCTCAGAGTCAATCCCCACTTACTGGCTTATCGGCCTGTAAAATGTCTATGAGTACGGACCTGAAATTTTCAAGGCTAAACGGCTTTGCAAGGTACGTATGCACATTCAAATGAATTGTTCGGGCTTTTAGTTGGGTCATTGATTTTCCAGTGATAAAGACCAAACGACAGTCAGGACAGCTAGCGCTTACGTAGTTAGCAATGTCGATTCCAGTGAGTATTCCACCTAAATCCCAATCGGTCAGCACCACACCAGGGTTCTCGCTGCTTATTTTAATTAGCGCAGTATAGGCATTCTCAGCTTCGGATACTTTATCGAAGTAACGTTGGGCAATGCGAATAAGAACCTTCCTGACTTCTTCATCATCTTCAACAATCAGCAAGCTCACAATAGATCCGTGCCGAGAAACTCAATAAGCGCCAAGTTCAAACTTAAACACTGGCACAAATAAGCTTCGTTAAGATCATGAGCCAAAACCATTACTGTCAACTTTTTATTTTTACGACGCATGTGTAATAGGTTTCATGGTATTTACGATTCAGCGCCAGTACCACCGCCAGTATTTGACTCTACAGCAGTATCTTCGGCAACAAGATTTATCGCTTTGCGTTTCAGCGCCAGTATCGAAAGTGCTGCCTTGAGCAGTGCAATTAGTGGCAGTGTTGTTTTTACATTGACTGTTCGGGGAGTGACAACGTTCACTTTCTTTCGTTTTGCACCAAGATAAGCTCCCGCCGCAAAAGACCAAATCAACATCGATGGTTGCGACAGCAGGAAATACCTGTTTTTCGAGATATCACGACGAGCTTTCAGACCGCGCTGACGCAGCTCACTCACTTCAATTTGGCGCTGTTCAACGATATTCGCAGCCTTACTCGTTATTGACGTCTTCAGCATACCTTTTCCTACCTGTCACTTGTTTCTCGCCCATGCCCGCTAGCGCGGTTTTAGATGCTCTGAACCGGAGTCCTTCAAAGGTTGATCGTATCGCCATCGAAAGCGCGACTAGCGTGACAAGATGCAGTAGCAGTATTACACCCACAATCGCGCCGGGTGAAACGCCTATCCACACAAGTAATAGCGCAAACCCAATGTTGATTACTATCCAGGTGCAAACAAATACAAACGAGAAGGCTACCGTTAAAGCAGCAATTTGCAATCCACTCGCAGCTGCCAGACGAGCATCAGCGAGCACAAGCTGAGAGGCTTTCTGTAGAAATCGAGCATGGCTTTGAAACCAGTTGATCAGCAATTTACCGGCATCTGTTCCTGCCGGTGATTCATTGTATTCAGCAAGGTTTTCAAAACCTGACTTGTGCGTCGCTGGCTGCTTTGGACTACTCAATGTAGACACTTTTGTATAAAAGTCCGCGCTATCGCTTTCGCATCAACACTGCCGTCAGGATGCCTGCAGCAAAAGCAATACCGACGGCTTGCACAGGTTTTTCTTTCACGAACTGTTCGATCTTTTTCAATGATTCAGCAGCCATAGTCTGCGCTTCTCGGTTTAGCGCTTCGGCTTGCTCGCTTGCCTGTGAAGAAACATCTCTGACGGTGCCTTCAACATCGGACAGGGTGGATTCAAGCTTATCAACAATACCATGTGCGCGATCGCTGGCCTGATTGGTAAGGGGTTCGGTTCCCATGGTTTTCTCCTGAATTTAAAGTGTGAATGCAAAGTATGTACAACGAGTCTCCATTTAGGGACTACTCGGTAATTTTTTCAATTCCATTGGTTCTGCGAAAGTCAATGTTCGATACGGGAATGGAATTTCGATACCAGCATCATCCAGAGCTGCTTTGACTGCAGTTACGACCTCCGCGCGGGATTTGCGCACATCTACCGGTTTTGATTCAGTCCACCAAGTAACCTCCATATCCATACTGCTGGAACCAAAATTATTCGGAAAGATTTGTACTGGCTCATCTGATAAAACTGTGTCACAGCTCCTGACTGTGTTCTCAATCAACGACACCGCATCCGCCAGATTCTCCCCATAAGCAACCCCGACTGCAACCGTAACTCTTCTCTTGGCAAGGTTAGTTAGGATCTTCACCGGGTTTTTAAAAAGAAATGAATTGGGCACTACCACCAGCTCTCCGGATGCTTTTCTTATGTAGCTCATCCGCACCAATACCTTCTCGATTTTTCCGGAAACGCCTTCACACTCAATAAAATCTCCGCGCTCGACCGGAAAGCGCCATAAAATTAAAATTCCGGCGAAAAAATTCTCAAAAATATCCTTGAACGCGAGCCCAACCGCTATCGACACCAACCCGAGTCCGCTTAAAGCTTTGGTTGGGGTCAACCCGGGGAATATAACTATTGCTGTAAGCATCAGTCCAAGCACCCAAACCAAAATTGAGAGCAGCCTGAGGATTAAATCTTTTAATGACTCCCGTTTGTGCCAATACCCAAGAAGCTTGTGTCCCACCGCCGACAGGGTGTGCGTCAATAACCATGTCAGGCACAAGATCATCACTCCAGCCAAAATATACGGCACATGGGCCAGAAAACTGTTCCACATTTCTACGACGGTTTGCCACAGAGTCAAGGTCACTTCATCAACTGAATCCACAATGCCTACTATTTCATTTTCGTTTGCCATACGGTGCTCATGTTTTATATGGTATTAAAAAAAGTGAGCGATCTACCACTGATTAAACTGAATCAGATGTCAAATCGGTGCGGCTCGACAAGGCCTTGTTGTAAACCCTATACCTGTCGCGCAGCGCATCCACATCATGCTCAAGAAAACCCTCAGTCTTTGACCCTTGCATAATTAACTCCACCTGTTTGCTTAATTCATTTAATTGGGTATGTGTATCGCAAAGTAGAACAAGCTGCGTAAGCGTCTCGAGCATCCTTAAGGAGATATCCACGTGGCTTAGCGCATTCTGTCGAAGTTGATTGAAGCTGGCTTCCACTAATGATTTGTATGTCGTCTGGTCTATTAGAAGCCTGAATATACCGTTAGAATCAGCAAGCGTGCGCAACGGCATTGGACGGTGCCCAACGAAGTTGATTAGTGAGCCTAATCTATCAATACAGGTTATAGCCGTGAACGGATCATTAATGCCAGGGGAGAGCGCGCGAAGCGCAATTTCAACGAGTTGCCGAATGGTGTACTCTAAATCTTGCTCAGGGGTTCTCTTTAAATTTATATTTATAAATTCACGTAGCTCATCACTATCGATGTTTACGTCATTGTCGCCTGTAAATAGCATTAGCTCGCTACCCGTAAGCACGTAGTCTCCAGCTCGTAACAGCACTTTTATTCTAGCGTCCTGTTTTTCTGCCCACTGCAAAAGACGATCGTAATGAATGTAAGTAATGTATCCATCCTCGGTCGCTTTTACACTGGTTGTGTTTGCATTGAACAAACACTCCAACGCCTGTTTTTGTTGTTCCGAACACGGTGCTGTTTGGTCTGAATCTACTGAAAAAATCAGATCAGCACGCAGTTGCATTTCTTCTGCTACTTCGTTTATCACCGAATCAACCTGGATGGACACACATATGTGATGTATGAACAGCACGAGAAGCACCAAGTTGGTGAATGTTAACAACAGAACGGTGATAAGAGACACTACGGGTCGGTAGAGATCTTCCGCAACAATTGAGCTCAGTTGCATGGTAAGCATGCAATAGAAAAAAGTGGCAACGAAGACCCCTAACACAGTCTGAATAAAACGATTCCTGATAAATGTTCTTATTAATCGCGGCCCAAATTGCTGCGATGCAAGGGTGAGCGAGGCAATGGTAATAGAAAAGGACACGCCAGCAACACCAAGCACCGCAGCTGCGGTAGTCGACAGCAACGATCGAATATTGCTTGGCGCCTCAATATTCAGTCCAACGCTACTGTCTAGTATCATGGCCAACAACGGGTGCGTATCTAGCCACAATGTCAAAATCGCTAAAAAACCAGCCGAGAATAACAACCCGACTGGTATAGCCCAAAAGGAATTGCGCACACCATCAACCACGCAAAACAATGATTCGGACAGGTTGCCAAACAGTTTCATCGTCGCGCAAAAAGAGTCTTATGGCGAATAATGGTCTAGCTCTTAGGGCCTATGAAATACCAAATGATGACACCGAGCACGGGTAAAATTAGAACGACAGCAATCCAAATCACCTTACTGAAGGTGCTGGCCGAGCTTCCAGCAATTCTAATAATGGCCCATATGTCCAACAATAAAACCAGGAATCCAATCACACCACTCACTTCATAACCCATGACTATTCTCCGTTGTTATTGCTACTGATGTAGAAACGAATGCTACTGAATGTGGATTAAACCTATTAGCATTGGCCGGTTGATCTCGCAATGTCGGGTCGTCACCGGCGGCATTTTCGGTACCGGTATTTTTTTGGCTAGCCATACTACCTAATGTAAACAAACTTTAGTGTTCGCTGACTATGTTGGCGCTCCAATCCTGAAATTGCAATTGTAAGTTTTTCAAAATCAGAGAATTAGTGCCTTGTGTCGTATTGCAGTCGCTACACTACTGGCAAACGGGGTATTTTCGGAAAACAGGTCATTGGCGTCTAACGCGATTGGATTATTAGCCCTGGTGGGGGTTGCCGGCGCCGCATCGCAGTGGATTGCTTGGCGGGTTAAATTACCCTCCATATTATTGTTGCTGTCTTCAGGCATATTGCTCGGCCCTGTTCTGAGTGTGCTGCAACCCGATGAGTTACTCGGTGACATCCTCTTTCCAATCGTATCCATTGCCGTAGCAATTATTCTATTTGAAGGTGGGCTCACACTAGACCGAAGTGAGCTGCGCGGTCACGGTGCGGTGGTCCGTAATTTATTGATTATTGGTGTGGTTTTAACTTGGTTTCTGATCGCTTTCACCGTCCATTTGCTATTTCATTTCCCATGGGCATTAGCCTTTCTATTTGGGTCTATTGGTGTTGTAACTGGTCCTACCGTGATCAAGCCTCTGCTTCGAATTGTTCGCCCAAAACAGAAAATTGCTGAGGTATTGCGTTGGGAAGGCATCCTGGTAGACCCCATCGGTGCCATGCTGGCAATTCTTGTGTTCGAGTACATTATTGAGGTTGAATCCGGTGGTGGTTTCTCTGATGTTTTTTTGGTCCTACTTCGCCTAATTGGGATTGGCTTGGTAGTAGGAGCATTATTCGGTTATTCATTGGTCTGGCTAATCAGAAACCGACATATCCCTGATTTTCTTATTGAATCCACAACACTTCTAACAGTAATAGCAGCTTTTGCTATAGCTGAATCACTACAGCATGAAGCAGGCCTGATTACAGTTACCGTAATGGGCATATGGCTCGCTAATAGCAAAGGAATCCGCTTGCAGGAAATTCTGCACTTTAAAGAAAATCTGTCGGTACTGCTCATCTCAGCTTTATTTGTATTGCTTGCGGCGCGACTTGAGGTCGATGCTGTGCTCAGTTTAGGCATTGCCGCGATTGCATTCCTGTTTATCATTCAGTTCTTGATTCGACCGCTCGTAGTATGGATGTGCACACTCGGGTCTGGTTGGTCATGGCAGGAGCGTGTTCTATTGGGGTGGATAGCCCCTCGCGGCATAGTGGCGGCTGCTATTTCCTCGCTCTTTGTGCTTCGTCTTGACTCAGTAGAGGTGGATGCGGCCGAACTGCTGGTGCCATTGGCGTTTGTGATGATAATCGGCACTGTCGTTTTCCAAAGCCTGACTGCTAAGTTTGTGGCAGATAGGCTTGGTGTAAGTGATCCAGAGCCCAACGGCGCACTAATTGTAGGAGCCAATCCAGTCGCCCGAAAGATCGGCCTTGCCCTTAAGTCTGCCGGTGTAAAAGTTCTGCTAGTAGATCGGAACAAAGAACACGTGAGAGCCGCCCGGCTAAATGGCCTAAAAACTTTCTATGGGCATGTTACCTCCGCCCATGCAGAAAGCCATTTAGATCTATCGGGCATTGGCTATGTTCTGGCAGTGTCAAGAAACCAAGATTTAAATTCATTAGCAGCACTGCATTTTCGCGACGAATTTGGGACATCAAACATATACTTGGTGAACCAGGAAAATGAGAACGCGGATGAGCCTGGAGAACTGTCGCACGATTTGACCGCCTATCAGTTTCTTTTTAGTGCCGACTACTCCTATCAAAAGCTCAATAACGCTTTTCGGACAGGTGCAGAGATACAGCAGATCGAAATCACTGAAGCCGTGCTGAAAAAACTCACCGCGCCGAAAACAAATGTACAAGATGGTGGCGATAGTGACAGCGCAGGGAAAGACATCAAGCTACAGCACGTAGAAAGCCATTCAGTTAAGAGGCACGACAAACAAATCGCAGAATTGCTGAGCACGAATATAGAAGACAATAAAGTACTGTTCGTGGTGGATCTGGACGGAAAAGTCTTCGTGTACAATGCCGATTTAAAGCCAAATATCAAATTGGGCTGGCATCTGCTTTATCTATACAAGAGCAGTGGTACAAGTAGTAATGCAACCAAGCAAGATTGAATTAGAGGTGATATTTGCAAGAATCTAAAGATAGTGACTATCGCCGGTATATCGCACACGCGATAAAAACTGAAAGCACCAAAATTGCTGACCTTTGGTTGGAACGGCTCGAGGATGTCGTAGATGAATCCACAAGAAACATTTTTCCAACTGAGCAGTATCTAGATCATATACCGTCGATGATTGATGAGATAGGTAACATATTGGATTATGCAGAGGCCGATATGACGCTGGCAAATTCATTGATTGAACGAAAAGCAAATCAACTCGGCACGCTTCGGCACCAACAAAGAGCAACCATAAACCAGCTGCTGCGCGAGTATGATTTACTCTCCAAAGTTCTGGAACAATTCATCATAGACACAACGGGCCACTTTGGTCGCACCATTAAGCCTGAAGATTCCATTGAGCTCATGGCGTCAGTTGCTCGCATTGTGCGTTCTATCTTGCAATCAACTGTAGATTCTTTCGTCGAGCGCTATATGTCAACGATTAAAGAACAAACGGAGAAAATTCTGTCTTTTAATGAGTTTGTATCACATGAACTGAAAACACCGCTTCAAGCGGCACAGCTGAATATCGAATTGCTGATGGAGACGAAAGATGTTGGAGCAGCTGATGCACGAGATTTACTGTTAATTCAAACATCGATTCAACAGGCTTCTGCTCTGTTACAGAACATCGAAAATTTGATCAGTAATACGGAAACACCAATAGCAGATTCACCCATTCAACAGGAAGTTAACCTAAGCGCATTTGTCAGAGATATACGAACACAACTCGAAGAATCCCTTGGCGATCGAGGTGTCGATTTATTTGTGGA
The DNA here is from genome assembly GCA_938045275.1 of uncultured Granulosicoccaceae bacterium. Lineage (GTDB taxonomy): Bacteria > Pseudomonadota > Gammaproteobacteria > Granulosicoccales > Granulosicoccaceae > Granulosicoccus. Next base: position 9,712 of record CALIMV010000196.1, read on the forward strand.
TGACGATTTGGGAGTGGTGGTTGCAGAAACGGCAAAGCTGAAATTAATATTTACCAATATTCTTACCAATGCAATCAAATACAGCGACCCGGACAAGAAAAGCAAATCAGTGTGGGTGCAGGCGGGCAGTGGGTCTGACGGTAAAAACATTGAAATAACAATAAAAGACAATGGATTGGGCATTGACGAGCACCAGCAAGAAGTTGTGTTCAAATTACGGGTTCGTGCCCATGAGGAGATGGATGAGCGCCTTGGTATAACTGGCTATGGTATGGGGCTTTACCTCGTTGCTGAAGCCTTACGGGATATCGGTGGCTCAATAGAATTGCAGTCTGCCGTAAAAGACGGCACAACGGTTTCATTGACGCTACCCAAAGCGCCCCCAATCAATTAACTGCGAACTCAATAGTATGAATAATTTACCAGCAACGCTTGCTCAGTATGAGTGAAGATATCGCATCTGAAGAGCTGGCTCATCAGAAAGATACCAACGGACTCACTTTTCCATTGTCGGTAATCGCTGTGATCATCACGATTTACTTTCTGGACTGGGCACAGGCGGTATTTGCTCCACTTATACTGGCCGTGTTACTCAGTTACGCTCTCTATCCAGTGGTATCTATGTTGCACCGAATTTACATTCCTCGGGCAATTGGCGCGAGCTTTGTTATTTCAATAGTCCTTGCCCTCACTGCCCTTGTGGGCATTTCTTTGCAAGGCCAAGCGCTGAACCTATTGGACAATATACCGGTATTATTAGAGAAATTTAACGGACCACAAGCCGGCACCGAAATAACCACGACTGAAGAATCGGTGCTCGCGAAAGTACAAAAAACTGCCCTCGAAATTGACAAAGCAACCGGTTCCAATGAAATAATAGAATCCTCAAAGTCAGAATCGCTTCCTCGGGTTGTTATCCAGGAAAAGAGCTTTGATTTGCGTGGATTCGTGCTGGGTGGTTCGGTGAGTGGCTTAGTTTTGCTCAGTCAGTATTTAACGGTGTTGTTGTTAGTATTGTTCATCTTATCTGCCGGGAATTTATATAAGTTCAAACTTGTAAAAATAAGCGGAGATACGCTGAGTAAGAAGAAAATCACCGTCAATATTCTAGATGAAATCAATACACAGCTGCGCAGATTCTTCTTCGTTATGCTTGTCGGAGTGGTCTTTGTATGGCTGTTCACGACACTTGCATTTTGGTGGTTAGGCGTTGAAGATGCTGCATTATGGGGCGCAATCGCTGGGGTACTCAGCGTGGTGCCCTATCTTGGTCCGGCGATCGTCTTTGTTGCCAGCGGTCTGGTTGCGTTTGTGCAATTCGGTGCTGTATCCATGGGGCTGAGCGTAGCGGTTGTCTCGTTGATCATTACAAGCGATATCGAGCAGATTAGAATTATTTGGTCGAGCGTTTTTCCTCTCAAAGCAAACGATCCTTAAAGAAAAGAAACACAGAATGTTCTCCATGTTTTATTTTGTGGCAAAAATTGCAAAATTCCGCAATTTTG
>CALIMV010000197.1 GCA_938045275.1 uncultured Granulosicoccaceae bacterium
ATAACAATTGATATGACCAAATAAGTACGTGAACCGAGTTTTACAAAATCGGTATAGTCATCGGCTTGCGTATTTGGGATTAGCAAGGCCGTAACCAGCTCTTTGTCGGACAAGATAGTTTCGCGCACACCAACAATGAAATCTGCCAGCGGCACCACTCGAACGCCATCAACTGAGCTCAACTCAACCTGTGCGTCCAGAACAAGCAACGCTGGAACGCCGTCAGCCGCTGGTGATGCATTGCAAATATTGCCGACAATCGTTGCAGTATTTTGAATCTGCACTGAGCCAACTTCTCTACCAGCTTGTTTTAAACAATTAAAACAGGCTGGCAGTGTTGAGTTGATCAATGTAGTCCAGGTAACAGCCGCTCCTATCCGCCATTGCTCGCCCGTCAGTGAAAGACAATCCAGCCCGGCTATCCTGCGTACGTTTAACAATTGCTTGTCAGGTGGTGCATCATTAAGGCCCGGATAATAGTCGGTACCACCAGACAACACCTTTGTCTCGTTCGTTACAAGGTAGTTCAGAGCTGTTTCAAGGTTTAAGGTTTTTTGATCGATCGACATGCGCAGATCTGTCATTCAGCTATTAAAAATACAGTTACTTTCAAAGTCAGTAAAAAAGCTTGTTTGAATAGTCTTAACGCAGACCATCTTTGCCTTGCGCCTCTTCATGTTTGAGACCACCGACACGAGGCAATGGCCGACCTGAATCGGTAACAGCAACAGCTACCATAATTTCGTCAGCGCGTGGCGCGTCATTTACCCGTACTTCCATACCGTCAAAATGAGAACGGACATACGCGGCATCTTTGTGTCCAAGCGGTACATCCAACGGTTGACCTGGGGAACCCATCTTTTTACTTGAAGCAACCAGTGCGGCACCTTGCTTAACCGCGGCTCGCAAAGGTTTACCCAATTTAGGGTGAAGTATGGCAGCTGCATGTTCAAGCTCACCATTTTCGCCCACCATTGCGGCCTTGCCATAGCTCTGTGCATCGGCGGGCGCAATTCCCAATAACTCAACGCATCGATTTCCAAGCAATTCACCCAACTGCGCACCTATATCCATTAAGTCAGTAAGATCTTCCTGATACCGGGATGCGAACGGGTTTTCAATTACAGCAACTGCTGTGGCCCGACGTGTGGGCGGTGTTATCTGTTTGTCCATTTCGCGATGAGTCTCATCCATGAACAATACTATTTTTCGAATTTTCGCTAGGCTCATGCTGTTTGTTTCCATTGAATACTCTGGTCTCGCACGGCGACCATGCGCTGCCCCTGTAATGACATAAACGCACCCTCTATTAACCCTTTTGAGATCAACGTTTGTGCATAACTCTGGCCCGTTGACAAAGCCTGTATTTTTTCTACTTTACTTAACGATTCTACAGCGACTGTGACAGCTCGATCACCAAGATCGCTATCGGGTGTGAGTTCGTTGGCAGCTGTGCGTCGCACTTTTGCGGAGCCCGGTAAATCAATACGATTTGCTATTAGGGTAGCTGCCACATCTGCACTTGCCGCGTTACCCGCCAATACGGTTACCGCGTCAGCAATTCCCAGAGAATGACTACGTCCATGCCAGCCGCTGGTGGCAACGCCACGAATTGCGTCTGGATGATCGATCTGTATGCTGGCATCGTAGTCGGCTGTTTGTGTGCTTTCACAAATTCCCATTGTGTAGCAACTGTCAGCTGTTAAATGCAAAGCAATGTCGCCGCCATTGTTCACAAACGCGCGTTTGAGTTTACGCTTGTGGCACATCGCCTCCAGAGTGCAATCGGCAACTGAACCCGCTACCGACGCCATCGGCGTTACATATTCATTTTTATAACGAGCAACAGATCGCTGCATATGCCTGGCAACCTTGCCGCAAAATCGTTGCGATGTAAGATCAACAACCGGTAATCGTAACTGATCAAGCTCAGCTACCAAATCGGTTAACACAGAATCAAAGAATGCTACCGCTTGCTTGTAAGCCAATTTGCATTCTGTTTCGCTTCCATCGATTTGGATGATCAAATCGATCGGGCCGTGCTGCGCGTGCAGACATTTTTTATCATCAAGCCATCTATAGCTGGCCCGATTTTTTTGCCTAGCGCAGTCCATCAACACCCTGAATGTCTTCAACTCGAAGGCCACCCACTCTGTCATGTACCCGCCCACCCGTGGTCATGACCAAGGCGACAAGCAACTCATTGGATTTTGGTCCATCGTTGCAGCCAACCTCCATGGAGTCGAAATGTCCACGCACATACGAAGCGTTGATATGTGTAATCGGTATGTCGAGACGTGTTCCGGGACTGCCTACCTTTTTCGTTGAAGGAACAATGGCTTTGGCATCTCCCAATAGTTCGCGCATGGCGTATCCGCCTGGCACATGCCATAAGGCACCGTGTTCGATCTCGCCATTGGTGCCGACGATAGCCCCCTTTCCATAGCCCTGGATGGCCGGCACACCACCCAGCACATCGATCAGCTTTTGCGCAAGAGTGAGCCCAAGTGGCTTTAAATCTTCCATGAACCCGCTGATCTCTTCAACATATTGACCAGCAAAGGGATTTTCTATAACCGCGTACGCCGCGCCCTTTTTTAGTGGCGTGCTGGCAACTGGACCACCTTCGTGCCAGATTTCTTCAACGCTAACATGCAGTTTTCTAGTATTGATTGTTGGCATGACAATTTGGTGTATATCGACTTTGCATACTTATCCTCTAAACAAGCCCAATCGTCAAGTGTGCTGGCGTTTAGTTACAAATTGCTTTAGCTTTGCTAATCAGACAGATAGTTCCAACGGAGACAATCGAGCATGAGCAGTAAACAAGGCAAACTGGTTATCAAAAATATCGGGCGAATACTCTCTGGTAAGCTCGAAGCCCCGCTAATTGACGGTGATTGCGTAGTTTGTGTTGACGGTAATATCAGCGCCATTGGCAAGTTTACGCAGCTTGACACTGATCAAGCCCAGGTCACTGTTGATGCCAACGATGTCTGGCTTGCACCAGGGCTTATTGACAGCCATGTGCACCCTGTTATAGGCGACTACACGCCCAGACAACAGCAAATCAACTGGATAGACTCATGCTTGCACGGTGGTGTAACCACCATGATTTCGGCAGGTGAAGTGCACTTGCCGGGACGGCCTAAAGACATAGTCGGATTGAAAGCGCTGGCCATCGCTTCACAGCGCTGGTACGAAAACTTTCGCCCATCCGGTGTCAAGATGATTGCTGGCGCACCCGTGCTCGAAGAAGGTATGGAAGAGTCCGATTTTAAGGAGCTTGCCGACGCCGGTGTCAAATTACTTGGCGAAGTTGGTCTGGGTTCAGTTAAAGCTGGAGAGACTGCAGCTCAGATGGTCAAATGGGCGCGAAAATACGGCATACAGTCGACCATTCACACCGGTGGTCCATCCATTCCTGGTTCGGGGTTAATCGATAAGGACGTGGTGCTCGAAGCCGATGCTGACATCATCGGTCAT
>CALIMV010000198.1 GCA_938045275.1 uncultured Granulosicoccaceae bacterium
GGTTACAAAATCCTCCGGCAAGGGTAAACACGTGATCTGCACCTTTTTCTTTTAGTGCGCGCGCCAGTAAAGCACCACCACGGATTTTGCTATTTGACATTTGTGCTAATTGACATTTATAAGCCAGTACTCAACTGTTGAATCGATATAGTCAGTTAACCGCAATCGTTACCAGCCCAGTTTTTCAACGCCAGCTTGAAGTAACCATCAAATGGATGTTGGATGCGAGTTACACTATTTTCGTCATTGGTGTTGTAATACGTTCCTTGCTTACACAGGCTTTCTCGAGTCCAGTTGTGGCATTCACTGCAATCTTTACCTTTCCAGAATTTGTCGTCCATGCCTTCAATGGGTGAGAATTGCGATACTGATTCCACGATTTGCGAAATAGTCCTGGGCGAATCTGATTGTGGGTCATTAGGTAGTGGTTTATCGAAGTAAACAGTGGGCATTGCGGCAGTCAGATTTTCGCCTGCACCATCGAGGCTGGTTTTTTCTGTCGGTACTGACTCTGATTTGATTTCAGAAATTGCGGCTACAGCATTTGTTGCTGCAGCAATTTCCGGATTGACTGAAGAGCCAGCTGAGTCCTCAAGCAATGTTGTATTTGGTTCTTCAGTGGATACGGCAGCGGCATATTTTTCAGGCGAATCCGATGAATCAGAATTGCTGGCAGTATTATCAGACCGCAAGTATGTAGTGTTGGTTTGCAGATACATAATACCTACTGCAACACCAATAACTGCCACTATCAGCGACCCCAGCAAAATCGATTTTATTCCGGTGTTGTGATTCTCCGGTGGTTTCGCCAGAATACCGGCACGTCGAAATTCTTCTTCTTCTTCATCAGTCGTTTTTTCTTCGACAAGTGGATCTGGTGCGATGTCGAACTCGTCGTACGGTTCATCTGCACTTATAACTATCGGTTTATCTACGGGTAGATTTATTGCTTCATTGTGTGTTGGGAATTTTGCGGCTGCGGCCAGACTGACGTCTGTAGGAGCCGCCAGCGTTTCTTCATTAGCCGCAGTGGGCGTAGTAGCTGCAGTAGGCGCAGTAGGCGCAGTAGGCGAAGTGGCCGCAGTGGGTGTCGTCGTAGCTACAGTGGGCGTAGAAGCCGCAATGGGCGTAGCAGCTGCAATGGGCGTCGTAGCTGCAGTGGGCATAGTTGATGACTCATCCGCCGCTTGACGATAAGCCCTGAGATCACCTTCGAACAAAAATTGCCAACGGCTCAAACTCTGCGGACGACTTTGTGGTTGCAACGTAAGTCCGGCGTGTAACGCACTAAGAAAAACTTGTGTATAAGTCGGGTTTGCCTCGGCTAGTAGTTCCTGCACTGTGTCGGGTTGTCCGCGCAAAAGGTAGTCTGAACGGCTCAGTGCTTCGTCTGGCTTTGTACCTCTTACACCTTGGTACATTATGGCTGCAAGAGAATATATGTCAGTCCACGGACCTTGCTCTCCGTAGCCTTCGCTGTATTGTTCCAACGGCATGTAGTTCTGATTTACCAACGCTGTGGATTCCATCGGTTGATGTGACGACGTTTGCCGCGCGGAACCAAAATCCAGTAATACCGGTGAGCCGTTTTCTCGAATACGTATGTTGGTCGGCTTGATGCTTCGGTGCACGAAGCCAAGTTCGTGGATTTCCTGTAAGCCTTTGAAAATAGGAAAAAAAATCTGAGTTTGATGATTCTGTTCTAAGGTGCCACACTGTTCAATGATTGAATCCAGACTAACGCCATTTTCACACTCCATCACCATGTAGCCGGTATTGTTAGTTTCGATTACGTTATGAACTTTGATAATATTGTCGTGACGGAACTGTTCTAACGTTTTAGCTACTTTTAAGAAATTAGCGAGTCCCTGTGCATAGCGTTTTTCATGTTCTGTCGAAATAGGCTGCACACGGTACTTCACTTGACGAACAGCAAAAGAGGTTGGCAGGTATTCTCTGATCGCCACTTCTCGATTCAGCTTGCCGTCCTGAGCTCTGTAAGTTATCCCCAAGCCACCCATCCCTAAAACTTCGCGGATGTTGTACCAATCAATTTGTGAACCCGCACCTAGTGGGCGTGGCGACATTAATTTTGTTCTGTCATCCACTTCGTTGTCCTCTGATTTCGATTATTGCATTCTGGTCGTAAATTCGCATTTATCGGGTGGATAAGCGCAATGGTGTAAACGGGATAACACCAATGTAATCGGATTCTAAAGTGTACCAGAAGCTGATTTATACTAATAACTTGTATTACATTTAATATGCATAATGTCGGCGCCGTACCTCTCTTCACAATCAGAATTTAGGTTAATGATTCTGAATTTAGGTTAATGATTCTCTGATCTGTTCGCTGCTATACTGCCGACGTACTAGTGTGTAGACACAGCAGGGATTTGAACACACAAGTTCAATATCATTCCAGTAAGTATCACTCGTGTTCATTAGTAGTCTGAGAGATTTCCAATATGTATGTATTCAGCAATCATCGTTCTTCTAAGTCAAGCGTTTCAGTGTCTTTGCCAATCCAATTGATGTTGGTTTTTTGTAGTTTGATGCTGATTGGTGATGAAACTTGGGGTGCCGAAAAGACTGCTGAAAACCCGTTTGAAAATGGCTGGACGCTGGATTCTTCATCGTCTAGCTTGAACTTTCAGACTATAAGCGATGGTTCAAATCTGGAAATCAGCAAATTTGACGCTTTTGACGGTGTGGTCGATGAAAGTGGTTCGGCAAAGTTGCGAATTCAGCTTGACTCTGTGAACACCGACGAGGATTTACGTAACGTAAGGCTGCGATTTTTGTTGTTTGAAACATACAAATTTGCAGAGGCGACAGTGTCAACAAGTATTGACCCGGCGCTGCTTTCAACGCTTTCGGAGAAAACCAATATCGAAGTACCGATAGAGTTTGAATTGGATTTCCACGGAGTTAAGCGACCGTTTCAAGTGCAGACCGTCGTTAATAAATTGATAGACAATCAAGTATCTGTTTCATCGGTGGCACCTGTGTCTATAGAGACCACACTTTTCGATCTTGATGCAGGTATGAAGAAGTTGGAAGAATCTTCGAATGTTTCTATTGTTCCTATGGCAGCAGTTTCATTTAATCTGGTCTTCAACACTGGCGAAGACTCTACCGCGAATAAAGTGGCGGAAGGAGCCGAGCCGAAAGATACCGAAGCGGAAGGTGCTGATGCGGAAGGCGCTGAAGCGGAAGGTGCTGAAGCGGAAGGTAACGAAGCAGAAGGTGCTGAGGCCAAAGACACTGACGCGGAAGAAGCCGAGATTGCTGAGGAAATTGCCGAAACTGATGCGGTGGTTCCAGTGGCAGTTCCAGTTGAGTTACCAAAAGAAGCTTCGTCAACTGAACCAGACTGGGCAGAAGAATCAGCAACGTATACATCACCCTATTCGGAAACTGAGACAGCAGCGGCGGAAACCGATGATGCTATGCCCGACAAGCTATCGGACGAAAAATGTAAGGAGGGGTTCAAGGCTTTTTCTGAATCCGGTGGGATTTACTTTAAAACTGCAAGCGCCAGGTTAGATCCGAAAAGCATTAGCGTGTTAACCGCCGTTGTAGATCTGGCGAACCGCTGCTCTCAGTTCAAATTGACTGTAGCAGGGCATACAGATTCAATTGGTGGCCGAAACCATAATCAAAAATTATCCGAACTACGAGCGCTTAGCGTGTCGGAATTTTTAATAAACAATAACGTTGATCGTGAACGATTGTCGGCGGTAGGGTTTGGTGAAACGAAACCATTAGTTCCTAACGATACACGACGTAATCGTGAACGAAATCGACGTATTGAATTCAGTGTCACTAACTGACCAGCAGACACTACAAAACGATTGACAAAAAAGATTGACAGCGGTTTTGACTGTCGCTCTATGCGCATTGCAGGGTAGATGTGCACCCTTGTTCAAAAACCACCTGAATTGATCTCGGCTATCCAGCGGTGATCTGCTGCTTGCGCGTATGCCTTGCAAATCGAAATATTAGACTTTTTGTCCCGATTGAGGAACCACAGGTATACCAGCTGAGCGCTTAGATCACGCTCTAACTTGACGCCTTTGTCAAAAACAGGCTCAATTGGTGTAGTAGTGGCTGATTCCCTGCCAGGGTTTGGCAAGCGGCAGTCGCTAGTCCCGTAGCAGGTCATCCTGTGAAATCCAGTATCAACGGAGAAATTCATGAAGAAAGTACTTATCGCCGCAGCCAGTGTCGGTGTGTTATTTGCCGGTGTTGCTCAAGCCGACAAATGGGATATGCCAATGGCTTATGCTGCGACCAATTTCCATTCTGAGCATGGTGTGATGTTTGCTGACAAGGTCAGGGAATACACTGATGGAGAAATCGATATTACCATCCATCCTGGTGGGTCTCTGTTTGGTGGTGGCGACATTAAGCGGGCCGTGCAAACCGGTCAAGCACCTATTGGTGAGCGCATTATGTCAGCGCACGCTAATGAAGATGCCATTTACAACTGGGATAACTTACCTTTTCTAGCAACCACCTACGCTGACGGCGAGAAGCTTTGGAAGGCGGCTCAGGGGCCTGTTAATAAACATTTAAACGACATAAATTTAGTCGCACTGTATACCTGCCCATGGCCCGGTCAAGGTTTCTATTTCAAAAAAGAAGTGAACTCTGCAAAAGATGTTGAAGGCGTTAAATTGCGTTCATACAATGCAGCAACTGCAACGGTCATCGAAAGCCTCGGCGGTACGCCAGTGCAGATTGAAGCCGCAGAACTTACGCAAGCACTTGCTACTGGTGTTGCAGATGGTTTTATCTCATCTGGTTCAACAGGCTACGACCGCAAAGTTTGGGAGCACCTGACTCACTACTACAAAGTCAGCGCTTGGCAGCCACGTAACTACGTTATGGTTAACAAAGAGGTATGGGATTCGCTTGAAGCTGAAACACAGGCCGGTATTCAAAAAGCCGCTGATGAAATTGGTGCATCGTGTACTGCCAAATCAGAAGAGTTGTCATTGTGGTACTACGATCAACTAGAAGAAAATGGTATGACCGTTATTGATGCTGGACCTGAGTTTATGAGTGAGCTGGAAGCCATAGGCGCAACTATGCAAGCCGATTGGTTGGAAGCTACCGGCGAAGACGGTAAAGCTATCATGGATGCCTATAAAGGCATGTAGTTGTAACGTACGATTCGCATCACCCCGGGTTCCGAAAGGAGCCCGGTTTGTTTTAGCCCACCGCATTTTTTATTAGTCGAGAGTAGCTATGGATTGGAAACCATTTTTGGGTTTGCCACTGTGGATGTGGCTATTTGTGTTCCCAAGCCTATTTGCTATTTCATGTCTTATCTTCCGCCGCGCATTGCACGCATTTCTCAAACCGATCTGGAAAGTACTGGACGCTGTGTACACTGCATCAGGTGTGCTGGCAGCGTTTTGCATGGTTGGCATTTTGCTGATCATTGTCGTACAGATGGTATTTCGTTGGTTGGGCTGGCAATTTCCTGGTTCGACTGACTTTGCCGGTTATGCTATGGCGGCTACTTCTTTTTTTGCATTGGCCTACGCACTGAACCATGGGGCGCATATACGGGTGTCAATACTGCTTAATGCAAATGCATTTACCCGAATGTGGCTCAACGTGTTTGCCTTTTTTATAGCTGCAATTACCGCCACTTATTTTGCACGGTATGCGATTAAAACTAATTTCATGTCTGAGATGATCAATGACCGAACACAGGGTATAGACCAAGTGCCAGAGCGCTTGGTTGCTGTTGTAAAAATGTTTGGCTCATCGCCTTCGGAGTGGGGTGCCATGTGGGAGGCAGCTGGTTCGCAGTGGGTTTATACACCGATGTGGTTGCCTCAAATTCCAATGTCAATTGGTACGGTATTGCTGGCTGTTGCGCTGTGGGATAACTTGTATCGGCTGCTGATTACTTTAGAAAATCCAATTCGTACAGAAAAGGTTGATCCGGATGTATCTGACAAACAGCATCCTAAGTCTGGCGTTACTGCCAGCGCAGCGGCAGGAGAGCAAGTATCGTGAGTGAAATTTTCGCCACCATTGTTTTTCTGTTTGTGCTGTTTACGCTACTTGGAACGTCAGTCTGGATTGGGCTTGCTTTAATGGGCGTAGCCTGGGTAGGCATGGAGTTGTTCACAAGCCGACCGGCAGGTGATGCCATGCTAACAACAATTTGGACGAGCTCAAGCAGTTGGACGCTTACCGCATTACCTTTGTTTATCTGGATGGGAGAGATTCTCTATCGAACGCGCCTATCAGAAGATATGTTTCGGGGGCTAGCTCCGTGGATGCGCAGGCTGCCAGGTGGGCTATTACATACAAACATTGCGGGTTGCACTATCTTTGCTGCGGTCTCGGGTTCTTCAGCTGCAACGCTGACAACCGTTGGCAAGATGTCCATTCCAGAATTACGCCAGCGTGGTTATCCGGAATACATGATCATAGGAACGCTGGCTGGTGCCGCGACGCTTGGGCTAATGATTCCACCTTCGCTTACGCTAATTGTTTATGGAGTAACAATAAACGAGAGTATCACTAAACTCTTTTTAGCCGGCATCATCCCTGGGTTGGTATTGGCTGGTTTGTTTATGACCTATATCATCGGTTGGCACTTTGTACGTAAAAACCAACGTCCAGAACCTGAGCCAGCGATGAGCTTTATTGAGATGCTCAGAGAAAGCCTTTTTCTGATACCGGTGCTGTTATTGGTATTCACGGTTATCGGCTCTATGTATTTTGGCTGGGCAACCGCCACTGAGGCGGCAGCGGTTGGCGTTGTTGGCGCTTTGGTATTGGCGGCAATGCAAGGTTCACTGAATTGGTCGAGTTTCACGATCAGTTTGTTGGGTGCGACACGCACCTCTGCAATGATCGCCCTTATATTGATGGGCGCTGCATTCCTGTCATTGGCAATGGGTTTTACCGGCTTGCCAAGTGCGTTGGCGGCGTGGATTGATTCGATGAATTTATCACCTGTGATACTCATCGTTGCCTTAACTGTGTTCTATATTATTCTCGGTATGTTTCTCGACGGTATATCGTCAGTGGTGTTAACCATGGCCATTGTTGAACCCATGATTAGACAGGCTGGGATTGATGTAATCTGGTTTGGTATTTTCATTGTGGTAGTCGTTGAAATGGCTCAAGTGACTCCTCCCATTGGCTTTAATTTGTTTGTATTGCAAGGCATGACTGATCACGAAATTTCTTACATCGCAAAAACAGCCATACCCATGGTGGGGTTGATGGTATTGATGGTGGTCATATTGGTTATTTGGCCAGAGCTTGCAACTTGGCTGCCAGATAACGCACGACCAGGGCCCGAATGATCGTGTAGATCAAATTGGTTACATAAATTACCTGCAACGAAGGCTACTTGATACACGCCTTTTTCGTTAAGCGGATGTCAATTGGGTAGATTCAGTACTTTGTACACGGGTGTTTTCCGGTCGGCATCGCTTACGTCACCTTTGCGTAAATCGCCTGCCAGACAAGTGATTGCGCTTGCGCGAACACCGGCAATTGAACCGTCGATAAATCGGTGCACATGGCCGCAATACATCCCGCAGACATTCTTGTGTTGAGCCAGTAGTTGGGTGAGATTCTCAACATCGCTCCAATTTTCATATTGATAAGGGTCGGGTATGCCTTCGGCCTTATAAGGCGGGTGGTGGAGAAACAGTGCGACCGGTTTGGTCGTGTCGGCTAACAGCATTTGATCAAGGTGTTTCAGTCGACTACTGCATAGCTCACCCTTATTAGTGTGATCACTTACAGTATCGACCATGATCAAGCGCACCGGATAGTCCTCAATCGAGTATTGAAGCCATCCGTTTTGGGGAAGTCGGAATTGCGATTGGCTAAATTCCATGCGCAGTTGTGTTCTTTTGTCGCGATTACCTGGCATAACGAAGTAGGGCGGGTCGAGTTGATCCAGCAGCTGGCGCGCGCTATGGTATTCTTTTGCCAATCCATTGTGCGCAACGTCACCTGTGTGAATGACCAAATCGGGTGGCACATCCAGCTTATTTATCGCTTGAACGCAGTTTTCCAAATCGATCATTCGTTGTGGCACATCCAGGCAAAGATGCGTGTCGGATATTTGTATAATTCGCAAACTCATAAATAGACGTGTCAAATAAAATTGTTCTTTTTTTGGGCTTTCACCTTGTGCTTGTTGAATGATCGGAAAACGAAGCAGTGTCGATGAAAATTATTAGTCAAACACTTTAATATAGTCGACAAAGTTGTATGACAAAGTTACATATAGATCAACAAGTCAATGGCATCTGAGTCATTAAACTCACGGACATGTTAACCTCGAAATCAGTAAGCAACATTTTTCGATTACTGCCAGATTGCTACCAGATATCTTTAAACATTATTCAATTAAACACCCTGAAAGTAACATGAATCAACCTCCACCGACTACTAGCGAACTAACTCAGCAACTAATCGAATTTCGTGACGCCAGAGATTGGCGACAGTTTCACGCTTTAAAAGATCTGATTCTGTCAGTTAGTCTCGAAGCGAGCGAGTTGGTTGAATTGACGCAATGGAAATCAGCACAGAAATTTGAAGACGAAGCGCTTGAAGAACCCATGCAACAGCGATTACGTGAAGAGTGTGCAGATGTCTATTTATACCTGTTGCTCGTGGCCGAACGCGCTGGCTTCGATATTCAGCAAGCCGCCGCTGATAAAATCAAAGCCAACGGCGTTAAATACCCGGTGGAAAAGGCGCGAGGCACACCCACTAAATACGACAAGCTTTAGAATTTCAGTACTGATGTGCGATAACTTCTTTTTCCTGTCACCAATGAACTAACAAACGCTTAGCTATTAGTTTGATAATGTTCCATTAAAATTTTTGCAACTTCCGGTCGTGAAAACTCAACCGGAGGTGCAATTCCCTTGCTGAGCATTTCCCTAACAGCTGTGCCAGACAATAGAACGAAATCTTCTTTAGAATGATCTGGTGCTTCATTCATCATCACCACCTTATTAAGCTTTTTTGAATATGCCGTGTGGTCCGCTTTGAACAACTCTATTTTTAGTGCATCTTTGGGTATTTGATCAAATATTTCCTGAGCTTCAAATGGTTCATAGTAGTCGCCAACGCCGGCGTGATCACGTCCGATAATAAAATGTGTTGCGCCCATATTCTGTCGAAATACCGCATGTAACAACGCTTCTCGCGGGCCAGCGTAGAGCATATCGAAGCCGTATCCTGTCACTAATGCAGAATTAGCTGGAAAATACAGCTCAATCATTTTTCGAATGGATGCATCTCGCACAGGGGCTGGAATGTCACCAGGTTTGAGCTTGCCGAGTAACATATGAATAACAAGCCCATCAGCGTTCAATCGGTCCATTGCCATGTGACAGAGCTCTTCATGCGCTCGATGCATCGGGTTACGCGTTTGAAATGCCACCACTTTTTGCCAGCCAGCAGTAGATATGCTGTCGCGGATTTGCATGGCAGTACGAAACGTATCGGGAAATTCGGTTTCGAAATAACTGTAGTTGAGTACTTGAATTGGGCCTGCGATAGCCGTATTGCCTTGAGCTCGAAATTCTGCCACGCCCGGGTGTTCAGGGTCAGTTGTGCCAAAAACCTGTTGAACAAGCGTTTCAATTTCTTTATCTGAAAACACATCAATGGACGAAATGTCTTGAACTGCGAGAACCGGCTCGCCGTCGACATTCGGGTCGCGCAACGCTATTCGATCGCCAACTTTGTAATCAGATGCATCTGCAGTCAGATTCAAAACCGGGGTAGGCCAAAACAGCCCATTGCTCGTAGACATTGACGAGCCTACAGATAAAGCATCGGCTTTTGTCATATAACCATCGAGCGGTGTGAAGTAACCCGCACCGAGCATGACAGCGTTTCCGGCTGCCGCAGAGCTGATAAGTAACGAGGGCAGGTTATTTGCCTCGCTCAGCAGCGCGTTTCGCGTGGGCTCATCCGCAACAAAAAGCGGGTTAAGCGTTTCGGCGCCATGGGGGGCGATGAGTGTGGTCATAAATTGTTCCGTTGTTTTTAGGGTCAATGCCAACCGCGTCAAGGTATCGGATGCCGGGACTGAAGCCAGGCACAACATATCCCGCTAGCAATTAAAAGTCCATAAAGTGATCGCTCAACGCATCGATTTGCCTGAAAGGTTGTTAAAACAGCTTATTAGCACTCAATAATAGTCGACTTGCACCGGTATAAATTAAATTGATGGAGCCATAAATATATTGGTTTGTCTTACCGTACCAAGCTCGATAGTATGTCACGCTCACGTTTACGGTGGCGTGAGCCATTGGAGCGCATGTGTCAGACACCAGTTTACCAAGCGCGGCCGCTGCAATTTGACTGATTGGCCTGTTTCCAACTAACGCTATGACTAGCACTGACCGTTAAGCCACGGCCGGAGGAAGTAACTTAATATGTTAACAAACAACCCATTTTCCGAGATAGCGACGCAGATACCGCCATCAGTGATGCAGGGCTACGTTGTCCTGATGATCGTGCTGGTCTTCGGTGGAACTGTGCTCGATATGATCCACAAGCAAAGCGCCAAATATTTCTTCGCTAATGCCAAGAAGGCAAAAGAGAGTGCTACAAAGAAAGTTGGTGCTGGCAAAAAGACCGGTCTGGCTGTCAAAACGGTTGCTAACGAGGTACTAACTTCATCCGAATTTTGCAATTCGAAACGCCGTTTGTCGCACCTTATGACCATGTACGGATTTATCTTCTTCGTCGTTACCACGGCCATTATGATTTTTAAGTACACAGGCACCGATGCACAGGCGCCAGCATTGCTTCCATTACTATGGCATTTGGGTGCTTTGTCTTTATGCGTAGGTGGTTACTGGTTCTGGTTTGCCATTCGTGTTGACGTTGCTGCAGAAGGCGTCAAATGGAATCAATTTAACGGACGAGGCGATTTGTTCATTTTGGGCTTGCTCTCAACTGCAACCTTTGCATTGCTTTGGTCTTTTACGCAAGCCATTGGCCTCGTTGGTTTCAAATGGTTGATGTTCGCGTTGTTCATCCTTAGTGCAACAGTATTGTTTGGATCGGTATATTGGTCCAAATTTGCACACATGTTTTTCAAGCCTGCTGCTGCGTTTCAGAAGAAAGTAGCTCAGGCTGATGGTTCAAATGAGAACTTACCGTTCGATTATGATTTAAACGACCCTGAGCTACAGGCCAAGTTTCCTGATCTGCCAACCTATTTGGGCGAGAATCCACCCAATATGGGCCTGGGAATCAAACGTGAAGCTCCCCGTCACTACTAAATTGACTTCAACAAGTCTGGAGAATTAATTATGCCAACTTTTGTTTATATGACTCGTTGTGACGGTTGTGGTCACTGTGTTGATATCTGTCCATCAGATATCATGCATATCGATACGACCACTCGTCGCGCATACAACATTGAGCCGAACATGTGCTGGGAGTGTTATTCCTGCGTAAAGGCTTGTCCTCACCAGGCAATCGACGTTCGCGGCTACGCTGACTTTGCACCGCTTGGGCACTCGGTACGGGTTAAGCGTGATGAAGAGAAAGGCGTTATAGCCTGGCGAATCAAGTTCCGAAACGGCAAAAAAGATATGGACCTGCTCGCACCCATCACTACTAAACCTTGGGGCAGTGGTACGCCTGACCTTCGCGAAGAAACAGCGCCAACCCAAGAGCAGATCGACAGCGAACTGTTGTTCAACGAACCGAAATACATCCGGTTCGACGAAGGCGGTCTGCATGATCTTAAAACCAACAAGCTTGTGATGAAGGAAGGAGTGTCCTACTGATGAGTTACAAGACGATAGTTGAGGATGACATTGATATTCTCGTCTGTGGCGCTGGTCTCGGCGGCACAGGTGCCGCTTTTGAAGCGCGTTATTGGGGTCAGGATAAAAAGATCGTAATAGCCGAGAAGGCAAACATAGATCGCTCGGGTGCTGTTGCCCAGGGTTTGTATGCAATCAACTGCTATATGGGTACTCGCTTCGGAGAGAACAATCCAGAAGATCACGTGCGCTATGCGCGTATCGACCTTATGGGAATGGTTCGTGAAGACCTGTTATTCGATATGGCTCGACACGTTGACTCAACGGTACACCAATTTGAAGAATGGGGTCTGCCGTTAATGAAAGACCCGAAGACTGATACCTATCAACGTGAAGGTCGATGGCAAATAATGATTCATGGCGAGTCATACAAGCCAATTGTTGCAGAAGCTGCGAAAAAGTCGGCAGATCAAGTATTCAATCGTATTTGTGTTACTCATCTATTGATGGACGATGCTAAGGATAATCGTGTAGCAGGTGCGGTTGGATTCAATGTGCGTACGGGTAACTACCACGTATTTAAATCCAAGGCGGTTATTGTTGCTGCTGGCGGTGCATCCAACATCTTCAAGCCACGTTCGGTTGGTGAAGGTGCTGGTCGTGTTTGGTACGCGCCCTGGTCCTCTGGCTCAGCTTACGGTTTGCTGATTAATGCCGGTGCGAAGATGACACAAATGGAAAACCGCATCGCACTTGCCCGTTTTAAAGACGGCTACGGTCCGGTAGGTGCTTATTTTCTACACCTTAAAACCTACACTTGTAATGGTCTGGGTGAAGAATATGAATCCAAATGGTGGCCTTCACTCCAGGAAATTGTTGGTAAGGAATACCTCGATCCGGAGGCGTCGCATTTGAGTCATCGTCCTATCCCGACTTGCCTGCGTAACCATGCGTTTATTCAGGAGGTTAACGCTGGGCGTGGACCAATCCACATGGTCACCATGGAAGCCTTCCAGGACCCTCACCTTGAGGAAATTGGATGGCACAACTTCCTGGGCATGACCGTTGGACAGGCTGTGCTTTGGGCATCGACAGATGTCGATCCGAAATACGAAAACCCGGAGCTCACTACCTCTGAGCCGTACGTTATGGGCTCACACGCCACTGGTTGTGGTGCTTGGTGCTCTGGTCCTGCTGATCTTTCACCACCGGAATATCAATGGGGCTATAACCGAATGACGACCGTAGAGGGTTTGTTTGGTGCCGGTGATGCGGTTGGCGGTACCCCACACGCATTTTCATCAGGTTCTTTTACGGAAGGACGTATTGCTGCTAAGGCGGCGTGTAAGTACATCGATGATGGAAAAGCTGAAGGTATTCGTGTGTCAGACGAGCAAGTAGAGCGTCGACGTGAAGAAGTCTACAAGCCGTTGGAGACTTATAAAGTGTTCCGTAACGAGATCACTGCAGGTTCAGTAAACCCGAACTATATCAACCCACGGCAGGCGCTGGACCGTTTGCAGAAGTTGATGGACGAGTACGCAGGTGGTGTAACGGTTAGCTACATGACCAATGAGAAGTTACTGAATATTGGTCTGAAAAAACTGAAGTTACTGGAAGAAGATCTGGAAAAGGTTGCTGCAGAGAACATCCATGAACTGTTGCGTGCCTGGGAAATCAAGCATCGTCACCGTACTTCTGAATCTGTTGTTCAACACACGTTGTTCCGAAAAGAGACGCGCTGGCCTGGTTACTACTATCGTGGCGATCACATGAAAGTGGACGATGAGAATTGGCATGTGCTGACTGTTTCACGTCGCGATCCGGAAACGGGTGAATTCACGATGGAAAAAGCACCGTGTTACCACTTGATTGACGTTGATGGTGAGGCAGAAAGCGCCGCTTAGGCGGCTGACATGGGAGCTGTCCGACATGAGTCGACAGCTCCTATAAAAAGTACACTTTGTATTGAGTAAACGTTTTGTCCTCCAAACGACAACCTTGAAATAAGTTGATCGTTCTTTCGTGATGCAACGGGAAGCAACTTTCCCTAAGCGCAAAATTACCTATGAATATAATTGAACACACTGACGACGAGCTTTTCGCGATTGCTCATCCTATGTGGGATGATCTGATCAGGTATTCTAACGAAGGTGAGTACGGTAAGTTTATTAGACACTTTTCTTATGAGCTTTTATTTGGTCTTAACGAAGTCGAAATTGGTAAACAGTTTGCTAAAAGTGAGCTGACCCGAAGCCTCGACCCGAAGTACGACTTTCTCGGTTTTATTCGACGAAATGAACACGTGTCATGTTTATATCGCATGCGTAGTACCAAGAAAGAGGGTGAATGGCTTGGTCGGATGGTGCTGGGCTATGATAAAGAAGGCGAAGTTAAAATTTTCGGGGCTTCGATTTTCTAAACTAGCCGTTTTGGTTGAGTGCTTTTACTTGAGCATGCGTAGATCATCACTTACTTTATCAGCTTAAATTGGTCAATATACAAGGTTGGCGATGTGGTGCGATTATGCGGTGCGATTATGCGGTGCGATCATGTGGTGGCTCAGCTTTGTTGGGTTCATGGTCTATTAGGGAATGGCGTTGTTTGGATTAGCCTAATTCGGTTTTAAAGACTTTGGTACCCATTAGGTCTTTGGTTTCAATATTCAATGTTTCAGTGTTCAATGTTTCAGTGTTCAATGTTTCAGTGTTCAATGTTTCAGTGTTCAATAATGTGGAGTTAAAAATGGCTGAGATGGCTATGGAAGATCCGATTGCAGATGGCAAATTGGTGGAGCTGACTTACAAGGTTATTGATATAAAAACCAAGAGTGTATTGACTGAAGTTGAATACCCGATTGGTTATGTTCATGGTCTAAGTGAAATTCTGGCTCCGCAGGTCACAGCGGAGCTTGAAGGTAAATTGCCGGGCGACGTTATTGAAGTACCAATCGACTGCAACAAGCTGTTTGGTCCGCGGGATGAATCTTTGGTTTTTAACGATAACATTGATAATGTGCCTGAGGAGTACCGAGAAGTAGGAATGTCTATCCTTATGGAAAACAGTGATGGCAAATCCAAAACTTTTATTGTGACCCGTATGGACGACAAATCCATCACTTTTGATGGTAACAACCCATTGTGTGGGCGAGAAGTTGTCTTCCGGTTGAACATCGTTACTGTGCGTGATGCAAGCGAAGAAGAGCTTGAACTCGGTGGGCCGGTCAATGCCAACCCAGACATCAGTGAGATTGTTGGCAAGGACGCGAATGTAAAACCTGTTTCAGGTTGATTTGACGGTTGAATTGATTTGCCACACCTCTACGCAGAAATGGTTTTAGCTCCAGGGCTCGGCGTTGCGTTTCAATGGCGGTATCAGAATAATGGCCGTGAATTGTTGCGTATATTGGATGAGAATTCACCAGTGGTTGGCGCCCTGGGTCAAGCGATTGAGCGATACGAACGAACAGTGTTTCAGCTATCGCCGAACAAGCCGACGCTTATAGAGTGGGCGAATTCGCAGGAAAATTTACAAGATGCTGCCGATCAGCGTGAATTAAGATTAGGTGGCGCGCATGTGTTTCAGCAATTTATTGAATTGCTGCAAGGCATGCAAATGATGATTGACAGGGAAGAGGACCCGGCCAGGCTCTCCGAGATACATCACAATATCGGTGACGTCATGGGGTTTATCGGTCAACGCAGTGGCAGCTCACATTATCTTGAGCAGGCGGCTTTGTCTTACGAGCAAGCCCTGGAGATTCGTACCCAGGATAGTATGCCATTAGAGTGGGCGAGAACAACTTACAACATGGCGTTGGTTATGCAGACCATCGGGTTGCTTGAAGATGAAACCGTTATGTTAAAGCAGGCGCTTGATGGCTTTAAACAGGCGGTGAATTTAATACCGCGTAACGAAGTACCTGAAGACTGGGCCGAAGCAATGAGCTGCGTTGGAACTGTGTTGTATCAGTTAGGTACGCATCGAAAAGGTGCGCGTACATTGGAACAGTCGGTAACGGCACTAAAAAATGCATTGAGTGTGCGAACGGCGGATGTAAATTCGTTTGCCTGGGCGATAACACAGAACAACCTGGCGGCCGCAATGCAAGCGCTTGGTGAGCATGAAGAAGACATCGGGGCATTGGAAGCTTCTATTCCGATGTACGATGCAGCGTTAAAAGTATTGGATAGTGAGAAGTTACCACTTGTTAGTGCCATGGCTACGGCGAATCGGGCTTCTGCAATGATGGCGCTTGCCGGTGAATCAGACTATCTTGATATGGCCGAGGCATCAGTTGAGGCATTTAGAACACTTGATAACTTGTTTGATGGTACCGACTACTCTGATTTTCGGACAAGTGCGCAGGAGCGTATTGAGCAGGGGCAACAGCTGGTGAGTTCATTGCAGCTATGAACCGTAAAAATCAACGATATTCGACATTGTTTGCAGTCAAAGGATGGCAAACTAAAACTACGTGTAACCAGTGAGGATTATTTTATGAGTGAGCCGAGTAAAGAGCGTCCGGTAGTGCCAGATGGTGAAACCGAGTACGTTACAACAAAACAAATGAAGCCAACAGACAAAGGATTCGTTGGGTACGAAACCGAGTGGGTTCCATTCCAAAAAGAAGTTAAATACGAAACCCCCAAAAAACCATAAGCCCGATGGGGCCGGTCCATGGCCAATGGTTAAAATTTCAGAAAAAGAGTTGAAGTTTTAATGGTTTTTGGACCTTAGATAGCAGTTGCTGTGGCGTAAACAGTAATTCGTCGTGGATAAGGTATTTGGCGCGATCGAACAACACGTGCGCCAAATGGTAGGGGTGAGGCAGCGCCAGGAGATTGTATTCACCACCGGGTGTTATTCAATCCAGGCGCATCTACCCCTTTAATCCCTTTAACCAGCAATGTAAAACAACACTTGCCTGGAGCTGCTATTGTCGTGAAGGCAAAAATGAGCGAGTCTAGCGATTCACGCAGGCATCTGTAAGAAACATTAATACTTACTCTTTTCCAGATGGCATTAGCTCTGGACCAAAATCACCCGTGCCTCCACCGATGGGCAACACAGGTATAGTCATAAAGTCCTCTGGCATTTCACCGGTTAGGGCGTGTAAAAAAGCGGTAATGTCTTCAATTTCATTCGCTTCCAGCTTGGTGTTCAACATTTTTTCGCCCATTACCTCAACCATTTCAGGCAATGTTTTTATAACGCCTGCGTGCGTGTAAGGTGGCGTCATGGCCACATTTAACAATGAAGGCACTTTATAACGAAACTTGTCGTCTTCATTCTCTGTTACTTTGTAACGACCCTCATGATGCATACCACCTTCAATCTCAAACTTCTGAAAGGAAAAGTTTGAAAAATAAGGGGACGTATGACAAGCAGCACAACCTTTATCAACAAACGACGCCATGCCGCGTTTTTGTTGTTCACTCATGGCCTGTTCATCGCCTTGGAGCCAGCGTGCTAACGGGTAATCTGGGGTTATGAGTGTACGCATAAAACTCGCTATCGCTTTGCCGATATTTTCTTCGCTGAGTGGTGCACCATAGGCCTCCTGCGCAGCAGCTTTATATTCAGGAATTCGATTTAATCGCTGTGCAACTTCTTCAGGCCAGCTGCGTGATGCAACATGGGAGCGAATGGCACCCAATGCCTGTTCCTCCAAAGTGGCTGCTGATCCACTAAAAAACTGCGAAGAATGGAACGCCGCATTCAACACCGTATGTGCGTTTGCAGCGTGTATTTCGCCAAATACACCAACTGATCTATCCATTGGCTCTGCGCCGTAATAGGCCGGATGATGACAGAATCCACAACTGGTTGCGCCTGTTTTGGAGGTTCGTCTATCCCAATAGAGTTTCTCCCCCAAAGCGATGCGCTCAGGCGTCAGCGAATTGTCAGCAGGGATGGGTGGTATGGTTGGAATTGGTTGAAACATTGAACGGTACTTTTGATAAGCATCTTCCTGCGCTTGTAAAACTGTTGTCGAAAACAACAATAAGAACAAACTGCTAACAAACACTGACGTTTTAATATTCATCGCTTCTACCCTCAGCAAAATATTCTTACTAACAGAAACGTACCGTGTTGCTAATTGATTGCAAAAGTTAAACTGAATTTTTGTTTCCTGTTTACCTCTGATGTAGTAATTGGATTTGGAACTGGCAAAGTTGCATTACTGCGAGCGGAAGGTCATAGTGATGTAGCTGATGAACAGCGCGGCCACACATCAGGTAACAGTCTTATTTAAATCGATAAATAGGCATTTCGTATTTCAGGGTTTGCCTCCAACTCGTCGAATGTTCCGTCATATTTTTTTTCACCGCTTTCAATAATAACGGCCCGATCAGACACCAGTCGGGCAAAATGCAGATTTTGTTCTGAGAGTAGTACAGACAACTTTTCTTTTTTTAGTGTCAGGATAGTCTGCGCCATTTGTTCAACGATCACCGGAGCTATACCTTCCGACGGCTCGTCTAATAAAAGCACACGAGGGTTTCCCATTAGCGTTCTGGCGATCGATAACATTTGCTGTTCTCCGCCAGACAGCGCTTTGCCGCGATTATTGCGTCGCTCGGCCAGGTTCGGAAACAAGTCAAACAATCTCTCAAACGTCCATGCTGGCATACCCTCTCGCACAGGCTGACGTCCGACTTCCAGGTTCTCAAGAATGGTTAAATCGGTGAATATGCGCCGTTCTTCCGGAACGTAGCCAATGCCGAGTTTGGCTACTTGATGCGCAGCGAGTTTATTGAGTTCAATTCCTTCGAATAGCACCGTACCGCTGCTTGGTTTCACCAGCTGCATAATGCTCTTCACCGTTGTGGTTTTACCCGCACCGTTCCGACCCAGTAGTGATACAACTTCACCGGCGCCCACGTTAAAGTTCAGATCGGTCAGAATATGTGCTCGACCATAGTGACTATTGATAGCGTGAAGCTCAAGCATGTTTATCAGTGTTATTAGATTGAAACAAAGTGCCGCCACCCAGATAAACTTCCTGTACCTGGGTGTTATTTCGCACATCGTCAACAGAGCCGTTGGCTATGATTTCGCCACGGTTTAATACCATCACGCGGTGTGCGTGAGCAAACACTACGTCCATATCATGTTCTGTAAAAAGTGCGCTTATATTGCGCTGAGAAACAATGTCGGCTGTTAGTTTCATTAACGCAATACGTTCTTTAGGAGCCATGCCCGCTGTTGGTTCGTCCATGAGTAAAAGTTTTGGGCTGTGTGCAAGCGCTATGGCCAGTTCAAGTCGCTTAAGGTCTCCATAAGCCAAGACGGCGCATGCACGTTCTGCTTGATCTTGCATTCCAACCAATGCCAGTAAGTCCTTGGCTTCGCCCTGGTATTGTTTGTGGGCATAGCTGCGAATTTCGAACAAACGTCGATTATGCGAAAGTAAAGCCATTTGCACGTTTTCGATTACCGTCATCGATTGGTACGTGCCGGTTATCTGAAAGGTTCGCCCCACGCCTTTTCGCCAAACCTGTCGTGGCAGCTTGCCTGTAATATTCTCGCCATCTAAGTGCACCGTACCCGTTGTAGGTTTTAGCTGACCCATAAGCATGTTGAAGCAAGTTGTTTTACCAGCCCCATTGGGACCTATTAAAGCCAGCAATTCAGCTTTTGCAACATTAAATGATACGTTGGAAACAGCGTCTATTCCGCCAAATGACTTGCTTAGTGAACGCACACTCAGTACAGCGTCGCTTTCAGGCGAAGCACTAACCGAGTTGGAATCTTGGTTTGGTTGATCGTCGGGAGTTAACTCACTCACGTGTCCGCTCCTCGACCAAACCCCAGTCGCTGCTCAAACAACAATCGTATGGAGCCGACTATGCCATTGGGTGCAATGATGACAACGGCTATGATTAATAGTCCCAACGCTAAGCGCCAATACTCGAAACGGGTGATGTAGTCCTGTACCAACGTCAACGCAGCCGCTCCGACTACACCGCCGGAGAGTGTTTTTACACCACCGAGAAACACAACTATCAGCCCATCAAATGATTTGGCGATTTCCAGTTCAACTGGAAACACACTGCCTTTTGAGAAAACGAATAATGCGCCGGC
>CALIMV010000199.1 GCA_938045275.1 uncultured Granulosicoccaceae bacterium
TTCATGGTCTTACTATGGCCTTAAAGCCTGGACTTACTTGTTTGGTGAAGGCAAAGCGATGGAGATGATTTTCAAACTAATCTTCTGCGTATTTGTTGTCGTTGGTGCGACTATCAAGTTTGGTGCGGTTATCGACTTCTCTGATGCAGCCATATTTGCGATGAGTATCTTTAACATCATAGGACTGTACTACTTGATGCCAGTGGTCAAAAAAGAGTTGGCATCTTATGTGTCTCGTGTGCGTTCTGGTGAGATAAAGAAATACTCATGAATAACTGTCTGAGTAGCTTGAAGCATTGATTGGTTGATGGATTAAATTCTTTTTCCAATAGCTGTTCAAAAAAAGGCTGACACAAATAGGTGTCAGCCTTTTTAGCTTTTTAGTCAATCTCTAGTATGTAAATTAGAGTTTGACTGTATGCAATTGTCAGTACTGAGAACTCAGAAAAGTCGAACTCAGTTAATCACGCTCTGAATCTGTATTTGCCATTCGATCATCGTCATATCGGTTACCGACGATAGTCTTCTCATTAATCAAATCATTGAGTTTGTCGACCGTTTCTGCAGTTAAGGTCACTGAAGAAGCCCCAGCATTCTCCTTCATATAGTCGATATGTTTGGTACCCGGAATCGGAATACTGTTTTCGCGATGCAGCAACCATGCAATTGCAAGCTGAGCCATTGAGCAATTATTTTCCTTGGCAATTTCGGCATACGGAATCAGCAGCTTACTGTTTTGGCTAAACGCTTCAGGCTCGAAGCGGGGTCTGGCTATGGTGGTCCGCAAATCACCCTCAACCATTTGGGTCACGTCTGTAGCTGCGCCGGTTAAAAACGCTCTGGCTAACGGTGAAAATGGCACCATGGCAACACCCAACTCATCGCATACATCAAGAATGCCGCGCTCAGGTGTTCTCGACCACAGTGAGTATTCGGACTGCAGAGCCGCAATTGGATGAACTGAATGAGCACGACGCAAATTGTCACTGCATACTTCGGAGAGGCCAATTTCGCGTACTTTGCCTTGCTCGACCAGTCGCGACAATGCACCGGTACTCTCTTCTATGGGTATGTTTGGATCAACCCGGTGCAAATAATACAAATCGATGACATCAGTTCGCAGGCGCTTTAAACTTTCTTCGCAGCTCTTGATGATGCCTGCCGGGTCACCGTTAATACCGCCTTCACGAGATAAACCGCACTTAGTGGCAAGCACATATTCATTACGTCGTTTCTCCAGCGACTTGCCGATAAGTTCTTCGTTGTGGCCCGAGCCGTAAATTTGCGCTGTGTCTAAAAACGTGTAACCGACATCAAGCGCATCATTCAGCAGCCGGGTAGATTCTGCATCGTCTGCTTTACCGTAACCCATTGACATGTTCATGCAGCCCAAGCCAATCTCAGACACAGAGAGTGATCCGATAGTGCGTGTTTTCATTTTTCAACCTGTTGATTGTGGATTGTTACCGGCAATGTATAAACCGGATGAACTTTGGAATAAACTTGTTGTAAGTATACAGCGGGGTAATGGCCAAAAACCAGCGATCTGTGCCGAGTGCAATGTAAGCTATCTGATTTTAGCCAGCGCGTTTTAAACCATGAGCTGATTCGAGTTTTCTGACCACGTCGGGCAGCATATTGGCGGGTACTGGTTGGGAATACAAATACCCTTGAATCACATCACAACCAAGAGACACAACCTGATCCAACTGTTCTGTCGTTTCCACGCCTTCAACCACTGTGTCTAGATTGAAAGCCTCAGCCATCATAACAATTATTTGCACCAGTGAATTATTCTGTTGACTCTTGCTTATTTTGTCTGAGTTTGAATTTAGCCGATTAACAAAAGCTTTGTCGATTTTCAATACATCGAGCGGTAACTCTTCAAGGTATTGGAGCGATGAATAACCAGTTCCAAAATCGTCTATGGCGATTCTGACTCCGTTGTTTCGCAGCAGTGATAGCCTGTCTACAACATCGGTAACGTTTTTCATTACAATGGATTCGGTGACTTCCAACTCGAGCTTGCTCGGCGCAATATCGTATTTTTTCAGCGTACCTTCTACCAGACTAACGAACCCTTCATCTGCAAATTGTGGGGCAGAGATATTCACGGCCACTGTGATGTCGATTCCGTTCTGTTCGTAAATTTGTGCCCAACGACAAGCTTCATCGAGTACCCATTTTCCGAGTTTCTGTATCATACCGCTTTCTTCTGCTATTGGTATAAACACATCAGGGGGAACAAGTCCGCGAGTCGGGTGATGCCATCGCAACAGTGCCTCTGCACCCTTGACAGCTTTCGTTTTTACGCTAAATTTTGGTTGAAAATACAGTTCGAATTGATTTGATCTAAACGCCTCTTTCAAATCTATTTCCAGACTGATTCGTTCTTCGAATCGTTTGGAGTGCATTGGATTAAAAGTGGTTATTTCTGATTTTCCAATACTTTTCGCATCGTACATAGCGATGTCAGATGTTTTTAACAGATCAGACGCGTTATCGGCATTCTCTGGATAATAGCTAATACCGATACTTGCAGCAACGCTGATCTCCAACCTGTTAATAATTAACTTATCTGCCAGGCTGCGAATTATTTTTTGGCAAGTGTCGATAGCTTTCTGTTTGTTTGTGCAGTGATTTATGATCACGGAAAATTCATCTCCGCCCATACGAGCTAAAACATCTCCTTTCGTAATACAATTACTAAATCTTTGTGCAACTATACATAGCAATTTGTCGCCTACGGCATGTCCAAGCGAGTCGTTAATTGTTTTAAATCCGTCAAGATCAATAAAGACGAGAGCGACAGAATCCTCTGTTTTTTTGGCTGCATCAAGACTTCGTGCCAGTAATTTTTTGAACCTGCGTCTATTGGGAAGTCCTGTTAGATCATCATGGTATGCCTGGTGTTGTATTTGCTTTGCAAGTTCGTGCCGGTGTATTGCCGTTGACGATTGATTGCCGATAATTTTAACCAGGTTAATTTCGTTCTCGCTGAAATTAGGTTGGCTGGAATGTCTATGCGTAATCAAAACACCCCAGGACCCACCGTCATTGACCAAAGGAACACAAATGGTAGACCCGAGGTTCCATCGCCGTCTCATATCATGAATTTGAGGTGAGTCGCGAGGATCATCGACACCACGAGGTATGTACACAGCCTCATTTTTATCGACTGACCAACTGCCAACGGATTTATTTGCTAAGCCTTTGCCTAACGGATCTGCCGGAATAATTTTTCCGTCATTTGCTTCCCACGCGGTCAATTGCATCAGTAAGCGTTGACCATCCAGTTTGTGGATACTCACTCTATGTGCATTGAATACCGTAATTAATGTTTCGCATATCTGTTTCAACAGATACTCGAATTCGATAGCACCGTGTATTAGATTGCTGAATTCACTCAGTGCCTTTGTACGCTCCAGGTCGGCAGATGTGGATTCATGAATTCTGGCGTTGTTAATGGCCACCGCGGCTAAATTTGAATATTCCTCAAGCAGCTCTAACTGATCTCGGATATCTATATTCATCGACTCGTACATGATACCGAGCACACCAATGACATTGCCGTCGATAATCATCGGAACCCCACATGCTTGCCTTGCCTGCGATAAGGAGTTCAAGCGATTCGGGTGGTTTTTATAGTCGGTTGCGCACACGGTAGTGCCTGTGCGCCACGCTTCTCCACCAATGCCTTCTCCTGGCAAGTGACGAACTGATTTTAGATTGAGAGAATCATTGCCTGCTGCAACTGTTTCAAGAAATTTTCCTGACTCGTGAACCAGAGCCAAATAGGAGTAGTCAGCCTGAGTAAAGGTGGCTGTTTGATTAGCGAATTGTTGAAGAACGACAGATAATTCAAGGCCACTACTGCCTATGAGTTTTATTGCATCCAGAATTGAGAGCGTTTTGGCGCTGTGGGGCGACTGGGCATTGGCGGGTACTCGCTTATTCACATTTGAACCCGTAAAGGCTCATATGCCAGATCAGCAAGTGCGCATATGAGCTCAAAAACCATAATTAACAACCGAAAATACCCAATATGTAAGTTCCGCCCAGCATTGAGACGGGCTAATCCACGCCAACCAGGTTACTCAAGCCAGTTGCGTGCCATGCTTGTCAACCAGCTGCTTATAAAAGGGCTTTGTTTTGTACCAATTTAAGACCCATTGATTGACAGCGTGCAAGGTCTTGTCATGAGACAGTAACAGGGGGTTATTATTGAACCCACTAGCTGACCTAGACAGGCTGAATATCAGATGGTGCAGGAAGTAACGACGCAAAAAAACATTGCCATGTTGGGCGAGGGGTTTTACTCACGGGTATCACTAGGCCCCAAAGCAGTCATCGATAACTGTCGCTCGCTGGTTTTTGACGCCTTAGAGCAGATAGATATCCACGAAACACATCGGCCACTGACGATTGCTGATTTTGGTGCTGCAGACGGTGGAACATCGCTTGACCTTATTGGCAGTGTCGTTCGAGAAGCACGACAACGGTATTCCGAAAGATCATTGAGTGTGGTGTATACAGATTTACCCGGTGCTGATTTTGGTACCTTATTTAGGCATGTAAACAACGAAATTGAAGGTAAGCCTGGATACCTGCACGACCTCGAAGATGTTCATGTGTTTTGTAGTGGATTGAGTTTTTACAAGCAAATTTTACCGACTGCTTCTCTTGATTTGGCGTTCTCAGCATCAGCCATGCATTACTTGAGCCGCATGCCGGCTATCATCAACGACCATGTGCACGCGGTAGGTGCTAGCGACTATGAACGAAGGGAGTTCCGAGCAGTTGCAATCGAAGATTGGAATTTAATGCTTCTTCGGCGTTCCCGTGAATTAGCGCCGCACGGTCGACTGGTTATGGCAAATTTTTGTATCGACGAACATGGACACTACCTGGGTAATACGGGCGGTGAAAATATGTTCGACAATTACAACGCAATTTGGTCACAGATGCGTGATCAAGCGGTTATAACTGACGGTGAGTTTCGCAACACGGCGTTTCAACAGTTCTATAAGTCCATTGAGGACACCCTAAGGCCGTTGTGCGACGAATCGTCGGAGGTTTTTCGCTCAGGTTTGGTGCTTGATCAGCAAGAAACTCGCACGGTAGCTTGTCCGTTTCGTACCTCTTATGAGCAAGGTGTGTTAAGCAAGACAGAATTTGCAACCCAGTTTGTCAATACGCATCGATCATGGACTGAGACCACCTTTCGCGCGGGTTTACTTGAGTCTCGCTCGGCTAACGATAAGCAAGCCATTCTCGACGAACTTTATCGACGATTCGAAGAGAAAGTATTGGATAAGCCGCAAGGTCATGGAAAAGACTTACTGCATTTGTACATTGTGGCGAAAAAACTGCCTGATCAACGCGTATGAAATAGCAATAAATTAATCACTGGATTAATCAAAAAAAGCAAACCAATGTACGTTGATAATTTAACATCAAAAGGGCGTGGTTGTTCTTCTGATACCCTAAGCCTCTGCCATTCTTTGTTCTGAATGGGAAAATTGGTTTCTCAGCTTTTCAACTTCATTAGCGATTTTCATAAGCTCAGCTGTATCGTTTGCCGATTCGAGTGTACGGTAAGTATGCATTGCGATCTGTTCCATGTGCTGTACTTTCATGCCCAGTGTAGTAACAGCCGCCGTACCTAAACGCAGTCCGTTTGGATTTACTGGCGTACCGGTATCGTAAGGAATAATATTTGAGTTGCAGATCAGTCCGGTTTTTGCCAAAACGATTGCAGCTTCGTTACCAGACATCTGAGCGTCACTAAGATTAATCATGCATGCATGGTTGTGAGTTCCACCGCTAACCAAGCTATAGCCAAAACTCCGTAAAGCTTCAGCGAGAGCAGCTGCGTTAGCGAGAACTTGACGGCAATAAGTTCGAAAAGCGGGTTGTGCCGCCTCGTGTAATGCAGCTGCTATTCCAGCGATTGTTTGTATATTGGTGCCGTCTTGGCATACTGGAAATACGGCTCGATCAACCGCTTGACTGTACGGTTCCTTGCATAAAATTATCGCTGCGCGAGGGCCGCGCAGCGTCTTATATGTCGACATTGTGACGATATCTGCGTATTCGCAAGGATTACTTATTACCTTGCTTGCAATTAAACCTGCCGTTTGAGAGACGTCAGCAATTAATACGGCGTTACAATCATCGGCAATCTCTCTTAACACTGACCAATCCCATTGTCCGGTATAAGATGTGTCGCCTCCTACTACGGCTTGCGGTTTGAGGTCTTTAGCAAGTGCGTGAATGGCTGCGTAATCGAGTAGTTGAGAATCTTGATCTACGTTATACGTTTCGATATTGAATAGCCGACTATTCAAGTGCACGTTACCGCCGGTACTATAGTGTCCACCTCCATCGCAAGCGAATCCGAGAATGGTACCGCCGGGTTTCACACTTGCTACGCTTGCAATAACGTTAGCCATAGTGCCTCTGTAGGGCTGCACGTTAGCGTGCTCTGCATTAAACAATGTTTGTGCGCGCTTTATCGCCAGGCGCTCAATGGCATCTGCGTTCTGTTGTCCTTGATGAAAACGTTTGCCTGGATAGCCTTCGCAATGGATGTTGGAAAGCTCACGCCGCATAGCGCTACTTACCAGCGGCGAGATGTAATTGCACGCAGCCGTTAAATTAATAGTGGTGCGTTGAAAATCGACTTCAGCATTGATGAGTGCTAATAGTTCGGGATCGGTAGTCATGATTTAGCCTTGCTATTGTCAGCGTTCGCTTTATTAGTTTTGACTGCTAAGTTAATCGTTCACTGACTTAGCAAGTCATTATGTATGCGTTATCACATCCCTAATGCCACGCGCCTGCTGACTAGATCACAACAGTCTGCGAGCACAGCATACCTCTTTTTTTTCCATTAGTATTAGTAATAAAAATTATTAAATCTGACAGCTCGATTCTTGAGAATTTGTGTTAATTTATCCGAATCATCACGGCAGGCTTCATGCTCCGCGCAGGGTGGATTCAACGTAAATAGAAACTTCGATTTTGTTGTTGGTAGTGGTACAGTGGGCTTGGTTGTTGCTTCTCGACTTGCTCAAGCGAATACCGGTTCCATCTGTATACTTGAAGCGGGAGGCAATAATCGAAAGTGGGTGGTTGGCGCTAGGTGACCGACACAGTATGCAGTAGCTCTTTACCGTCCCGCAATCGAATGCAGTTTTCGACAGCGACGGCAATGCTCCTATCAAGCGTTTCACGAGTGAGCCAGGAAACATGAGGCATTAACGATACGTTTTCCAATTGCAGCAGTGGGCAATTCGGCGAAACAGGCTCGGATTCAAATACATCCAAGCCGGCGGCACGCAGTGTGCCGTTTTTCAACGCCTCTACTAACGCGGTTTGGTCAACAACGCCGCCGCGTGCTGTATTTATTAAAATAGCACCGCGTTTTATTTTTTCAAAGGCTGCAGCATCGATGAGTTTTTCCGTGCTACTTGTTAATGGCACATGCAGCGAAATAATATCAGCAGTGTTCAGCAATTGATCCAGTTCTCTATACTCGGCGTCAGCAACGTTTTTCGAAGCGGTCGCAGTGTATTGAATCTGGGCGCCCATTGATCTCAGAATTGGTGTCAGTCGCTTTGGAATATCGCCGTAACCAACAAACCCAACGGTTTTACCGGCAACTTCGCCCAGAGAATCCTGAAGCTCAGGCGAAAGATTCCAACCATCACCTTGGCGCGTACGAGTATCGAAATAGGGTGCACGTCGAAGCGTTGATAGCATCAGAAGCAAGGTCATCTCAGCAACCGCCTGTGTGTTAGTCCCTGGCATATTGCAAATGGTAATGCCTCTCTTATGGGCTGCTTTAATATCGATTGTATTAACTCCCACGCCAATTTTTTGAATCAGTTTTAATTTGGGGGCATTGTTTATATGCTCGCTCGTAATCGGTTCTAGAACATGCCACAACACTTCACACTCTTGCATGCTTCTATTGAAACCATCTCGGTCTTCAATTGAAATTGGCTGAACGTCAATGCCATGTTGGTTCAGTTTTGTTAGAGCAGCGCTTAATTCTGGGCCGGTTTCATAGTGGAAGACAACTTTCATTGCATAGGCTCGTCAATTGAGGGCGCGATTAAGTCGCAAGAATAAGTTCGAACAGGTGTGTCTTTAACTTCGGTGTTGTTATGATGTCTGCTTTGCTTTTAAGAAAGTAATTAAATGTTTAACCAGGCCATTTTTAGGAGCATTGGATGGCCAAACAGCAAAAACATTGATTGCAGGCACCGACCAATCAGCCAAAACATGTACGAGTTCCCCTGTTTCAATAAAGGGTTTGGCAAAGTACTCCGGTATGATGGCCAATCCTGTTCCAGCTCGTGATAATTGGCACAGTGCATGCGCATTGTTTACGCTTATGCGTGATTTCTTTTTTTGTACCGTTTGACGTTTACGTCCGCACTGGAATTGCGGTTTTATATGTGTAACTGGGGCGAGATCTAACCAATCCCAATCTTTTAGATCGCTTGGTGAATCTGGTGCTGGATGAGATTCGATGTACGAGGGGGAGGCTATAAGTAGCCTGTCGAATTGGAATAGTTTTTGTGCTTTTAAAGAACTGTCTTTCATCTCACCCGCGCGTATTGCTATGTCGAATCCATCCAAAATCAAATCACGTCTTATCTCTGATAAATCCAATGAGAGTTCCACTTTCGGGTACTTCAGTGCATATTCAGCCAGTTGTTCCATAAGATTTGATTGGGTAAATATTGCAGGGATTGTTATTCGCAGAACACCCGATGGTTGTTTGGATTGGTCGGATAGAATTTGCAGCCCAGATTCTGCGGCCTCAACCATGGCATGGGCGGACTCAAGTAAGCGTTCTCCATCAGGGGTCAGTGCCAAATTGCGAGTTGAGCGGTACAGCAACGCAGTACCAAGGCTCTGTTCCAACTGCGCTACATGGTGGCTGACGACAGACGGTGATAGTTGCAGTGCTTTTGCCGCAGCTCGAAAAGACCCATGGTCGACTGTTTTAGCGAATATCGCAATCTGTCGCAACTCGTCTAGCATAATTCAAAATATCCGAACAGTGAAATCGTATTGGCCTATCTTATCATTTTATTGAAGCTCATTTATCATCTGTTTGTGTACGACATAACCTAATTAAAATTTAAAGGAGAAAAGAAAGATGAGCATGTTCAGAGCGACGCTGTTGTCAACCCTGTTGTTGATTGGTTCGATGGCGAACAGTGCCTTGGCAGATGAAAAGGCGGTAGTGCAAACATTCTATGACTTTTTAAGTAATCCAGCTTCAGAGGAGCATGCGGAAGCATTCAAAAACAGCACAGCCAATGGCTGGGAGAGTATTGGGGACTATTCGGGTAAGAACAAAAATCGTGATGAATTTGTCGGCCAGGTCAGTGGTTTTTTCGCAAAGCTAATGCCAGATCTTAAGTGGGATGTGCAAGAGATGATTCAGGAAGGGGATAAAGTAGTCGTTAGAAGTCGAGCAACCGGCACCCCCAATGGTCCTTTGTTCGGTGTCGATGGCAAGGGCAAGAGCTTCGATATACTGACCATTGATATTCACACAATTGAAGACGGCAAAATTGTCAGTTCCTACCACGTTGAAGACTGGGCCGGTGCGTTACAGCAATTGAGTGGCAAGTAAACATAGTAAAGTATGCATTGCAATTTATTGGAACCACACGGGTGATACAATGAAATTAGGCGCAGTTTGTGGATTTGGCTTCATTCTTTTATGTTGTTGTGTGCCTGTATACTCGATTGCATCAACCGAGTGCAATACTCAGGCAATATCAGCGGCTTCGGTAAGCAAGCTAAGTAAAACCCCTCTGCCAGTACGTGAGGGACCGCGTGTAAAAACAAGCGGTAAGGTACCGCACGTACAAATTGGGGTGCAACACAACGAAGCAGTCAATAAAAAACTGGATCAACTGGTTTTTGCTCTTCCAGATCTGGAAGAACGCCCAACAATAGTTTCCATTAACGGTATAGGAATGTGGTTGGCAGATAATGTCTCTGTGGTGCATCCAAAAGCGATTGTGTCCGGTCGCGAATTTGCCCACATTCACACTGATGGAAGTTTGCACGCGCCGCTGCCTTTAAATCGCGCTTTGGAGCTCGAGGAAAAAGGCTGGGGCGAGCGCCATCCCTGGGCTGATAAAAACGAAGGTTGGGAAGGATTGGTCATGCTCTATTCGGCAACTACCGAAGAGGAGTTAAAAATTCTTATTCAGCTCATCACTGAGTCATACAACCATGTTACTGGTCGAAGTATAGCGACACCGAATTGTTAAACAGCTTTTGCGTTTTGGAATGCTATACGCACTGATACAAATTGATTTTTTTTAGATCGGCGTTAAGTCGAACACCTATTTTTGGAGAAATACATGAGAAAAAGAAGCACATTGAAAATCTTGCTTGGCGCTGTTTTGGCACTGACGCTTAGCGTGAATGTGAAAGCGGCTGAAATGGATGCTACGAGTAAGGCCTCGTTTGATATTGTTATGGCATTTATGGGTGCGGTGGGTAGTGGCGATATGGACACTGTAAAGTCACTTATGGCAGACGATATGGTTTGGCATAACGAGGGTGACAGCAATATGCCATGGATAGGCCCCTGGAACGGTAAGGAAGAAATTCTGAAGTTTCTTCCAATATTTGGTGAAAATTTCCAAACCACCGCTTGGGAAAACACGGATGCGTTTGCATCTGGCGATACCGTTGCAGTTTTCGGCAAGATGAATGGCATCACAACGCATTCAGGAAAAGAAATCGGTGACTTCACTTTTGCACTTCGAGCTAAAGTTAGTGATGGCAAGCTTGTTCTATGGAACTGGTTTGAAGACAGCTACGCGGTAAGCCAGGCGTACAATGCAAAATAACTAGTCTTACCTTTCCTGAAAATCCGTCCCGCTGACTTACTGGGGACGGATAATTTATTACTCACGATATTATAATTTAGGTGTACGATTTGAAAGGTTAGCGGTAAGCGCAATGTGAGAATACGGTGACGTTGAATGTGATTGGAACAGGCTTCGGTCGAACAGGTACCGATTCGATGCGTAAAGCATTGAATATTCTTGGTGTTGGTCCAACACACCATATGACCGAAGTTGGTAAGGATGCATACTTAAGAGAGCAGTGGTTCAATCTGGTAATGGGTGCTGAACCAGATTGGGATGTGCTCTTTACCGGATATCGCGCCTGCGTGGATTGGCCTTCGGCTTACTACTGGCGATCTTTGGTCGTTAAGTACCCTGAAGCAAAAGTGTTATTGACGACGCGTCCAGCTGAGAGTTGGTGGACCAGTTTCGAAGCTACCATTCTGAAGTATATTCTACGTGGTGACGATCCCAACGGATTTGCTCAGAGGCTGGTTGCAGAGCAAGTGTTCAATGGCCATCCTGAAGATCGAGAGCAAGCAATTGCGATCTACAATCGCAACACCGAAGAGGTTATCTCTACAATAGCTTCTGACAGATTACTGGTGCATAGCGTTGAAGACGGTTGGGAGCCACTGTGTCGATGGTTGAATCTCCCGGTTCCTGACGTTGACTATCCTCATGGAAATACCACGCAAGACTTTAATCATCTCGTAAATGGTTAGCACCGAAGTTGTTCATAGGCGTTGACTTAGTTTGTATAGAAAATAGTTAACAGATTAATCAAAGTTAGTTGCCAGCTGCCCGCTACCGGCAGAATGAATTTTCTGTTATTAACTTTTAGTTTTTATTAAAAATGATAGTAAACGTTGTGATAACTATCGAAAAATAACTGGCTAGTAGTGTGCTCCAATTTTGAGTATCTGACTAGTAATCACTTTGTATTCACGCACCTACCTGTCAGTGATGATAGAAGGAATGATCGGAGACGTTCAGGCAAATACCAATCCGAATACAGAAGATTAACGCCTGCCTGGTACGCAGATGGTATTTCGAAGCCTGTCGAAGGACCCAATGCTCGCTATATCAGTAACCGGATTTTCGCTGATAGCGCTCAAAACTTGTTTTCAGAGACGGGGGCGACTCAATGGGCATGGACCTGGGGCCAATTTATCGATCACTCCATTGGGTTACGACAAGACAGTGATGAAATAATTGAAGTGGAGTTGGACTCAAACGACCCGCTGGAGTCATTCACAAATGTTGGTAAAAGCCTGACAGTACGCCGAAGCGCAGCTGCCCCGGGTACGGGAGTAAAGTCGGCTAGAGAACAGATCAACACGGTTAGCAGCCAAATAGATGCATGGGCCGTGTACGAAGGTGATAACAAGCGATTGGAATGGCTGCGAGAAGGTCCACTGGACGACGACCTGGACAACAACAGTGCGCTTTTGCTGCTGCCTGATAATTTTCTTCCAGCCAAATCTGCACGGGGTGATGCTGCTAACTCACCAGACATGGAAAAGGCAGGGATGTTGTTTGCCTCACCCAATCCTGATGATGTTCAAGTCGTAGCAGGTGACGTTCGGGCAAATGAAAACATAGGGCTTACAGCCACACAAACACTTTTCGCCAGAGAGCACAATCGCATAGTTGCACTTTTACCTGCAGACTGGCCTGAACAAAAGAAGTTTGATGCTGCGCGTAAAATGGTAATTGCTACCCAACAGTACATCACCTATTCTGAGTTTCTTCCCTCACTCGGGCTGCAATTAGACCAGGCCAAACATAATCGGCGCGCAACTCCTAATGTAAGCAATGAATTTGCGACGGTCGGTTATCGTGCGCACAGCATGGTGCATGGCGAGATTGAGCTATCCGCCGCCCAGGGTTACTACAACGAGTCGTTGCTTTTCGAATTGGAGTCACAAGGGATTCCAATTGAAAAAGCCGACAATGTCGTTGAAATTGCAGTACCTCTGAATATTGCACACGGTAACCCAAATTTAGTTCGCAAACTGGGTGTGGGTCAAATTGCGCTGGGATTGGCGGCAGAGCCACAGTATAAAAACGACGAGCAAATCGACAATCAACTACGCAGCGTTCTTTTTCAGTTGCCATCACAGATGAGTAGCGGCGGTGAGAACTGTTTGGATGGAGAGTCGATGCACAAGTGTTATAAGTTGATAAACGATCTTGGTGTATTAGACATCATGCGTGGGCGAGAACACGGTGTAGCCCCCTACAACGTCTTGCGTGTAGCCTACGGATTACCAGCGGTTGAAAATTTTACTGGTATTACCGGTGAACAAACTGAAGAATTTCCAGTTGATGGGTCAATCGATTTAGCCGACCCCATCAATGACCCTGCGATACTCGAATTCAATGCGTTGTTCGACGCAAATGGCAGTGCCATCGCGTTGGGTAGTGAGGAGGCAGAAGGAGAAGCTGTTAGCGGTGTTCGCAAATCGACTCTCGCTGCCAGATTAAAAGCGATTTACAAGGATGTTGATGCCGTGGATGCATTTGTTGGAATGGTTTCAGAGCCACATGTAGTTGGAAGTGATTTTGGTGAATTGCAATACGCAATATGGAAAAGACAGTTTGAAAACCTTCGAGACGCAGACAGCAATTTCTACCTTTGGGATGCTGAACTCTCGACATTGATGAATAAGCTGGAACCATTGGGTTTGACTTATAAGCAAAGTCTTGCCGATGTTGTTCGAAACAATACCGATTTGCAAGCTGATTCGGTACCTGACGAGCTTTTTATAGCCTCAGACTAGGCTCAGTGCTGATTGTTGTGGCTCTGGTTTTGCGATAGCAGGACCAGTGCGCAACTAGCGCGCAATATCTAGCGCGCAATATAAAGGTGCGATGCCGCTACAATTGCAAATCGTTAGAGCCTGGTGCATCGATTTCAAATGCATTAATAGTCATGGATATCAGAGAGTAGTAACCCAATACACCCACCAGATCAACCACAGTACCCTGACCGAGTAGCTCAACTGCCTTTTTGTAGGTTGAATCTGATACGACCCGATTGATTTGAAGTTCTAAGGAAAAATTGTACACCGCTTGCTCATCATCATTGGAAAACGCAGGGGTTAACCCCTGGCGAATTGCCTCAACAATATCGGGATCAATGCCGGCATCCAGTGCAGGTTGCTTGTGGTGCAACCACTCGAATTCTGCAGACCAATGACGAGCTGTGGTCAAAATGGCAAGCTCTGATAATCTCGGTGGCAAGGAACTGTCGTATCGGCAGTATCGACCGAGGGCTTGTGCGCGAGATGCAAGTTCGGGACGCCACAACCAAACACCAAGCGGGCCATAAACACCGCCGCGCGGCCCGGATGAAATATCCTCATGCACTTTTTTTTGCGCTGATGTAAGTGAGTCTAATGGAGGTGTTTCAAGTCTACTCATTGATGGTTTTCTTTATATTTGTACGTTAATATTTGAACATTCGAGAATGTTCTCAGAAAAAATACTGTACCTTGTCAAAAACGGCTTGCCACTCACGCGCGAGACCAATTCTCTTCAATGACAGTACCTGCCGCTCTAAACACCTTTGATACTGCACAGTATTTGTTGAGCTCTGTTGAAACATTTTGAAGCTCAGCATCGGTTGCTGACCCATCAGCGACTATATTTAGAACGATTTTTGGAAAGGGAACGTCGATTTCTTCCATTAGCATAACACCGCGTCGGTCCAAACTGTAAGTGGCTTCTATGTGCAGATGCCCAATGTCGATACCGAGCTTTTCTGCGCATTTGTTGGCAATAACATTTGTGCAGCCAATCAGTGCTGCAACTGCGGTTTCGGTAGGGGAAGGGCCAAGGTTGGTTCCTCCACGCTCAATGGGTTCATCAATTGCAAAATTGACATCACGCACGCTGCAATTGGATAAAGAATGCGAAGGACTCTCACCAGTAATGGTTGCACTAATGGTGGTTTTTTGTCTGATAGCCATTGGGTTCTCCGGTTAGCATAAACTGCTGAAAATTAGTTTGGCGAACTTATAGTGTCTCATACCGTTGAGGGTTAGAGGCTAGGCGCCTGTGGGTTTATTCAAGTGCGAGACAAGTTCGCTGCGCGTTCCATAACTTGACACACCGTCGCAGCGTCTTCATCGGCATGCCCTTGGGCCGCTGCAGCGTAGTAATTTTGCAGCGCTACCTGATAGATTGGTATTGGACAGTATAGGCCGGCTGCATAATCGGAGATGATTTTTGCGTCTTTTAGCGGCACCGAGAGGTTCATACCTTCTTTTTTATAATCTTCTTCTACCATTAGCGCACCTCTGACTTCAAACATCGCAGAACTGGAACCGCTGCCAGAGATGACGTTGTGAAACATTTTTGGGTCGAGGCCGGATTTCATTGCAAGAACCATCGCCTCAGCTGCCACACTGTTATGTACTAGATTAAGTATGTTGCCACACAACTTAACTTTAATACCGTTACCGAATTCACCGACATAGTGTGTTTTGCTGCAAGTTAAATCAAGGACTGCTTGTAATTGTTTATATTTAGATTCATCTCCGCTAAAAAAGGCAGTTAGTTTCTTGTTCAGAGCCATGATACGATTTCCGCTGACAGGGCAATCGATAGGTATTCGATTGTGTTCTTCGCATGCGTTGGCAAACTGTGTTTTATCTGCAACTGATAACGTGGACATCTCAACAATGCATTGCCCCATGGTGTTTGATTGCAAAAGTCCTTGTTCGTCATGTAGGACGCTATGTAAAGCCTGTGCATTTGGCAGGCATGTAAAAACAACACTGCATTGGGCAGACAGTTGGGCAGGGGTGTCGAGCACCGTTACGCCAATGTTTCGTGCTTTCTCGCAAGCGTGCTCGGATACGTCGAATCCGACGACGCTAAGTCCGCCGGAAACAAAGTTTTGGGCGATGGCTGAACCGAGAACACCTAATCCTACGAAGCCGACAATTTGTGTCATTTAGCTCACCTGTTTATGGTTAAAGATGAATGGTTTTTCCTGTCTCAGCCGATTGTGCGATTGCCTCTAACACTTCGATATTATGAATCAGCTGCTGATGGGTATAGGGGTAGTCTGCAATGCCGGCAACGGCATCGGCAAACGCTTCCAAATTTGCCACCACTGTATCGGTCCAGTCGTATTGATGAACTTCGTGTGGCTTGTTTGTTCTCGCAACCACCAGTTCCGCAATGCCACCGGGTGTATCGGGATGGGTGTCGTTGCGAACCTCCGCCCATGCATCTGAGCCGAACACATGTAAGCGTATAAAGTGTGGCGTGTAGAGTATTGCACTGAGCGTGGCTGTCATTCCGGCTTTGAATTTTAGCTGTGCTGTGACGACATCACCGGTCTCCCAATCTAAAACTCGATTGGCCGTTAACGCTTGAACCGTACTGACTTGCCCAAACGCGGCAATAAAGTAATCGGTTAGATGAATGCCCATGCCCGTCATGCCCGCAGCTGGTGCAGTTTCTTTTAATGTACGCCAGTCACCACTTTTTACAGCGATAAGTTTATCGTGGCTAAAAGCGGCTTCTGCATGCATGACGGTTCCGAGCGAATCGTCGCCAATCATTTGCAGTACCTGTTGCATGGCAGGTTCAAATCTACGCTCGTGGCCGATGCCAAGCACAACCCCTGCTGATTCGCACGCTGCGACAGACCGTTTTGCGCTGTCTCCTGTTAGTCCTAGTGGTTTTTCGCAAAAGACATGTCGACCAGCATTAGCAATTTGTACCACTTGCTGTTCATGCAGGGTATTTGGTGTGGTTAATATAAAGCCTTCGATATCTGCATTTTCAAGCGCTTGATCGATGCTGGTCAGTCTGTTTAATCCAGCGTTTGCAATCTCGTTCGCTCGAGCATCGTCTGGCTCAATGATTGCTGCGATAGAAAATCGGCTGTTGTCTTTTAGGTGCTTCGCCATATGTTGGCCCCACCATCCGAAACCTGCTATGGCGATATTTAATGTCTTGTTTTTATTCACGTCAGTATCCTTTGCGAAATAGTTGCAGCACTTTGTTCAAAAATAGAGCCTTGGTATTGAATCACTCTGTGAAATTTTGATCGCCATCCAAACCAACGCTGGTAGTAGCGTAAATACGAGCAGGGTAGAGGTAACGATGACGCCTGCAACAGTATCCGGTGAGCGATTAAAATGTTTAGCGAAAACGAAGTTGAAAATAGCGATGGGCATAATACACATTAAGAAAACCACACCCGCAGGTTCACCTTTGAGCCCTAAAACCACGATAAGAATTGTGCCTACCACCAAGCCCATAATCAAGCGCACAGTAGCAAGGTAGAATGCGATTCGTAAATCGCTGATTTTTAATTGTGCCAGTGAGTATCCCAGCACCATTAACAATGCTGGTATAACTATGCCGCTAAGAAGCTCTGTTGTTTTCGCTATCCAAACCGGAACCTGAAAGTCGATGGCAACTACAGTAATGCTGATTAAGACTGCATAGATCAAAGGTTGTTGCAGTAGGCGCTTCAGTGACAGCGTGCCAGCTGAAAGACCATAGCCAATCGTGTATTGGGAAATTGATATCACAATGAAATAGGCGACTCCCAGAGCCAAACCCTGTTCACCAAAGGCCATAAACACTAAAGGCAGGCCAATGTTGCCTGTGTTGGGGTGCATCAAAGAAGCCAGATAGGTGCTCAGTGGCAGGCCAGATATTCTTAAAACGATTGTACCTATTAGGGCAGATAGCAGTAGCGCACAAGCCGCGGCGAATGCCATAACGCTGATAGTCTTAAGCCCAAGGTCAAATTTGGTTAGTGTAGTGAACACAAGGCACGGGGTGGCTAACTTGACCACCAGGTTGGTGAGTGTTTCGGTATGGAATGATTGTTGCCATTTCGCCCAGCAATAGCCCAGCGCGACGATACAAAAGACCGGTGCGGTGACAGTAAATATCTGCGCAATCACCGCTACGTTTCCGCCCCTGAAATTATGTGAAGGTTACACTGTGTATTGCTGATCGTTTACGATCCAGTTTTCGGTCACCTTGGTGCCTGATTGGCGCAACATTTTTGATACTGCGCAATGCTCTTTTAAGCTATTTAT
>CALIMV010000200.1 GCA_938045275.1 uncultured Granulosicoccaceae bacterium
CGATGCCTTGTAGAATAATATCGTTTAGGCGCTGCAGCTCCATTACGCTGCGATAATACGACTGCATTAACTGTTCTATATTCTGGTTGTTTTCGTCTTGTGTGTAGCCGAAGGCATGCGCAATTTCGCGTTGGCGATCAAACAATAAGCGGTCTTCACGCTTGCCGCTATAGTGATGTAGCAGGTAACGAATTTTCCACAACAGTTCAAGGCTTTCAATCAAGCCGTCAAATTCAGCTTGAGTGAGTAATTCATGGGTCACCAAGTCGTTTAAATCGCGTGTGCCGAATTGACGTTGGCATACCCACGAGATGGTCTGAATGTCACGCAAACCACCAACGCTTTCTTTCACATTGGGCTCCA
Source organism: uncultured Granulosicoccaceae bacterium (assembly GCA_938045275.1). Lineage (GTDB taxonomy): Bacteria > Pseudomonadota > Gammaproteobacteria > Granulosicoccales > Granulosicoccaceae > Granulosicoccus. The sequence continues at coordinate 364 of CALIMV010000200.1, forward strand.
GGCGATACGCATTGGTTTGAAATTTACTGTGCCGGTTTTCCTGTTCCACCATTTTCGCGTCGAAAAAAGCTGGCGATGGCCACATAGTGTGTGGGGCAGTAATGTTGCGCATCTGCTTGTAAAGCTCGCCACTCCCGCACAACAGTCGAGATTCCATCAAGTTGGTTATAACCGTTATATCGTCAACGGCCGCGACTTTACACTCTTCCACGGTGCGTACACTGTGGCCAATATCCAAACCCAGGTCCCAAAGTTGGGTCACCCAGGCGCTCAAGTCTGCCGCTTCTTTATCAGTAGCAGGCTTGCTGAGTAGAATGCTTATATCAATGTCTGAATGTGGGTGCAGTTCTGCACGACCATAGCCACCAACAGCGATTATTTCCATATCGGCAAATTTTTCGCCCTGGGATTGCCATAAATGGGTCAAGACCAAGTCAGTGACATCGGTTTGCCACTTTAACAATTGTGCGGCTGTAGCGCCGCGAGTATGAGCTTCGTATATCGTATCGCGGCCCTGCTGAATTGCTTTTTTACACGCTTTCGTATTGTTAGGCTCGGCCGTGAGCTTGGCTTTAATAGAGGAGAAGTCGACGCTAATTGCGTCTGAAGGCAAAGTGCTCATGGGCGACCGATTTTCAATAAAACCATTCGAATACTGTGTGTGTAATGTTAATCGTATGGGGTCGAATTACAAGGTTTTACCCGGCGCAAGTGTGAGCAGCTCGTAGCCATCGTCCGTGACCAAAACAGTATGCTCCCATTGGGCGGTGAGGCTGCGGTCTTTGGTGACCACGGTCCATTCATCTGCGAGCAATCGGGTGTGTCGCTTGCCTTGATTGATCATTGGTTCAATGGTGAACGTCATGCCGGCTTTCAACTCGAGGCCTTTACCCGATTTTCCGTAGTGCAGTATTTGCGGGTCTTCATGAAAACTGGTGCCAATGCCGTGACCACAGTACTCACGAACCACGGAATAGCGCTCGGCTTCGGCGTAGCTTTGAATGGCATATCCGATATCGCCAAGGGTCGCTCCCGGGCGTACCACTTTGATGCCGCGAACCATGGATTCATAGGCTGCTTCGCACAAACGCTGGGCATGAGGTTGTGGTTTACCTACGTAATACATACGGCTGGTGTCGCCAAAATACCCGTCTTTTATGACCGTAACATCAATATTCACTATGTCGGTTTTTTTCAAAACGCGGTCACTTGGAATGCCGTGACACACCTGCTGGTTAATCGATGTACAAATTGACTTCGGGAATCCACGATATCCGAGCGTGGCTGGTACACCACCTTGCACATTGACAATATGGTCGTGGCAGATCGTATTGAGCTCATCCGTAGTCACCCCCGGGACCACGTGTTCAGTAATTAGATCGAGTACTTCGCTAGCCAATTGCCCGGCAATGCGCATTTTTTCGATATCTTCGGGGCTTTTAAGCTTGATGGACATATAAATCTTGAGAAAACACAGTGTCTAAAGCAACCTAGTGTACCGTGCTGGCCCCGTTTGTGTTATAAAGGTTGGCTGTCTGGTGCACTTTTTGAGCTCCAGAATTTCACACGCAAATCAACCAGGCCCAGCCGGGTGCCGTGGCTGTCAGGTTGCTAGCAGAGAGTCCAGTTGACTCATCGCGTTCAAAAACGCTCTGTTAGTTCTGATTAACCATGGTCTGCTAGGGTCGATTTGCGGAGGCCAAACCCAATACAGGACACAATTATGGCTACTGTTACCATGCGCCAGATGCTAGAGGCTGGCGTTCATTTCGGGCATCAAACCCGATACTGGTCACCCAAGATGGCGCAATACATCTATGGTGAACGCAATAACATTCATATTTTTAACCTCGAAAGCAGTTTGCCCGCGTTGAACGATGCTGCCAATTTTCTTGGCAAAATTGCCAGCAAGAATGGGCGTGTGTTGTTTGTAGGCACCAAACGCGCGGCTCGCGATGCTATCAAAGAAGCGGCAACCGACTGCAATATGCCTTATGTCAACCGACGCTGGTCTGGTGGCATGATGACCAACTTCAAAACCGTAAAGGTATCCGTTAAGCGTTTGCTTGAACTCGAAACCATGATGGGTGACGGTGGATTTGATCGTCTGAGCAAAAAAGAAGCCCTTGGTCTAACGCGAGAGCACGAAAAACTAGAAAAAACCATGGGCGGAATCAAGCACATGGAACGACTCCCAGATGCATTGTTTGTTGTCGATGTTGGCCATGAGCGTATTGCCGTAGCGGAGGCCAATAAACTAGGCATTCCTGTTGTGGCCATTGTCGACAGCAACAACACGCCTGACGGTGTTGATTATGTCGTGCCGGGTAACGATGACGCTATTCGTGCCATTCAGCTTTATGTCAGGGCGATGAGCAGCGCTGTGCAGGATGGCAAAAGAGCATCTGGGAACATGGAAGAAGTGGTTGCTGCTGCTGAGCCTGAAGCCGCTCCTGCTGCAACGGAAGCTGCTGCAAATGAGCCTACTACAGTGGCTGAGACTGAAACTGCTGCAGCGCCTGCAGCTGAAGCTTCAACCGATGCTGAGGCTGCCGCAAAAGCCGAAGCTGAAGTTATGGTGAACAATGCAGCGACCGACGCGGCTTCTTCAGCACCTGCTAGCGACCCCAGCTAAGTTGCCCCCAGCTAAACAATAGATATTTGGAGATAATCAAAATGAAGATTAGCGCGCCGATGGTTAAAGAGCTGCGCGAGCGCACTGGCGCCGGCATGATGGAGTGCAAAAAAGCACTAACGGAAGCTGGCGGTGACATGGAAGCTGCAATTGAACAAATGCGTATCACCGGTTTGGCGAAAGCCGATAAAAAATCGGGCAACACGGCTGCTGAAGGTGTTGTTGAAATTAAGCTGTCCGACGATGGAAAACGATTTGCTATCGTAGAAATCAACAGCCAGACCGATTTTGCAGCTAAATCGGCAGACTTTATTGGCTTTGTAAGTGCAGTAACTCAGGCCGTTCTTGATGATCAGCCCGCAACGGTTGATGACATCAAAATCGATGGGCGAGCCGTTGAAGAAGTACGCAAAGAGCTGGTTGCAAAAATTGGCGAGAATATACAGGTACGTCGTTTTGAAACCGGTAGCAGTGCTGGTGGCCAACTTGCCCAGTATTCGCACAGTGGACGAATTGGTGTTGTCACTGAGCTAAATGGCGGTGATGCGAGTGTGGCCAAAGATATCGCCATGCACGTTGCAGCTAACAACCCCCACTGCATTGATGAGTCAGGGGTACCAGCGGAAATGCTGGAAAAAGAAAAAGCCATCCTGATGGCTGAAGCGGCGGAAAGTGGTAAACCTGAGGAAATCATTGAAAAGATGGTCGCTGGTCGAATGCGCAAATACCTGGCCGACATTACCTTAGTCGGACAACCATTCGTTAAAGACCCTGATCAATCGGTAGAAAAGGTTTTAAAAGCGGCTGGTGCTACAGTAACGGCATTTTATCGTCTTGAGGTTGGCGAAGGAATTGAGAAGAAAGTCGAGAACTTCGCCGAGGAAGTAATGGCTCAAGTTCGAGGGGAATAAGCTCGATCAACGTGGATTTTACGAGGGCTTGGATTTAGACAATTTTTTGTATGACAACCAGAGCCGGGCAATGCCCGGCTTTTTTATATCAGTCATTCAGGTAACAAACATTTAAATAACAAGAATCAGGTAAAAAAGTCGATGAGCCAAGTGGTCCGCCCCATTTTTAGAAGAATATTGCTCAAGCTTAGTGGTGAGGCTTTGATGGGCGATTTGGACTACGGAATCGATCCAGCTTATATAAGAAAAATGGCTGAAGACGTGAAAGCGGTTAGCGATATTGGTGTTGAAGTCGCTATTGTCATTGGTGGTGGAAATATATTCAGAGGCGCAGGTTTGGCAGAGGCTGGTATGGACCGTGTGACCGGCGACCATATGGGTATGCTCGCTACCGTCATCAACTGTTTGTCAATGCAAGATGCCATTGAAAAAACCGGTGCCTATTGTCGCGTTATGTCTGCGCTACCCATCAACAACGTTTGTGAAGACTACATTCGTCGCCGCGCAGTCCGTCATCTTGAAAAAGGGCGAATAGTATTGTTCGCAGCGGGCACCGGTAACCCTTTTTTCACCACCGATTCTGCGGCTAGTCTGCGGGCCGTCGAAGTTGGCGCAGACGTTATGATCAAAGGCACCAAAGTGGATGGCATATACGATAAAGATCCTATGAAACATGCTGATGCGATGCGTTATGATCAAATCAGTTTTGATGATGCCATTCAGCAAAAATTAGATGTTATGGACACCACCGCTATTGTTTTATGCAGAGACAACAAATTGCCGGTTAAAGTATTTAATATGAATGAAAACGGTGATCTTATGCGATTAGTGATGGGTGAAAATGTTGGTACTACAGTTAGTTAAGAATACGAACAGGTTGAGAGTAAGATTATGATCGACGATATACTAAAAAACGCAAAACAACGTATGGCAAAAAGTGTTGAATCTCTGGAAGGCGAGTTGTCGCGCATGCGTACGGGTCGTGCTCATCCGAGTTTATTAGAACATATAAAAGTTGATTACTACGGCTCGGAAACGCCATTGAGCCAGGTGGCTAATATCAAAACGGACGATGCACGTACACTTACAGTGACACCGTGGGAACCGCCGATGGTTGCCGCCATTGAAAAAGCGATTATCGATTCAGACTTGGGTCTGAATCCAAACACCGCAGGAACAGTTATTCGGGTTCCCGTGCCGCCAATGACAGAAGAGCGACGTCGCGACATGGTCAAGGTGGTTCGCGGAGAGGCTGAGAATGGTCGTGTGGCAGTGCGCAACGTTCGACGTGATGCTAACAGTGACTTGAAAGAGCTGGAGAAGGAAAAAGAAATTTCAAAAGATGAGCTTCGCAAAGGTGAGGAATCAGTGCAAAAACTCACCGATGCGGCCATTGCCGAAATAGACTCAGTGTTGGATAAGAAAGAAGCAGACTTGATGGAGGTGTGACAACCGTTTTTTTTAAAGCCTCGCCAACAAACATATACGTATGAGTACTGCTAATTCAACGATGCCCAAGCATGTTGCCATCATTATGGATGGCAACGGGCGCTGGGCGCAGAATCGTGGTTTGCCCCGAGCTGCGGGACATCAGGCAGGGTTTCAAACTACCCGAGATATTGTCGAATCCTGTGCTCGGCGCAGAATTGATGCACTAACATTATTTGCTTTCTCCAGTGAAAATTGGGGGCGACCGGAACAGGAAGTCGGATTGTTGATGGACCTTTTTCTGCGCGGCCTGAAAAGTGAAGTCAGCAAGCTTAACGAAAACAACGTGTGTGTGACTTTTATCGGTGAGCGGACAGCTTTTTCCGACAAATTACAAAGCGAGATGTTAACTGCCGAATCAACTACCGAAAACAACACAGGCCTGCAATTGAACATTGCTGTTAATTACGGTGGTCGCTGGGACATTGTAGAGGCTGCAAAAAAGCTTGCACTGTCGGTTAAACAGGGTGATTTGGAGCCGGACGATATCAGCATAGAAAAATTTTCTTCAGCTGTCTCTCTGACGAATGTGAGCGACCCCGATCTATTTATTAGAACTGGCGGCGAAAAACGTATCAGCAACTATTTGTTGTGGCAATTGGCCTATACCGAACTCTATTTTACCGACGTACTGTATCCGGACTTTAGCGATGATGATCTGGAGAATGCATTGACATTTTATGCAGGGCGGCAACGCCGCTTTGGTAAAACTGGCGAACAGGTAGCTGATAAACATGCTTAAACAAAGAGTGGTAACAGCGCTGGTGCTGCTTGCCGGGTTTGCACTGCTGCTTGTTCTTGCATCGCCAACTGTGTTCGGATTTGCCATCTCGCTTATCGTTGCCGCTGCGGCATGGGAGTGGGGTCGCCTGTGCGGTGTCAACAATGAACATGCTCAAACAGCTTTCGCTATTGTTGTTGGCGTTATATCACTCATTGCAATGCATTCTCCATTAGTTGATTCTGGCATTCGCTGGATAATGCTGGCAGGTTTTCTGTTCTGGTTCAGTATTCCAGTGCAGTTTTATTTGAATCCTGTTTTGCCTTCAGTCAATAAAACTAATGTCGCCTGGTTGTTAGTGGGTGTGCTGGTATTGCCCATCGCTGCAATGTCAATACAATACTTACGCAGTCACGCGCCTGTGGCGTCGAGTTGGTTACTGTTGTATGCATTGGCAGTGGTTTGGGTGATGGACATCGGCGCGTACTTCACAGGGCGGCAATTCGGAAAACGCAAATTAGCCCCACTGATCAGTCCAGGTAAAACATGGGAAGGTGTGTACGGCGGATTGGCTTGCTCGGCGGTGTTATTTGTGTTGGCACTTGGGCTGGCAGAGTGGCCAGATGGAAGTGCATTCAAACTGCTTATTGCAACGTTGTTTGCAGCGGCTTTCTCTGTCATTGGTGATTTGTTTGAGAGCAGATTAAAGCGCGCCGCAGGGATGAAAGACAGCTCACAACTGCTGCCAGGTCATGGTGGCGTACTAGATCGTATTGATGGCGTCATAGCTGCCGTACCAGTGTTTGCGTTTTTCTGGGTATGGATGTGAGCCAGATTCAATCGGTCGCCATATTAGGTTCAACTGGCTCTATTGGGCAGAGTACGCTTGATGTTATCGGCAGAAATCCGGAGCGTTACCAGGTACATCTATTAAGCGCAAACGTTAGTGTGCAGGCCATGTTTCGTCAGTGTGAAATGTGTCGGCCTGCACTTGCGATTATGCAGGATGCTCAGGCGGCAGAACATCTCCAGAAAAAATGCCGACAGGCCGGTTTGGATACAGAAGTATTGCAGGGTAACGATGCTTTGTGCGCCAGTGTCAGCGCCGATGACGTCGATATCGTTGTTGCTGCCATAGTTGGCGCAGCTGGATTAAATTCCACGCTGGCGGCGGCAAGTTCCGGTAAAAGAGTCGTGTTGGCTAACAAAGAAGCCCTGGTGATGAGTGGTTCGTTGTTAATGCAGCATGCAGCTGACTCTGGAGCGCTTATTGTGCCGACCGACAGTGAGCACAATGCCATATTTCAATGCATGTCTGATCATTCTTTGAGCAATAGTGATGCTGGGATAGAAAAAATATTGTTAACCGGCTCCGGTGGTCCATTACGTAATTGTTCAATTGATGAGCTTCGTGTTGTAACGCCGCAACAAGCACTCAAGCACCCGAACTGGAGTATGGGTCCGAAGATTTCCATCGATTCAGCAACACTAATGAACAAAGGGTTGGAGGTGATAGAAGCCTGCACTTTATTTTCACTGGAATTGAATGAAATTGATGTACTAATCCATCCAGAGAGTGTTATTCACTCCATGGTTCAATACCGTGACGGTTCCGTTCTAGCCCAGCTGGGGCGTCCTGATATGCGCACACCTATCGCGCATGCGCTTGCCTGGCCAGAGCGTATTGAATCGGGTGTAACACCGTTGGATTTTACTGAATTAGCAGGTCTGCACTTTGAAGCGCCGGACCTCGAACGCTTTCCTTGTTTACGACTTGCGTATGAGGCAATGCAAACGGGCGGCACAGCTCCAACGGTGCTAAATGCAGCGAATGAAATTGCCGTAGAAGCGTTTCTCGCCGGATCTGTATCATTTTTACAACTCGCCCAGCTTGTGGAAGATACATTGGAATACGCAAAAATTTCCCCGGCAGTCGATTTGACCACTATCATTGAAGCAGATACAGAAGCAAGAATTCTGGCTAGCTCAAAACTCGATAAACTGCGCGCACTAAGCTCCTAAAGAATCAATGTTTACATGTTCAGCAACGTAGCATTCAACGTCTTTGCCTTCTTGATCGCGTTGGGCATACTCATCGCTATCCACGAATTCGGTCACTTCTGGGTTGCCCGAAAAGTTGGTGTCAAAGTGTTGAAATTTTCTATTGGCATGGGAAAGTCGCTTTACACCCGTGTAGGCAAGGTCGACGGAACCGAATTTACGATCGCCGCCATTCCGCTCGGCGGCTACGTTAAAATGTTGGATGAGCGTGTTGATACGGTATCTTCAGAAGAAAGCCATCGTGCATTCAACCGCCAACCACTGTGGGCAAGAGTTGCCATTGTCATAGCTGGGCCCCTGGCTAACTTTATACTTGCCATAGCAGCCTACTGGCTGGTTCTAATGATAGGCATCAGTGGGGTTGCACCACTGCTTGGTTCCATTACGCCTGGAACGCCGGCAGCTGACGGTGGTTTTCAAACTGAGGACCGTCTGATATCCATAAACGGTACCCCGACACCATCATGGAATGATGCTCGCCTGGAGTTGCTTGATGCCAGTTTGCACGTTAGCGAACCCGCTCTTATCGAAGTTGAAACTGCATCTGGTTCACGAACGACTCGCGAACTAAAACTAGCTGGTTTGGATGTACTGAAAGAGTCCGGTGACCCTGTTGCCAAAATGGGTTTCAGTGCGTGGTATCCCGAAATTGAGCCGGTTATAGGCACCGTAATTGCTGACGGCGCGGCAGCCAGTGCCGGCATGCTGGCTGGTGATCGGGTTTTATCTATCGATGGTGAAAACATCAGTAGCTGGGTTGATTTTGTTAATGCTGTACGACCCAGCGCAGACAAACCTCTTGCATTGGTTGTCGATCGTGATGGTCAACAAATAGAGCTGAACATCACGCCAGCGGCGGTTGAGGTTAACGGTGAAACAATAGGCCGCGTTGGTGTCAGCGAAAACCAGTCGGCTGAGTTGTTCGAAAAGGTTCGCACCACCGTTCAGTATCCACTGGGTACCGCCTTTATTAAAGCCATTCAGCGCACTTGGGATATGACCCGCTTGACACTGAGCATGCTTGCGAAACTGGTCACTGGCCAGGCTTCATTGGACAACATCAGTGGCCCGATCAGTATTGCTCAGTTTGCCGGTCAGTCTGCTTCGATTGGCATTGACCACTATATTAATTTTATTGCCATGATTAGCATCAGCCTTGCAGTGCTGAATCTGTTGCCTATACCCATGCTCGATGGTGGGCATCTGGTGTATTTTGCCGTTGAGGCGATCACCCGCAAACCCGTCTCAGAGCGCATTCAGATTGTTGGTCAGCAGTTTGGTCTGGTATTGCTGGGTGGGTTAATGTTTCTGGCTTTCTACAACGATATCTGGCGGTTGTTCCAATGAGCCTGATTGATTCATTTATTTTGAAGTTTATTGTGCTTAGCAGATCTTTAGCCTGTTTTGTTGGCGTTCTGGTTTTTCTGCTCTGCGCACCACTTCACGCTCAGCAATCGACTGAATTCGTGGTTGCCGATATTATTGTTGAGGGCAACGAGCGTATTGATCTGGGTACCATACTTAACTACTTGCCGGTTCGTACCAGAGATAATTTTGATTCAAGCCGCGACGGTGCAAGAGCACTGCGCGCACTTTATGACACTGGATTATTCAGTGACGTTGTCATAAAACGACGAGATGAAAATGTGTTGGTTGTAGAAGTGGTTGAAAGACCCTCAATCGGCAGTATTAGCATCGATGGTAATCAGAAAATACCAACGGATGAACTACAAGCCTCATTGCGACAGGCAGATATTGCGCTGGGTCGAGTTTATAACCGTTCTTTGCTCGAAACAGTCGAACGTGAATTACGACGCGTGTATTTCAGTGCCGGAAACTATGGTAGCCAAATTGATATCGACGTTAAAGAGCTGGACCGTAATCGAGTCGCACTTGATATCGATATTGTTGAGGGCGCAATCGCAAAAATCCAGCATATCAATATTGTTGGTAATACAGCCTACACCGAAGAAGAGCTTGTAGATTTATTGATCTCGGCCGAGTACACGCCTAACCCGTTTAGCACACGTGATGAATACTCCCAGGTAAAGCTGGCCGCCGATATTGAGACGCTTCGTTCGTTTTACCTTGACCGCGGTTACACCCGATTCGATGTGGTTTCGACACAAGTATCCATATCACCAGATAAGCGCGACATATTCATCGTTATCAATATTGATGAAGGTGAGCGCTACACGGTTCGCGATGTAGACTTAACAGGTCAGCTCGATATTCCGAAACAAGAGCTTCTTGATCTTATCGAAGTTGAAAAGGGCGGTGTTTTTGCGCGTAAAGATATCGTGCGTAGTAGCAATGCAATTACAGACAGACTTGGACAAGACGGATTCGCATTCGCTGAGGTGGAGGTCATACCGGACATTAACGATGAATCCAAAGATGTTGGTTTAACGTTTCTGGTTAACCCGGGCAAGCGTGTGTACGTGCGACGAATTGTATTTACTGGCCAGTACAAAACGCGTGATGAGGTATTAAGGCGAGAGATGCGTCAGTTTGAAGGTAGCCGGTTCTCTCCCGCACTGGTTAATCGCTCGAGAATTCGATTGCAGCGATTGGCGTTTATGCAAAGTGTCAGTATCAGTACCCCGCGTGTACCAGGCAGTGATGACCAGGTGGATTTGGAAGTCAATGTAACCGAAGGCCCTTCAGGTTCATTTAGTGCGGGTTTTGGTTTGGGAAGCGATGGGGCAACAATTAATCTTGCGTTCTCGCAAGAAAATCTATTTGGTACCGGGCAGAGTATGCAGTTCGCTTTTGACAGATCAGACACCACAAGGCAACTGTCGTTGTCTATTCGAGACCCGTATTTTACCGATGATGGCATAAGCCGCACAGTACGCGCATTTATATCCGAGACTGATACGTCAAACGCGGAAGTACGCACTACCTACTTGAGTAACAATCGTGGTGCCAGCGTAAATTTTGGCGTACCGTTGAGTGAATTTTCAACTTTTAGAGTGGGTGCAGGTTACGAGCGAACAGAGATTGGTGAAACCGAATCTACACCGGCATATATACGAAGATTTATTTCAGGGGAAAACGCGGAATTTGACGAAATCATTCCCCCGGTAGATGAAGACGGCTTGTTGATAGTCGGTGATGGTGACACTGTTAACGGTAATGGCGACACTTATGATCTTTGGAATTTCAACTTTGGCTTTTCATTCGATACACGTAATAGAACGGTGTTCGCCACCAGCGGATTTGTAAATCGATTTACTGTTGATGTCAGCGTTCCGGGCAGTGATATTACGTATTTTAAAGCTGGCTACGGTTTTGAGTACTTCTACCCACTCACAGAGCGGTATACATTCTCGACCACCTTGCAAATTGATGGTGGTGCAGGCTATGGTGACTTTGAAAACGTCGCTTTTTTCAAAAGATACTTTGCAGGTGGGATTCGCACCTTAAGAGGCTACAGAACTGGCACACTGGGGCCTAGAGATTCAGTGGGCAATGCCTCTGGCGGTGATTTTCGTACGTTGGGCACGTTCGAGCTGATCTTTCCGCCGCCATTTGTTGAAGAGCCTGGTGCAACGCGCTTTAGCTTATTCACCGATTTTGGTAATGTTTATAGAAATTTCGACGATTTTGACGCAGACGAGTTTCGAGCGTCCTATGGTGTCGCATTTGTGTGGTTATCTCCGGTCGGACCATTGACTTTTGCCCTCTCGAAACCCTATAACGATAAACCGGGAGACAGTCTGAGGGATTTCGACTTCACCATAGGTTCCCTTTTCTAGGGATGGGATTAAAATGCCATACAAGGCTAATAGGCCGCATAAGGGTGAAATTTTGAACAGTGCTATTGATAAGACATTTCGATCGCCGCGTCTGATTTTGACTTGGTTGCGGTTTGGTGCATTTTTTGGTGCGCGACGTTTTGGTACGCGATGTTTTGGTACACGATGTTTTGCTGTGCTTTGTTTTAGTGTGCTATTTGGTGTTTCGGCAGTGAGTGCCGATACAACTGATGGTAACGGTGCGGCACTCTCGCGCATAGGGTTTGTTGATATTCCTTACCTTATCGACAAGGCTCCTCAAGCGGTCGAAGCAGAGCAGCGGCTCGAAACAGAATTCGCGCCAAGGCAGGCTGCTCTGAAAGAGCAGAGAGATCAGCTGGCCGAGCTCACCGCTAAACTCAATGATAATAGCCTGGAACTGCCCGAAGCTGAACAAATACGGCTCGATCGTGAATCTCGCGGGTTGGAGCGACGCATTAAACGTTCCGAACAGGATTTCCGCGAAGAACTGAATATTCAGAAGAATAACGAATTCAAGAAAGTGCGTATTCAGGTGCTGGAAGCCATCGCACGATTTGGTAAAACCCATGAGTATGATTTGATTGTCAGTGATGGTGTGTTGTTCGCAGCCAAACGTATCGATGTCACCGAACGCATACTGGAGAGCCTGGTCAGGGAAAATCAGCGTTTACAATCAGCAAACCAATAATTTTCTCTACCTGATCCATTTTCGCTGTGTGAGACACCAACGGTGAAATTAGCTGATCTTGCGAATGCACTTAAGTTAGAGCTGCATGGCGATGCCGCTCATGAAGTGAGCAGGATGGCTCCTATCGCGAGCGCAACCGCTAACGAATTGTCGTTTGTAGTAAGTGCCCAATACACAGAACAACTGGTTGCCAGCAGAGCAGGTGCTGTCATTGTGCCGCCCGCACTGGCCAAACATGTTTCAGGCAATTACCTGGTATCTGATAACCCGTACGCCAGCTACGCAAGAGCCTCTTGGTTGTTGACCCCCGAAACAGAACCACCTGCAGGCATTGCAACCACTGCGTGTATAGACCCAACAGCAACTATAAGCACCAGTGCGTCGGTTGGCGAGCATTGTGTTGTTGGTGCACATGCCATGGTTGGCGATAGCGTTGTTGTCGGAGCACATTGCATACTTGGAGAAAATGTTAGCGTCGGCGCCCATACACGCCTATTCTCTGGTGTAACGGTGTACGACGATTGCCGCATCGGTGAGTATGGACGTATTCAAAGCGGTGCGGTTATCGGAGCAGAAGGCTTTGGATTTGCCTACGATAAGGGATGGTTGCCTATCCATCAAACCGGACGAGTGGTCATTGGCAACAAAGTGCATATCGGAGCAAACACCACGATTGATCGAGGTGCTATTGAGGACACATCAATTGCCGATGGTGTATTGCTCGATAACCAAATACAGATTGCCCATAACGTGCGAATTGGCGAGAATACCGCCATTGCCGGGTGTGTTGGCATTGCAGGCAGCACTCGTATAGGTGCCAATTGTCAAATTGGTGGGGCCTGTAACATCGTCGGTCACCTTGAAATAGTAGATAATGTTGTGTTGAACGCGACCTCATACGTGACACAATCAATAAAAAAACCTGGTCGTTACGGCTCTGGGATGCCATTACAAACTAACGGTGAATGGAAACGCAGCTTTGTCATATTGTCAAAGCTGAATGAGCTGCTCAAGCGCGTTAGGCGACTTGAGAAACACAATGAATAATAATAGGGCGGAATCGAAGTTGGAAGGTCAAGACGACGCAGGTCAAAAAAATAGTGGTCAGGAGAATGGTGGTCAGGAGAATATTAGAGAAATACTGAAATATCTGCCACATCGGTACCCGTTTTTGCTTATCGATAGAGTGCTCAGTTACGACCCTGAAGGAGCACTGAAAGCGATCAAAAACGTAAGCTTCAACGAACCTATATTCACCGGACATTTTCCGCAATCTCCTATTTTTCCTGGTGTGCTTATTCTTGAGGCCATGGCGCAGGCTTGCGCACTACATGCGTTCAAGAGTCTGGGTGGCTACCCCAGTGAAGAGACTCTATACCTGTTGGCGGGTATCGATAAAGCCCGATTCAAACAACAGGTGATTCCAGGCGATCAGCTACTGATTAGCGTAAACCTAACGCGATCCAAACGAGGCATATCCAAATTTGATGCGCTCGGTACGGTGGATGGAAAAACAGCATGCACCAGTGAAGTCATCATTGCAAAAAATGAGATAGAGCTTTGATACATCCCACCGCTATTGTTGACAAGACAGCAAGTGTAGCGCCAGACGTTGAAATAGGACCCTACAGCATCATAGGGGCAGAAGTTGAGCTGGGTGCTGGTACTGTGGTTGGTCCGCATGTAGTGGTAAAAGGTCCGACGCAAATAGGCAAGAACAACCGCATATTCCAGTTCGCTTCAGTCGGCGAAGACCCACAAGATCTAAAATACGATGGAGAACGAACCGAGTTGCATATGGGTGATAACAATATCATCCGCGAATATGCCACTATAAATCGTGGTACCAAAGACGGTGGTGCATTAACCAGAATCGGCAGTCACAATTTATTTATGGCCTACATTCATGTAGCACACGATTGTCAGATTGGAGATCACACGGTGTTTGCTAACGGTTCCTCGTTAGCAGGTCATGTCAACGTTGGCGATCATGCCATTTTGGCAGGCTTCGCCCTGGTACATCAATTTTGTACGGTTGGTGAACATGCGTTCGTCGGATTAAACTCGGTTGCCAATCGCGATGTTCCACCGTTCATGATGGTTGTGGGTAACTACGCTGAAGCGCGGGGCATAAATAAAAACGGTTTGCGCAGACGAGAATTCAACGAAGAGACCATCGCCGCTTTGCACCGCGCCTACCTTGCCATGGTTCGACAACGCGGTGATCGATCGCAGGCCATGACTTCACTACAACCATTGGCAGACGAATTCGCTGAAGTAAAGCGATTTATTGATTTTATAGCATCCAGTGAACGCGGAATTGTTCGTTAAACAGTCAACATAGACTCTATTAACTCTGCGACGCGCCGTGAGGCACCACCGGTCCCCATTTTTTGTCGCACAGCGGACAACTCAGTGAGCATGGTTTTTCTGTAATTGTTGTCGAACAAACACTTTTCCAGTTCGTCAGCAATGGCTTTTCGTTCACACTCATCCTGCACAAACTCCTGGCAAATTCTTTTCCCGGCAACGATATTAACTAATCCGATATTGTCGATCTGTATAAGGCGTTTCATAATCCAGTAATTCACAGCGTTGACAACATACATAACAGCCATGGGAGTGCCCAACATTGCCGTTTCAAGCGTCGCTGTTCCAGATGCACTCAATACTGCATCAGCTGCTCGCATAACGTGGTAACTCTGCGCAGATACAATGTGAACATGAAGCGAGGTGTCTTTAAGAATGTCGTTAACGGTGCTGGTTTCAAGCGTGGGTGCCACCGGCAATACAAACTGAATGTCAGTGTGTCGTTCTTTTAATAGCGAGGCGGCATCGAGCATTACTGGCATATTGCGTTTCAGTTCCCCGTTTCGGCTCCCCGGTAAAAGCGCTACAAGCTTGCTTTCCAATGGCAAGTGCAGGTGTTCCCGAGCTTCACTAGCGCTGAACTCGGATTTTGCATCATCAACCAAGGGGTGGCCGACGTAAGTCACTGGAATTTTCTCTTGCTGGTATACATCAACTTCGAATGGAAACAGTACCGCCATATGTGATACCAGACTACCTATGCGGTGGATGCGTTTTTTTCGCCAGGCCCAGATTTGTGGACTGATATAAAACAACACGGGTATGTTTAATGCTTTTGCAGTTTCAGCCAGTTTTAGATTGAAGTCAGGGTAGTCGACAATGATCAACAGATCTGGTTGTCGCTCTTTCATTTTTTGTCGCAGTGTTGAAAGTCTACGCATGAAGCGCGGGTAATTAATTAGCACATCTACAATACCGATGACTGCCAATTCTCGACAGTCAAGTGTTAGCTCCATCCCTGTAGCTTTTAAACGGTCTGCTCCCATGCCAAAACAGTCAAACTCAACACCACGATCGATCAACGCTTGCAATGCATGCGCTGCATGTATGTCGCCGGATGCCTCACCAGCTGAGATCATGATCGTTGGACGAGATGCGCTCATTTTGCCTTGTGGAATTGATGTGTCTTACGCTTGGTGTAGCACGGGTAATTTATTGAAGTGCACTTCTAACTGCCGTGCAAACGCGATCAATACTTTCATCGGGTATCTCTGGGTAGATTGGTAGAGATAAACAACGCTGAGCTATTGCTTCGGCTTGCGGACAGGGTTTGCTTATGGGCATGAGTTCGGTAATTGCGGTTTGTTGGTGTAGCGGAATAGGGTAGTACACCGCTGACGCAATTTGTGCATCGGTTAGCGCCTGTTTTAGTTCATCGCGTTTGTCAGTCAGCAGGGTGAATTGATGAAAAACGGGTGTGGCATCGCTATTAGCTGATGGTGAATTCAATACTGGTAATTGTATGTCGAGATCTTGCAAGTTCTCACAATAAGTTGCCGCGACGCGTAATCGAGCTTTGTTAAATCGATCGACGTGCGGCAATTTTTGTCGCAGTATGGCTGCCTGCATTTCATCGAGACGGCTGTTATAACCAATGACCGTATGGTGATACTGTTTTGTGCTGCCATGTGATCGCAGCACTCTAAGTCTTTGTGCTAGCTCCGGGTCGTTTGTAGTAAGCATGCCGCCATCACCAAAACAACCCAGATTTTTACTGGGAAAAAAACTATGGCTTCCGATATTGCCGATAGTGCCTGTTTTACGGCCATCAACCTTTGCACCAAAACTCTGGGCACAGTCTTCGACAACGACAAAGTTATGTTTCTTTGCAAGCATTTGCAGTGAATGCATGTCGCACGGCAAGCCGAACAAATGCACGGGTATGACGGCGCGGGTTTTCTCGGTGATGGCATGCTCTACAAGCCCGACATCCAGGTTATAAGTCACTGGGTCTATGTCGACAAAAACAGGCGTCGCACCAACGTAGGCTATCGCTTCAGCGGTAGCAATAAAAGTGAACGGTGTGGTGATGACCTCGTCACCAGGCCCAATACCAAGTCCGAGCAAGGCAAGGTGTAATGCATCTGTGCCATTTGCACATCCAATCGCATCGCTCACGCCAAGATAAGCTGCAACCTCTGTTTCAAAGTGTTCTACATTAGGACCCATGATGAACTGTGTTTTATCCAGAACATCAGCAACGGCTGCGTCAATGTCGGTTTTTAGCATCTGATACTGCTCTCGCAGATCGACCATCGGGATGGCTGTGGCTGTAGTCATTGTTGGAGGATTGACCAGGGAAATCAGTATTCTAACCGAGTATGCCATCATGGCGGGCAGGACACCGCTACAAGGGTACTATTTTGACCCAATAACCTGAAGTCGTTGTGGTAATGCGGAAAACTATAAAAGCTCAGTAGCTCAGTAGCTTGATTTTCTCTTAATGAATACACTCAATAACAATGTGAAAAGGTAAAAGGCCGCGCCTCCTCCTTCTCCTGCCTGGGCAGCTTCTAATTCTGGCAGCGTCGTGCCTGTGCCGTTGTTTGCCGTTGAGCCGGTTTCATTGGTTGAATCCGGGGTATTGTCTTTAGCTGGGTTGGTCGGAGTTATATCAGTTACAAGCACTGGGTCATCAGGTTCGCTGTTGGTGTTTTGAGAGGTAATCGTATCGTTAAAAACGTTATTGGTAAGGTCTGTATCAAGGGTGCGAGATTCTACTCTTATTTTTAAAGAGCTAACGTCTAATTCGTTCGGTGCGGCTAAAATACTAAAACTACTGTCTGAAAGCTCTCGTAGACTTGGTCGAGTACAGCTCACAATGGAGGCCATTTTTTCGCAGTCCCATCCAGCGCCGGCGCTGAATGACAGCCAGTCTGCGTCGTCTCCCCAATCGGCCGTTATTGCCACGGCGAATGCGCCGAGATTGCCGATATTTGCCACAACCAATTCGACTTGGGTGCCATCGTCTGTGTTTTCAGTCGAAACTGACAATTTCAGATCTGTAGCGTACATCCAATTGATGCCGGCGATATCCTTATCACTGAGCGCATCGCGCTGTCCAATGCTGACGTTGTCTGGAACACTGATTGTTTTCTCACCGTTGCGGCTAAAGAAATATTCGCCGTAGTGCATGATTGAACCATAGTCGTAGTCACTATAGGCGTTCGCGCCAATATCGATTTTGTCGAAGTTAATTTCTTTATTGGTAAAAACGTTCTGTAAGTTGACAGTGACATAGTTATCGCGATCGAGGCGTGTGTGTTCATGGAACAGTCCAATTGCGTGGCCGATTTCGTGAATTATGCTGCCAACGGTGCAATTGTCAGCCAGCCAAACTGACTGCTCACCGCCTTTCATGCCAACGTACGAAGCGCATCCTCCGCTCAGCTCAAAACTGATGTAATTTTCATAATTTGCTGCGTTCGATACAGTACGTGGAATTATCTGGATTCTCGTTTTCGAATTCCAGTGAGCGATAGCTTGTAGTGCTTTTTCTCGTTGGCTTTCGCTAATATCGTCTGTAAATTGGTATGGGATGATTCCATCTGGCCAGCGATCGAACAAACTGCTCTGTCCAAGTGCACGAGTTTGCACCGGCAAATCCAATTTGCCATTAGGCAGAACCTTGCCCAGTACCATATCGCCTTGCGCTACGGCATATCCGTGAATAATTTCGTACGAAATACCGTTGTACTCGCCAGTCAACGCACCACTACCGCCATCGAAGAATATGTCTGGCTGATTAATCAGTGAAAACTGTTCTGCACCTTCATAGGCGAGTGCGGGGGCTGATGCAACAAATATGGCTACTGACAATGCAAATGTAGCTAAGTTGGCGTAATGGCAAGTTGACCCTGTTCTTTTTTGATCGCTCATCCGGACCGTGTTTTCTCATGCTGGTTAGGCCTTTCTGGCCGTTCAAAGGTGTATCGGTCAGATTGCGTATGATGTGAATAGCGGCCTCTGCAAAGTGGGGAAACGGGCGTGAGATATTGCTGATGCTGACAAATAATCACCAGTTTCTGTGACGGGACACGCATTGCGCGTTATGATTTTCAAATGAATTCATCTACAGAAATAACTTCGACGAATCCCGGCTGGCGCTCACCTGGTTTTGTGTTGATAGCTGGCTGCCTGATCGCATTGCTAGGGTTTGGTGTGCGTTCTTCACTGGGTCTTTTTCTTGCGCCAATGACGCTTGAAAACGGCTGGTCGCGTGAATCGTTCGGGATGGCACTCGCCTTACAAAATCTGTTTTGGGGAATAGGCCTGCCGGTGGCAGGCGCCATGGCCGAC
>CALIMV010000201.1 GCA_938045275.1 uncultured Granulosicoccaceae bacterium
GTCGGTCCTCGGGATAAGCTTGTCCGAACTTGTTTACATTATAAATCATTGCTTTCAAATGGTGCCCGGGGCCGGACTTGAACCGGCACGGTATTGCTACCGTCGGGTTTCAGCCTCTCGTATAAACACACCCACACACGGCCGGAGCTTGGCATTGCACTTTCGGAGCCACAATAAAACGAAGATAAAAAGCATATTGACCCAAAAGTTATATTTGGATATATGATTTATAGATCATATTGCTTATTTATGATCTTTAGGTCATAATTCTTGCTTATGATTTACAGGTCATAATCTGGAAACGAAGCGAGCAATGAATCACTTAGCAAGAACACCGGCTGATATTGGTCATGCCCTGCGTCGAGCTCGAAAAATAAATGGATTAACGCAAAAAGAGCTCGCCTCAAAAAGTGGCGTCTGGCAAGAAACCATATCAAAAATCGAAAATGGCTTGCCTGGGGCAAAGCTAGAAACAGTTTTCGATATTTGTGCGGCACTGAATCTTGAGCTTCTCGTGGTTAAAAGGAGCAAGGGCACAACTGATTTCCTGGAGGAATAACATGGCCAGGAAACGCACTTATAACCCGCTTAACGTATTAGTAAACTCTCGGCAAGTTGGGGTATTGGAGCGTGAAAAATCAGGCGCAATCAAATTTACCTACGCAGAAAGCTGGTTGGATTGGCAACATGCATTTCCTGTTTCAATATCCCTGCCCTTACAGAAAGACAGATATATTGGTGCAAAAGTGACTGCAGTTTTCGAAAACTTGTTGCCTGACTATGAACCCATTCGAAAACGTGTCGCAGAACGTGTTGGCGCAGAAGGTACAGATGCATTTAGCCTGCTCTCTGAGATTGGTAGAGATTGTACAGGAGCGTTACAGTTTCTCCCTGAAGGGCTTGAGCCGCAGCCAATGAACGAACTTACAGGCAGAGAGCTGTCTGACACAGACATTGGCAACATGCTAAATGAACTTGACGTAACACCGCTCGGAATACGAAAGGAGAGTGATTTTCGTATCTCCATCGCTGGTGCACAAGATAAAACCGCTTTGTTGCATCACAACGGTCAATGGATTGAGCCAACGGGTACAACGCCAACCACACACATCATCAAACCTCAAATCGGCAAACTTTCCAATGGAATGGACCTATCCAGAAGTGTAGAAAATGAATACCTTTGTATGAAACTTATGGAGTCCTTCGGTCTCCGAACTGCTCATGTAGAAATAGCGCAGTTCAACAAACAAAAAGCACTGGTCATTGAACGCTTTGATCGTAGATGGAACCGCAAAGGGCTCTTAACTCAACTCCCACAGGAGGACTGCTGCCAAGCCTTGTCTATTCCCCCAACCCGTAAATATCAAAATGAGGGGGGGCCAGGGATCATTGACATCATGACCATACTGGGTGGTAGCGATGAACCTGTAAAAGACCGATACGATTTCTTCAAGGCTCAAATACTATTCTGGCTTATTGGCGCAACAGACGGTCATGCAAAAAACTTCAGTCTGGCATTGTCTTCACAGGGCAGATTTCGGATGACACCAATCTACGATGTACTAACTCTCCAACCCTCATTTGACAAAAAATACATCACTCACAAGGACTTCAAGATGGCGATGCGGGTTGGAAATTCGAATCAGTACAACGTAAAAAATATCAACGGCAGACATTTTATAGAAACCGGGCTCAAGTCCGGTTTATCACGCGATACGCTAAATAAGATTTTTGAAGACATATCCGCCACAAGTGATGCAGCGCTACAAAATACAGCAAAATTTTTACCTAAACGTTTTCCCAAAGCAATGTTTGACTCGATAATCGCTGCAATGCAGCGCCGACTGCCAAAGTTAAATTGAACCTAAGCTAAATTGAAATCGAGTATATGGTGCCCGGGAGCCGGACTTGAACCGGCACGGTATTGCAACCGAGGGATTTTACGTATAGCCTTTTCGTAACACCCTGCAATCGCACTTGGAATTTGCCTCTGCCAATGAAAGTATCGTTATTAACACTAATGATTCCAACAGCACTTGTCGCAGCTCTGGCTTTCTTTGCTATAAATTCCATGCAGCCAGAACTGGATAAAATTCACAACGATATTCAAGCCAACTATGACCGTGTAGAGCATATCAATGCCGAGGAATTTCTTGCGCTCGATCCTGGTCAGATTGTTGTATTCGATGTTCGCGAACCCGATGAATACGCGATAAGCCACATAGCAGGTGCTGTTCAAATAGACCCGAGTATTGATGCTGATGCCTTTTTCGATGAATACGAAGGCCTCCTAGCCGGAAAAACAGCTGTATTCTATTGTTCTGTTGGTTGGCGATCTTCCGAACTTGCACAACGCGTTGATGACGTGCTGGTCGACGAAGGCGTGCTAGGCTCGTATAACTTAATGGGTGGCTTGTTCAAGTGGCACAACGAAGCAAGACCGTTAATGAGCACGACCAAAGAAGCTACAAGCAGTATTCATCCATACGACAGTCAGTGGGGAAAGCTCATTGAAGATCAGACCTCAATAGACTACGGACCGGCAACCGGTCAAGACGACAACTGAGTCCTACTTTCCTTGTACAAATCTGGCGAATGACTCGCCATCGTCTACATCTGTAAGGCAATCAACCCGGGCAACGCTTGTGTCAGTTGGAACCGTGGCGATGGTATCAGCCAATGTGTGTGAACTTGACCACCTCACTCCACGCATAAAGTCGCTATTGGGTAGGTAATCCTGGCTGCAGCCTACACCCCAAAACCCGCCATCCTCTGCAGGACCAAAAACCAGCTGATGCGTGTCGAGAAAATTAAATGCTCGAATGACATGAGCGCGGTCTAACGCTGGAATATCGCTGCCAACAATAACACGATGACAGCCAGAAAAATGTGCCAGTACAGCG
>CALIMV010000202.1 GCA_938045275.1 uncultured Granulosicoccaceae bacterium
AGTGGTCGACAATTTGCCCCATAAACCCCATTCAAAAAACGGCAGCAAATAGCCTGCAACCAGAGTAATGGGTGGCATTGCTCGAAAAACCAGCGCTATGATCAACAGCCAGAATGCATAGCGGAAGCCAGAACGGGACAATGCGTATGCGCCAAGCGTACCAATGGTTAACGACGTGCACACGACGAATAAACACACTAAGGCAGTATTAATAGCCGCTTTCCAAAACTCCTCCTGAACCCAGGCACCTTCGTATCCGGCACCAGTAAAAGCCTCACCGTGTTCACGGATAGTACGAATACCAGTGATCGCGTTCATCCAGTTTTCTTTGGAGAAGAAGTCCAGCTCCACTTTGAATGAGCCCCAAAGCGTCCAGAAAAATGGAAACGCTGCAATTAATAACCAGAAAGCAATAAATACAGTGGATACAAATCGCAAACTAAAGGATCGGTTCTCTACAACGGATGACGTCATTTTACACTTTCCTTTCCCAATCTCGCCATGTTCTATACAGCACTGGTGAGAGAAGAATAATGACACCAATTATTGTTAACACAGACGTGGTTGATGCTGAAGAGAGTAATCGGGATTCTCCGCCAAGGTCGGTATATATAATGGATGAAAGGGACGAGGCATGAGCAGCGGCATTAAACCCAACAATGGGTTCAAACACACGAAAATTATCCATCAATTGAATCAGCGCAACAAATGTTACTAGCGGAACTAGGTGTGGGATAACCACATAGCGTATCCGCTCCCATCGACTCGCACCATCGATCATTGCTGACTCCAGGGTATCTTGAGGTAAAGTCTGTAATCCTGCGTAGAAAATGACGAAAGCAAACGGCGCTGAGTGCCAAACTCCGTATACCATCAACATGATCCAGGTAAGTGGGGTTGATGCCTTTAGCGACAGGTCGGGGTCGTTGAACAACACCTGCAAGCTACTGCCTAATATGCCGCGTGAATCTATCATCCAGAAAAGAATTAACGAACCGACTAGTGGCGTCACAATCATCGGCAGCAGTGAAAAAAAGATCACGAGGCCTTTCAACCTCTGGTGCAAAGAATTTACCGCAATGGCGATTAAGAACCCGAGAACAATCAGCAACGGCGTTACTACAAATGTGTACGTTAGTGTAAATATGATTGCACGATACAATGGCAAGTTGTACACCGCATCGTAAAAATCACCAAAAGATTCAGTATTGCGCCAGGCCACAGCAATCTCGGTAGACGCCAGGTGAGATCGATTAAAGTAATTACTCAGACCAACAAAACGCCCCAAGGGCTGCTCTTCTTTCAAATGCGCAGTAGCTTCAGCATCCACCATATTGGCTTTTTTACAGCCAAAAAAATCGCAATTCTCTACCTCAACAAATACCTGCTCATGATCAATATATAAAGATTGTGTTACGACAGAAATAATCGGCAGGAATATAAACAACAGCATAGCGAGCGCTGTTGGTAGAAAAAACCAAAAAAATGTACGGTGTTTCACAGCTATTCACCGACGCCGAAAGGCATTGTAGAGACCCGGTAAACCGCAGAGGAGAAACTGAACATCTCCCCTGCGATACTCCTAGCTTAATTAAAGGATTGGAAAAAAGTTACAGAAAACCTTTTTCTTTGGCCGCCGTTTCGTAGGCTGCTTCGACATCAGAAAGCGTTTTCTCTGCAGATTCTTTACCGGAAAAGAAATCCGGTAATTCATCACCCAGCGCTGTGTGTAACAGTGACTCATAAGGAATCATTGGGTACGGCTTTGCACCTGCTTCTATTGTTGCGAATACACCTGCTGAGGCTGGCGTAGGCTCGTAACCATCGATCATCCATACGGCCTGAGTGGCAACTTCATCATTCATGATGCTCGGATCAATTGCGTTGACCATTGCCAGATAAGATGCTTCTGCGTCTTCATCTGAAATGTTTGCGGCAATAGTCCAACCATCCCACCATAGTGTTGTTGCCGGGATGGTGCCACCACCAACAGTTAATGGATACGCAAGTACCGTGTTATCAGCCACACCTGGAGCGCTGCCTTCGCCATCTAACAATGGGCCAGCGCGCGAGCCCCACATTTGCATCATAGCAACGTTACCCGCTTTCCACTCAGCATTGATTTCATTGTTGTTCAATGTTAGAAAATCGGGATTCATGTGCTCAGTAAGCTCTTTCATCATATTCAGTGTGGCAATACCCATTTCATTATTGACATTAGGCATTGCTGTATCATCTTTGAAAAATTCACCGCCCATACCCAGAAACATGTTGTTGAATTCTTGAGCTATACCCCAACCTGCAGCATATGCAGCACCGAACGGGTATTTCATCAGGTCTTTTTCTTTAATAATTTTCGAAGCAGCCAAAACGTCTTCGTAGGTTTTCGGTGGCTCAATGCCAGCTTGTTCGAGGATGTCTTTTCGATAAACCAGATGTTGAGCATTTGCCATAAACCCAATAGCCATGGTGTTGCCATTTATCGAAATCTTTTGTTTGTCATTAAAGTTGCCACCATGCTTGGCGATCAAGTCGTCTAATGGACGAATAAGCCCCTCGTTCATGAGTGGCACAATAGAAGAATTCGCAACGATGGCCACTGTGTACTCAGCCGTTTCACCAGACAAACCTGGGACTTGAAGATCTTTGTGTTCTTTCGTCAGGTTAGTTGTAATTTCAACGCCGTCCCCAGCGCAGGCTTCTGCACCAGCACCAACGGTTTGGATGGCTGGAAATTCGTTACCAATAATATTCACTCGACCACCGGTGATATCACACGCGGCATATGCTGCTACCGAATGGGACATAACACCTGCAGCAATCAATGCTGCTTTCAAAACTCTATTCATTTTTCCTCCAAAAAAACCTACTGCAATTATTGATATTGGTTGACCAAATTTATTCACCGTAGCCGGCGCTCAGCAACACACTCACGTACTATTTGCATACGTATGCAAATTCTAGCACCGGCTATGGATGGTTGCAACAATTGCAATCGATTTAAAAAACCACGCCTTTGCGCAAAATAAAGCAGCCAAATGGCCGTACTTCTGTGGATTGAACAACGGCAAATGCACCCCTTGCCTGCCGATAGAACAATTGCCGTTCAATACCTGCTAATTTTGCGTCGGCAGGCTTCACTTTTTCCAGTACTTCCCAGGCAGCTACATGAGCCTCTGTCATCTCTGCCGGTTTATTGTCCACTTGCATTCTCAGCGCAGCATAGTCAGTAAAGTAGTCTAGCGGCATAACACTGCAAATCAAACCAATGGCCTCAGAGGCATTTAACCCTGGCAATTGAATCACCGATTTTTCAACACAATGACGGGCCGTCGCTTCAGCCGGGTAGTTTGAATCCGCTACTACAATCTCATCGCCGTGTCCCATATGCGCCAGACAACTAAGCAACTGTGGCGGCATTCGAGCATCTATTCCTATTAGCATGGAAAATTCCTAAGGTTGTGATCTATTTGCAAATTGCATCAAGGCCTTTAGTATTTAAATTAGCCATGACAATATCGTCTAAACTATACGATATATCCATCGCCCAACCTTTACAATATTTCCGGTGGGCGCAGCACTCGCGATCAGACGAGCATGGCAAAACCTAAATAACGCGGCGTTATATCAGTTGAGTAAGAGCATAGGGCGATCAATTTATCGATGTGCCTGTTGGGGTTGGAACTGGCGATAAACCAAGTATCTGATCAAACGATTCGAATGGTAATGGATACAGAGTCAAACAATGGTAGTAGACACAGAGACATTGAGTACTGAAACAATTCTGGAAAGGTTAATTTCGTTTGACACCACAAGTCGAAATTCAAACCTGGCATTGATTAACTACATCGCCAACCTGCTCAAACAGAATGGAATCGAATCTGTTTTGATTGCGAACGATGATAAAACCAAAGCAAACCTATACGCCTCGGTTGGTCCACAAGCAGCTGGCGGCGTCATGCTCTCGGGTCATACCGATGTGGTGCCAATTGATGGACAAGATTGGACATACCCGGCATTCAAGCTCACCAAAGATAACAGCCGTTATTACGGCCGTGGCACAACTGACATGAAAGGCTTTATCGCGTGTGCAATTACCGCAGCAATCAGTGCGCAAAGAAAAACGCTGAATACCCCCTTACACCTGGCATTTTCCTACGATGAGGAAATAGGCTGTGTTGGTGTACATTCACTGCTTGATATGTTGAGCGCGGCACCTAACAAACCTGCCATGTGTATTGTCGGAGAACCAACTGAACTGCACGTTGCTACCAAACACAAAGGTAAAACTGCCATTATTGCTTATTGCACAGGTACCGAGGGGCATTCTGCTTTGGCGCCAAACTATCAAAACGCTATTCATCTGGCCTGTGATCTCGTAGACATACTTCGCGATACGCAAGCTGAAATTGCCGCGGCATCCAGTCAGCCCGATGATCCGCACATTCCCTATACTACCGTTCATGCAGGCCGTATCCATGCCGGACAGGCATTGAACATTGTGCCGAACCTGTGCTCAGTAAACTTTGAGATTCGTCACCCTGCCATCGATGACCCGATGAAAGTGCTCGATAAAATTAAATCCCAAGCTGATCAACTGGTCAAAAGAATCCGTCAACGTTTCCCGGCTGCAGGAATTGAGTTTGAAGTTCTGAACGCCTATCCGGCACTCGATACACCGATAGATAGTGATGTTGTGAAATTTGTCCAATCACTGCTTGGCACGAATAAAACAAGCTTTGTTGCGTTTGGAACCGAAGGCGGACTTTTTTCGCAGCAGCTGGGCGTTCCAACTGTTGTTTGTGGACCGGGTTCGATGGAACAAGGACACAAACCCGATGAGTTTATTGAGGCACAACAGTTACAACAGTGCGAGGCAATGTTGGAGCGGCTTGTAGAACAGCTTCTCTAACCAGTACACATTCCGAGCCTGACCCAGTAATTACGGCTATTTGGTCAGCTCAAATCCAGTCAGAATCCAATACCGGAAGTTTGATAAGTTATTGAGATTAATTATTGATATGAGCTCATCTGGCGTGGTGGGCAGCATGTCATTCAATGAAGGGTTGGATTGAAACTTCGTTGCGTACATCACACTTTCCACTAAACGAAAATATAAGCACTCGCTTAAACAACCGCACCCTGCTCAAGTTATGCAATCAAGCTCGGTCGTCAACGGTAAAATTAACAGACAATACACAATTGAACACCTCATACTTGCTGTGCTGCAATACGAGAAGATTGACAGGCCATCGGTACCAATTGACACTATTAAATGATTGAACTCGAACCATTTTTTAAACTCTAATATCTATTGAATTCTAACAAACCATCCATGTTTATGACTCCCTTACTTCAAAGCACATTACGTAGCCTGTCATTGCTCCTTCTGACTGCCTCATTGGTTGCCTGCAGTGACTCCGGTTCTTCCGACCCTGTTGCGTCTGATGGACTTACAACAAATGAGACCAACGTCACCGGAGCTGGTGACATTGCTGGCGGCACCGATGGTGTCTCAACCGCGGGCACCACTGAACAACCAACTCAAACTAACGGTACTGCTGGGGATACAAACGTCGACAACAATAGTCCTGAATCAGTCAATAGCATTTCTCCCGTTACAGATACGCCGGATACTGCCACACCGACAACCGACACACCTGCTACTGATAGTCCAGCCGTTGATAACCCGACCACAGAAACACCAACAACGGATGCACCGACTACTGGCAACCCCGATCAGGATGAACCGGCATTAGACAATCCTGATACAAACTCACCTGAACCAGAACAACCGGTCAACAACCCGAATCCTGGCAGCCCGAGTATCCTGGTTCCACCGAGTGTCACAGGCAGTGATCAAACAGGAAATGACGATGACAGTCCAACAGAAACAGAATCAGCATCCATAGCAGGACCTTTTGTAAAAGACACTGCAAGACCCGCCGGACCGCCATCGGTACCAGAGGGTTTGACCTTGCTAATGAGCGGTGAAGATTTTGTGGAGTTTAGCTGGAAGCCGTCGACCGATGATCAATCAGTAGAGAGTTACGAAATTTATCGTGACGGCAACCTTGTCTACACGATAGAGCATGACAATACATTCGAATTCAATTACCGCAACTGGATATCTACTTCATACATCGATTGTAATTACACTCGATTCACCGGTTGCGATGCCAATCCAATTGCAGCCGGAAGTAGTTATCAGTATCAGGTTGCCGCTGTTGATAACGAGGGTATGAAATCTGCACTGTCAGAACCTGTAACATTTCAAATGGCACAAAGGCAATCAGGCGGCCCTGATTTAACCGGGTACCAGCTGGTACTCGACGAAGAATTTGACGGCGATAGCCTCGACAGAGCCGTGTGGAAAACATCACTGCCGTGGGGGGCTGATACCGTCATCAATGGAGAGCTGCAGTATTTTGTCAATCTTTTTGGTAGCGACCCAATCGCAGCAAATCCATTTGTTTTTACCGGCAGCAGTTTGCAAATCACCGGCACTGTCACCCCGCCTGAATTGTTGGATGCAGCAAATCAACAACCCTACTTGTCTGGCGTTATTTCTACTCAAGATAAATTTCAGATGACGTATGGCTATGTCGAAATGAAGGCCAAACTAACGGGTGGAAAAGGATTCCTGTCAACCTTCTACCTGTTCAACCAGGATTTTCTAAAGAACAAACCTGAAATAGATATAATTGAATACATAGGCGACCGCCCCGACAAAGCCTATCAAACCTATCATTACTACGATAGTAACCGCGCTCGCAGTGCAGATGGCGAACGCCACTCTACACCAACCATGGAATCACTGATGGGATTCGACTTGAGCTCAGACTTTCACACTTTTAGCGTTTTATGGGAGCCTGGTCTGGTCATTTGGTACATCGATGGAAACGAAGTACGTCGCTTATCGGGTATACGAATATCTGATGAACCAATGAATATAATCGCTCAGTTGGTTGTGGGTAGTAACTGGATTGGTGAGCCAGATCCATCATCATTGCCGAAATCCCTTGATATCGACTATATAAAAGCCTGGCAGAAACAGTAGCGTTGAATGGTAACGTGTCAAGGACGACGCGTCATCAGCTTTTTTAAATTGCGATTTTTGTTAAATTTAGATTATTGAACAGCACTACGAGCTGCGTCTTTAAACAGCGCATCGATGTCAAGTGCCTCGTGCAAGCCATCGGCAAGATTATCAAGCTCCTGTTCGACAGATGATTCGTACTGAAGCTGACTGGCTGACCCTGGTTTGAGCGACTCAAGCCACCAGCCCCGATAAGCATCGCTGCTAAAGACACCGTGAACGTAAGTACCTTCAATTCTGCCATCGCGACTAATCGCACCATCTGATTGATTGCCCAACTTGAACATCGGGTGCATCGAATCAGGGCCAGATGTTTTGCCCATGTGAATTTCATAGCCGGTTATTTTCAGATTGCTGCGTTCGCACAAGCCTGCGACAAGACGTGTATTCTTTTTGCCTTGCATATGTGTTTCAACATCAAGCAATCCAATACCTTCAATAGAGCCAGCTTCACCATCAAGACCATCGGGGTCGTGGATAGTCCTGCCGAGCAACTGAAACCCACCGCATACACCTAACACTCTGCCCCCACTTCTCGCTATGGCAATAATATCGTGATCCCAGCCCTGTTCCACCAAAAAGCGCATGTCGCCGACAGTGGACTTTGTACCCGGTATAACAACAGCAGAGGCATCTAATGGGATAGCAGTTCCCGGTGGTACAAACACCACCGTAACGTTAGGTTCAGCACGCAATGGGTCAAGATCATCAAAATTGGCAATTCGCGATAACAGTGGGACCGCAATTAAAATATCAGTATTAGCTTTACCTGCACTACGTCCAGACCAGCTATCCAGCACAACAGCATCCTCCTGCGGCAACCGTAAAGCGCTTGGCAACCAAGGTACAACACCACGACAAGGCCATCCGGTAATAGCTTCAATAGCACTTACCCCATCGTCGAATAATCTGGGATCGCCACGAAATCGGTTAATGATAAAACTTGTTATCATCCTGGCGTCTTCGTCGCTGAGAACTTGCTGCGTGCCGGCGATTGCCGCAATAACGCCGCCTCGGTCAATGTCTCCAATTAAACACACTGGCGCCCCAACAGCCAATGCAAGCCCCATGTTGGCTATATCGTGAGGGCGCAGATTAATTTCTGCTGGACTTCCAGCACCTTCAATTAAAATTAAGTCGTATTGTTTGCTGAGTCTGGTAAAACTCTGCAGCACAGCTAATTTCAGATGCGAACGTTGCTCTGTCATGTAGTCGCTCGCTGTCGATGTGTTCATCACTTGTCCGTGCACAACAACTTGAGCAGTTTGATCACTTTGGGGTTTTAATAACACCGGGTTAAAGTCTATGTGAGGAGCTAATCCGCAGGCTCTGGCTTGTAGTGCCTGCGCTCGCCCTATTTCGCCCCCATCGACGCATGCCGCCGCATTGTTCGACATATTCTGGGATTTAAATGGCGCTACCGATAACCCGCGACGTTTAGCGAGGCGACAAAGACCAGCCACAAGAGTCGATTTACCAACATCTGAACCCGTACCCTGAAACATGAGAACTTTTGCATTCATGAGATGAATTGCTTTGAAGAAAAACGAACCTGTGCGGTTAAAAACTGATGAATGTTTAATACAGCCTGCGAGATTTTTTGGCACCCAGCGCAAGTGACTTGATCGCACCAATAGCGACACCAACAAACGCCGGGGCAAAACCTGCGGCGATTATACAGTTGCGCATTTGAAATTGGTATTCAGGAAACTGTTACTCGGGAAATTATTACTCGACAGTGAAGAAGGGCTTTAAACGCAAACGCGCAATTTTGTTTATTTCGGCAATGGCCGTGGCAAATTCGTCAGCATAACTATTGCCAATTCTTTGTTCGAAGGCTGCCAGTATGAGATGCCTATTACTATCCTTGACCGCCATGATAAAAGGAAATTCGAATTTGGTTTTGTATGCGTCGTTTAAACTGTGAAACCGCTTAAGCTCCTCACCGCTACACTGGTCCAGCCCGGCACTGGACTGTTCATCTTCCGACTCAGCTGTAAGTGATCCGGCTACAGCGGCCTTTCCAGCTAAATCAGGGTGGGCGCGAATCAGCGTAAGTTTTTCCCCATTTGAGGCTTTTTCAAGCGTGACACTCAACGCTTTTGCCAGACCATCCAAACTATCCCAGTGCTTGCTTGCGCCAGTATTGAAAGTGCGAGAGGCAACCCACGGAGAGTGCTCGTAAAGCGCTCCAAAAGCGCTCACAAATTCCTCGCCGGTCATCCTGCTCGGCGCATTCTGGCTGTGTGGTTCCTCTGGCATTCTTTGATGTCCCGGCAAACTATTTTTATGACACTGATGGAAATTATGACATTGATGGAATTTATGACACTTTTCGCGTAGCTTAGCTTCCGCACTGCCTTGTTTGCTCATCGTTACAACATTCGCGCAGACTGTCAATTGTGATGGCGCGAAAAAAGCTACTTCATAGGCTAATTGAGATAGAATCTGGCAATACGGCTGCGGTACCAATTCGATTTAGAACCACTGCACAAGCTAACAACAAAAATACACTCCTATATTCCAAGCCACCAGTTTCCAATGAATAAGTCAGACACTGCCATTGCCGTTATGGGCGCTGGCCTAATCGGAAAACGTCATATAGAACACTCAGCCAAACTGGGTTGTCTCTGCGCCATTGTTGACCCGGATGAGAACGCCAAACAGCTTGCACAACATCACGGAGCTGCTTATTTTAGATCTGTCACCGAACTCATTGATTCTGGGTTAGCCCAGGGTGTCATTGTGGCGACACCAACCCAATACCATGTAGACAATACCACCGCCCTGGTAAAAGCGGGTATTCCAGCACTGATTGAAAAACCAATCGCCGACAAACTGGACGAAGCTAAGCAGCTTGTTACACTTGCGGCCGATAACAAGGTGCCATTGATGGTCGGTCACCATCGAAGGTTCAATCCACTGATACAAGCTGCCAAAGCTAAAATTGAGGAAGGTGTAATAGGCAATCTGGTCGCTGCAAATGCCATGTGCTGGTTGTACAAGCCTGACGATTACTTCGATGTGCCTTGGCGTCAACAACCCGGGGCCGGGCCGTTGCTAACCAATTTGATACACGATATAGATTTAATGCGCTATTTTTGCGGCGATGTTGACAGTGTGCAAATGCTTCAATCGAATAGCACAAGAAACCACAACGTTGAGGATACTGCCGCTTTACTCATTCGTTTTAAAAACAATACCGTTGCCACAATGTCTGTATCCGATACCATTGTTGCGCCGTGGAGTTGGGAGATGACGGCCAATGAAAACCCCGTTTACCCTAATACCAACCAATCCTGCTATGTGCTGGGCGGTACGCACGGGTCATTAGCCATTCCCGATATGCAGCACTGGCACAACGCTGAAGATCGTGGTTGGTATGAGCCTATGCACAGCGATACGATACCCACTGAGGCACTCGATCCACTGATAGTGCAAATTGAGCACTTTTGCAACGTGATCGAAGGCAAAGCAGAGCCGTTGGTGAGTGGTCTTGAAGGCTTGAAAACGCTTCAAGTACTTGATGCCGCGTATGAGGCCGCCAGAACAGGTTCCACCGTTTTTGTAACAGGCACATGATTGGAAAAGGTGAGTGGAAAAAGGCCTGTATCCACAGGATTGCCAGACCTTGTAACGTTAGACTATGACTGAATCAGAACTACTGCGTAAGCGGTTGATGCATACTGCAATGATCTAGGGAACCTAGTAACTATGATGGCCTATTGATATAGAAGCGATTGCTCTTGTGCAAACAAATGCACGTTTTCAGGGCTTGCTCCCATCCGCAGTATAGTGCCTCTTACGTCGCGATGGATACCAGACAATTTTGCGATCACTGGTGCGTTCTTGGACAACTTATCAAAGTACACCTGTGTTACTTCGCCCAA
Organism: uncultured Granulosicoccaceae bacterium; assembly: GCA_938045275.1. Taxonomy (GTDB): domain Bacteria; phylum Pseudomonadota; class Gammaproteobacteria; order Granulosicoccales; family Granulosicoccaceae; genus Granulosicoccus. The sequence continues at coordinate 10,990 of CALIMV010000202.1, forward strand.
GGCTTCAGCTATATTAACGCGACCTTCAAGCGCGTAGTTACTGTCTTGCGTCACTTCTAGATGTTCAGGGCGAATACCAACGTTCACCGGCATACCCTTATGTTGATCTGTAGTAGCGATTTGGGTTTGTATAACACCGCTGCCATCATTAACAGAGACGACAGTATTTTCGCCGGGCTCTACAATTTTACCGGGCAGCAAATTCATGGCAGGTGACCCGATAAATTGCGCCACAAACTCATTTTGCGGTTGCTCGTACAATTCAAGCGGTGTGCCGACCTGCGCTATACCACGGTTAGCTAGAACAACAATACGCGAAGCGAGTGTCATTGCCTCCACTTGATCGTGAGTGACGTAAACCATTGTTGAGTCGGGCATGCTTTCTTTAAGCTGAGCAATTTCTATTCGGGTCGCTACACGCAGCGCGGCATCAAGATTCGAAAGTGGTTCGTCAAATAGATAAACTTTGGGGTCACGAACTATAGAACGCCCTATCGCAACGCGTTGTCGTTGACCACCAGATAATGCTTTAGGCAATCTATCCAGATATTCAGTGAGTTGCAGAGTTTCTGCGGCAGACTCGACAGCCTGCTTAATTTCAGCAGCAGATTTCTTCGCTATTTTCAGTGCAAATGACATATTTTCGCGTACCGTCATATGCGGGTACAAGGCATAAGACTGGAATACCATTGCAACGCCACGCTGTGCAGGCGGCACTTCGTTCATTCGAACACCATCAATGGTGAATTCACCACCCGTGATACGCTCAAGGCCGGCAATCATTCGAAGAAGCGTCGACTTACCACAACCTGAAGGACCAACGAATACAATTAATTCTCCGGTCTTGATATCCAGGTTAATATCGTTAAGCACATTGATGGCACCCGCGTAGGTTTTTTCAACACCTGTCAATTTTAAATTTGCCATTTAGTACTCCTTTTCATACAACGAATAAATTCGCACAGCGTATCTATTTACAAACGATTTATACTTGCATTGCAATTAAAGCTTGGTTTGCGGTGAGAACGACGTTGTTATCTTGCTGGTTGTTGCAAGCGCCCAGATCTTTCGCAACCATTTGCCAACTACCCTCTGGCAACGACACAACTGATTCGGTATCACCTAAATTAAATGCACAAAACATTCTGCGACCGTTAAGCTCTCGGGTAAAACTAACCACTGCACCTGTAACTACCGGGTTTGATTGAGCGCCTTTTATCAGTACCGGGTTTTGCTGTCGAAACTCAATGACCTTGCGGTAGTAGTGAAGCAAGGAATCGTTTTGCTTTTCCTGTGCATCGACACTTAGCGCCTTGTGTTCATCTGAAACGGGTAACCAGGGTTTTGCATCAGTGAATCCACCGTGTTTATTGTTAGCTTCCCAAACCATTGGTGTGCGACATCCGTCCCGACCTTTGAATTCGGGCCAGAATTCCACACCATATGGGTCCTGGAGTTCATCGAATTTAATATCAGCTTCAGGTAACCCCAACTCTTCTCCTTGATACAGACAAACCGACCCTCGAAGGCACATCATCATTAACGCATATACGCGCCGACCCTGATCATCAAGTGACCATCGTGTGGTGTGCCGTTGTATGTCGTGATTTGTGAGCGCCCAACAGGCCCAACCATCTTGTCCAACCTCTGCAAGACGTGAGAAGATACTGGCCAGTCGATTAGCATCTAGTTTTTCTGCCGATAAAAACTCAAATGAGTAACACATGTGCACTCGTTTCGTGCCCATTGTGTACTCACCCATCAGTTCCAATCCCAATTGCGCATCACCTACTTCACCAACGGATGTTGCGGCCGGGTATTCATCCAATAAAGCTCTAAACCTTTCCAGGAATGCGATATTTTCTGGCTGATTTTTTGAGTACAGGTGGCGCTGATGATTGTAAGGATTCACACTAGGTGCAATTGACCCATTTCGTTCTTCGAGTGTTAGCGCAGGATTGTCACGAAGTTTTTTATCAGCAAAATAAAAATTGATGGTATCAAGACGAAAACCATCAACGCCTCTGTCTAACCAAAATCGACAAACATCCAACAAAGCATCTTGTACATCAGGATTGTGAAAATTTAGATCTGGCTGGCTTGCCAAAAAATTATGCAGATAATACTGCTCACGTCGCGAGTCCCACTGCCAAGCAGAGCCACCAAATATGGACAGCCAATTGTTCGGCGGTGTGCCGTCTGGCTTAGGGTCGCTCCAAACATACCAGTCGGATTTTTCATTGACTCTGGATGCTCTACTTTCTACAAACCATTCATGGGTATCAGCTGTGTGGCTCAGTACCTGATCGATAATGACCTTAACACCCAATTTGTGTGCTGTTGCCACAAGCTCATCAAAATCGGCCAGGCTACCGAACATGGGATCGACATCGCAGTAATCGCTGACATCGTATCCGAAATCTTTCATAGGCGATTTGAAAAACGGTGATATCCAGATTGCGTCTACACCCAATGATGCGATATACGGTAAACGAGACACAATACCGGGCAAGTCACCGATGCCATCACCATTGCTATCTTGATAACTGCGCGGATATATCTGATAGATAACCGCACCTCGCCACCAGTCTTTATCGACATCGTTTGAGGGTTTTGATACTGCTACATTCGTGTTGTTCATCTTTATTTAACGGAACCTGCTAATAATCCACGCACAAGGTATTTTTGCATGGCGAAAAAAACCATCAACGGTACGGCGATGGATACGAAGGCGGACGTTGCCAAGATCTCCCAGTTACCGCCACGTGTTCCCAGAAGCTCAACGATACGCTTGGTCATCACTGTTGTTTCTCCGGTCGAATCTATTAGAAATACCAGCGAAACGAGTAGATCGTTCCATGTCCAAAGAAATTGAAAAATGGCAAACGATGCTAAAGCTGGAAAACTTAACGGTAAAATTATTTTAGTAAATATTTGAAACTCGGTAGCCCCATCGACTCGCGCGTTTTCAATGATGTCTTTGGGAAGGCCAACCATGTAGTTTCTGAGTAAATATATGGCTAATGGCAAGCCAAAACCCGTATGGGCCATCCACGTACCTAAATAACCTTTGCCTATGCCGATCTGATTGTGAAACTTCAACAATGGAATAAGAGCAAGCTGCAGCGGTACAACAAGCAAACCAACGACAACCGCAATAAGCAATGCTCTGCCGGGAAAGTCCATCCAAGCCAGAGCGTAGGCAGCAAATGCAGCTATAAGTATTGGTATAATCGTCGCTGGAATGGTGACGGTTAACGTGTTGATGAATGCCTTTGCCATTCCCTCGCTATTGTTCGGGTCAAACAGAACGTTGCTATAATTATCGGTAGTAAATTCTGGTGCGATGGTAGCCGTCACAAATATACGCGTGCCTCGCTTGCCAGTGAACTGTTCGGTGTTCTCGAGCCGGTAGTCGCCGTTTGCTTGTACTGTGGCGGTACCACCTTTTCTTAACGTAGCCGTGTCACCAGGCTGGTAATCTGCGATAGCTTTTGAGCTTACGCCCCATGCTGTAATATCTGACGCCTTTCGCCCATCGAACAGATTACCTTCAATGACAAATTTGCCATCAATTTCCTGTTGGTCTGCAGGAGATGCTGCTCGTAGTGTCAAATTTTGTTCTGAGTCGACCATCGCCTTCCACCATCCGCTGGTGGCAATTTGATCGCTGGTGCGAAAGGACGACACAAACAAACCCGCTGTAGGAAACAACCATAGCAATACCAACGCTGCAAGCGACAAGTGTACCGCCCAGACAAGTGTGGATTTTTTGCCGACCATACCATCCATCAGCGCATCTCCTTGCGAGCGTTATATACGTTCCACACCAGAATGGGCGTAACCAGCAGCATGATCACCATTGCGCTTGCGCTGCCAACTCCCCAGTCTATGCCACGGAACATTTTATCGTACATGTAGTTCGCTAATACCTGAGTTTCCCACTGACCATTTGTCATGGCAAAAACGATATCAAACACCTTAAGAACAACGATGGTGATAGTAGTCCACACAACCACTATCGTTCCCATGATTTGTGGTACTTTGATTTTGAAGAATATTTGAAACGGATTAGCACCATCGACTATAGCTGCTTCTATTGTCTCTTCAGGTATGCCGCGCAATGCGGCCGAGATAATAACCATGGCAAACCCTGTCTGTATCCAGATAAGTACCGCCATTAGAAAAAAGTTATTCCAAAAAGGAATGGTTAACCACGTATTGGGTTCAGTGCCGCCAAAGTACAGGTACAGTGCATTAAGCACACCAATTTGTTCTTGTTCAATTGGCCGAGTGTCATAGACCAGTTTCCAGATAACAGCTGCGCCTACAAATGAAATGGCCATCGGCATGAATATTATCGACTTGGCGATATTTCCCCAACGCACCCGGTCTGACAGTTGTGCCGCCAATAAGCCGAATGCAGTAGACATGGCAGGCACGACAAGCAGCCACAGCATGTTATTTTTCAAGGCTTCCCAGAATTTGGGTTCACTCATCATTTGTTGATAATTTGCAAGACCGACAAACCGTGACTGATTATTCGGCAGCCGCTCCGTAAATGAGAGCCGCAAGGTTTCAAAAACTGGATATGCCAGGTATAGCCCCAGGGCCGCCAAAGCCGGGAACAAAAACAACCAGGGCCGCACAATGTTCGCCCGATTTATATTACGTCCAGCGTTTGGTCCGCTGGCCGGAAACAGCACCTTATCGAGAAAAAGATTGGAGAAGTAAAAGTAGCCAACACAGCCACAAACGCCAATGAGGATAGTCAATAAGCCTTGGAACACTGGGTGCATAATACCTTCCGCAGTTGGTGAGGCCTACAGTGAAAAGTAGGATTAAACCGATTTAGTACTCAATACAACAAACTAATGTAACAGCGCGAATACAGCAGCGGCATTCGCACTGTTACACCCATATGAACTTACTTCAAGGCATCCCAGCTGTCCTGAATACCTTTCGCTACTTCCGCTGCATCTTTGCCACCAGCATAATCAACCATACCAGTCCAGAACGAACCAGCACCAACACCACCAGGCATTAGATCTGACCCATCAAAACGGAAGGTGGTTGCATCTAGCAGAATACCGCCCATTCTACGAAGCGTATCAGTGGCATACATTTCGGGGTTTACGCCTTTATGTGGGGTAAGAAAACCTTCCTGTGCCATCCATACTTCATGTGCTATCGGCGACTTGAGAAACTCAATTAAAGCGCGGCTGGCCGGACTGTCGTTGGTGATCGCAAATAAGGTCCCTGCGCCCAGTACAGGAGATCCTAAATCTTTTTCTGCATAAGCCGGAAAGTAGAAGAAGTCAGCATCGGCTCCAACTTCCGTGCCTTCCGGAAAGAAAGCCGGAATAAACGACGCCTGACGGTGCATGTAGCACTGTGCAGGAGATGAGAACAGACCTTTTGGACTGTCACGGAAATCAGTAGATGCTACGGCACCTGCACCACCGGCAACATACTTGTCGTTGCGAGCAAAAGCACCAAACTCTTCAATGGCCGCAACAACGCGTTCATCGTCAAATGAAATATCGTTTGAGACCCACTGGTCGTACACGTCAGTTGGTTGTGTACGAAGCATCATGTCTTCAACCCAATCGGTTGCAGGCCAGCCAGTTGCACCACCCGAACCCAGACCAATGCACCAAGGCGTTCCGCCATCTTCAACAATTGTATCGGTAAGCGCTTTTAGTTCTTCCATTGATGCAGGTATCTCATAACCTGCGTCTTCAAAGTTTTCTGGTGAATACCAAACCAGCGATTTAACGTCTACCTTGAAAAAAAATCCGTAGAGTTCCTCTTTACCATCGCCATCAGCATAGGTTCCGAGGTCTACCCATGATTGTCCAGCGGCGTAATTCTCTTTCAGCCATTCTGCTGTATCGCCACCCAATGGCGAAAGGAAGCCCCGCTTAGCCATATCGGCAGCCAAACCGGGTTGAGGAAAAACCGCAATATTTGGAGCAGAACCGGCTTCCGCATCGATCATAATTTGTTGTTCAAAGCTGTCTGATCCTGTGTACTTCACATCAGCACCAGTTGCTTCACCAAAATAGGCTAAAACGCTCTCAACCAGTTCCTGATCGGGCCCCAGCCAAGGTCCGAAAACCGTCAGTTGCTCACCGCTTAAATCTGTTTTCTTTAGTTCTTCAAAGCTCGCCCAGTTGAAATCGCCCTCGCCTGGTGCAAATGGCATATCAGCGGCTGACACCGAAGCACTTGCCATCACTGTTGCAGTGATGCCCGCTGTCAGGGCGCTTTTTAGTAAGTAATTCATGCTTCCTCCATTCCAAAATTGAGGCGCAGCAGGCAGAAAAGAGATGGATTTCCACCAATATTCAAAGCGCCTTGAATGCGGAAGTATTCAGTACAAGAACAACGGTGTCAAGCCAAAATTACGTCAATAGCTTATAGACTCGGGCTTTTCTGGTCATGCAGAGGTATATCAATTCATGATCGTACTTTGACATACGTTACTTAATTCGGCTAATATTTTAAGCGATTTGGATATAATCTCCAAAGCACCAGCTGCTGCTTTTATGAATCTCAAGGAATTGTCAGAACATTTGGGGCTGTCTCAAACGACAGTCAGTCGCGCACTAAACGGCTATCCTGAAGTCAATGAGACCACTCGAAAGCGTGTGGAATTGGCTGCGGCAGAGGGAAACTATCGACCTAACCTGCGCGCCATGAGTCTGGCAACCGGTCGCGCCATGGCCATCGGGCATGTTATTCCGGTGGCGAGTAAGAATGATGTTGTGAATCCTGTGTTTGCTGAATTTGTTGCCGGAGCAAGTCAAACCTACAACCTGTACGGTTATGAATTGATGCTAACCATCGCAGAGTCGAAAGATGAAGAATCCATTTACAAAAGTCTTGCTGCAAAGCGCGCTGTCGATGGGGTGATTGTTCATTCACCCATGCGCAACGACCCGCGTTTAGCTTTGCTCAACGACATAGGTTTACCGTTTGTCGTGCACGGACGAGTCTGCGATAGCAAAACTGACTACAACTGGATTGACATGAACAATCGTCGAGCGTTTAAGCAGGCAACGCAACTGCTTATCGATCTTGGGCACGAAAAAATTGCGTTAATCAATGGCCAGGAAACGTTAAGCTTTGCGTGGCTGCGCAGACTTGGGTATCTGGATGCTTTAACTGAAAATAACATACCGGAATACGCGGATTTATTAGCATCATCAGAGTTAACAGAAACGTATGGATATGAAACTGCTACAAACATGTTGGCATCAGAAAACACTCCCAGCGCGTTTCTGGTTTCGTCATATATTGTCGCTATTGGCGTTCGACGAGCAATCAGTCAGGCAGGACTCGCCATTGGAAAAGATATTTCAGTGATCATTCACGACGATGAACTGTCTTACTTTCACAATGGAGGGGCATTTCCACAATTCACTTCAACCCGATCATCTGTTCGTGAGGCCGGTATTCTTGCTGCGGAAATGTTGTTGAAACAAATCGACGATCCTAACTTGTACCCACAAAACGTTTTATTGGAATCTCATCTTATTATGGGCTCTTCCACCGGGCCTTATCGCAAATCAGCATAGTTAGCAACGCTTGATCATCGGTTTCAATAGGCGTTGATAGCCCATCGCTACAACTGAACCGCTAATAAAATTTAGACCTGCTTAGCGGAAGATCAAATTCATCTTAGTTGACTCATCCAACTTAAAGACGCATCTGTCTGCCCAGCTGGTTTATATTCAGCTCCTAGTGGCTTGCTATAACCTACGCTGTGCATGTATTCGAATAAATAAGCATAGTTAACTTCCCCTTCATCAGGTGGCCCTCGATCAGGCACGGACGCGAACTGCACGTGCCCAATTATGTCGAGATGATGTGAGAACAATCGCGACAAATTACCCTGCATTATTTGCACGTGGTAGCAATCGAACATAAGCCGAAGTTTGTCGCTACCAATTTCTTTTATAATTTGCTCTGCCTGTATGGTTGTCGATAAAAAGTAATCTGGAGCGTCATATTTGTTTAACGGCTCTATCACAAGTGACACAGGTAGATCAGCCACTTTTCTAACCGCATATCGAAGATTATCCACAAACTGTTTGTACGCTTCGTTACCCTGTGCAAATCCAGCCATAACATGCACATTCAGGGCGCCGACGCTGGCTGCGTAATCGACCGCCTCGTCAATATGCAAACGCGCCTCATCACCCCTGCCAGGTACAGCGCTAAGTCCGTTGTCACCCAGGTCTGTTTTGCCACGAGTGGTATTTATCCCTAACATCTGCATTGATGTCTCTTTTAAGGCATTGGAAACATCTTGAGCCTGCACTGCGTATGGCCAGTGGCACTCAACTGCGTCGAATCCGGCTTTTTTTGCTGCATAAATTGCTTCTGGCAAGGACTTTTCTGTCCAAAGAAAACCGAGATTAGCCGAAAACTGAGTCATAACAATCCTTATTCAGAACCTAATAAACCGGCGGCTTTTTCAAAAAAATCCGGCGCACCAAAATTTCCAGATTTCAAAGCGAGTACAAGATTATCATTTGCACGCAGCGCAGGTACACCAGGGTCGATCTCCGGACCTATGTCCAGCGATGAAATGGAAAGACCCTCAACAATCGCACCCGACGTCTCGCCACCGGCACTAATTAGCTTGCTATAACCCGCCGCCACCAGCTTTTTCGCTAGCTGCGCAAAAAAACTTTCCAATGCTTGTGATGCTGTTGCTTGAGTGTGTATAGCTTGAGCCTTTGCTACCGTTTCAGGAGACGCCGAGCTATAAACCAGTGGAATCCCATCCTGTGAATCAACCCATTGAACGATCATGTCAACTGTGACCGTACCGGCAATAACATCGTCAGCAAAAATTTGTCTGGCCGGGTTCTGTTGAGTATGCACATCAATTTGATTGCGCGTCGCATTGGAGCAAGAGCCACACAGAACGGCCACACGACCTTCCTGCCCGACCCATTGAGTTTGTTGTTGAGCAATCTCTCCTGATTCAGCAAAGTTCGCTGGCAATCCTAACGCGATTCCAGAACCACCAGTGATTAGTTTTGCATTACTCAAAGCAGATCCGATGGACATCAGATCATCATCGCTTATAGCGTCAACGACGATAAAAAGATGCCCCGCTTGTTCCTGTTTAGCAAGGCTTGATGCAATATTTTCAGCGCCTTTGGCGACATCTGCGTACCTAACATGTCCAACGCTCGCCTTGCACTGGGCCTGCATCACACGACGTAAATCTGCATCAGTCATTGGCGTGATCGGGTGATTTTGCATACCACTTTCATTAAGTAGCTGATCATTCACGAATAAATGTCCCTGATAAACAGAGCGTCCTGTACCTGGAAATGCGGGACAAACGACAACTTGTGATGCATTCAGTTGCGATGCCAGGGCTTCAGCCACGGGACCAATATTGCCACGCACCGTGCTATCAAACGTTGAACAGTATTTAAAAAAGAACTGGCGGCAACCCTGCGAACGCAACCAGTCAAGTGCTTCCAGCGATTGCTTTACAGCTTCTTCGGGTGCGTTTGATCGTGACTTTAAAGCTATGACACCAGCTTCCACCGATGATTGCGCACAACCATCTGGTGTGCCGGAGTACAAAACGGTGCGCATACCCTGTTTTGCCAACGTATTGGCAAGATCACCTGACCCGGTGAAGTCATCTCCTATACAGCCAAGCAGCATTATTTACTCCCGGGAAGCGAAACGTTAGCCTGGCTTGCATATACCTTAGCAACCGCCGAATCATCCTCAAGTCCATGACCTTGCTCGTTTGCACTAACGTACTGCTGCAATGCAGCTTTGGTTACGGGAGCATCGAAGTTCGCAGAGGCAGCTATATCAAGCACAATACCGAGATCCTTAAGCCAGATGTTAACGGCAGAGTGTGGTGTGTAGTCCCCTTCTATTATATGTGGTGCTCGATTCTCCAGCATCCAACTAGACCCCGCACACTGCGAGATGACTTCCAAAAATTTCTCCGGTGTTACACCTTGTGTTATACCGAACGTCAGCGCTTCTGCCATGGTGGCTATGTGTACCCCTGCGAGTAATTGATTAACCGACTTCATCGCAGAGCCGGCACCAGCTTTGTCACCAAGCTCAAAAACGGTCGCAGCCATAGCTTCAAGAACAGGGCGAGCTGCTGTCAAAGCCTGCGCAGGACCAGAAGCCATCACGGAGAGCTCTCCGTTAGCAGCTTTGATCGAACCTCCCGATATGGGCGCATCAAGATACAAAACGCCTTGCTCTGAGCATCGGTGTGACAGGTCACGAGCGACCGCCGGCGACACGGTCGCACACGCTATGACCACGCAACCTTCTTTTAACTTTGTCGCAATCCCATTTTCGCCAAACAGTACATCTTCAGTTTGCGCAGCATTGAGCACAACCACCACGACGCACTCCAAATTGGGCGCAATATCTGCGAGCGGAGCAACCGCCCCACCCTCAGAGACAAACTTTTCCACGTGAGAGGGAGCCACATCAAATCCGAAAGTCTCATGCCCCGCATTAAGTATCGACGTGGCAATACCATAGCCCATTGAACCCAGGCCAAAAACCGCTGTCTTCATAGTGTTGGAAAGTCAGTTAAATTGAGAAATCATAGCCTAAAAAGTGTCGATTAGTTAATTAGTTAACGATGTAGTTCATGGAATTTGCAAGAGACACGAAGCTACACGTTCGCGCGCAGCCTAAGGTGACGAGTAATCCCGGTTTTGGCACTGGCCCGATACAGCGCTTTGCATTGGGCTATTGGCGCAGCAAAGGGGCAATGCCTGTCCAAATGGATGATTGTTTTTAATCAGTATGAAACGGGTTTTCGTGGTTACTAAGCAGCTAGCGACGAGACATTGCTGGCTCAAAAGTATGCCAGTTTGTACATGCTGGTAAAAAATGGCGTTTTTTGACCAAAAACCGATATACAGTATAAGCATATCGATTTAACATGTTATCTTGCGTGATATATTGCGTTCGGAGTTCACTCAGACGAATTGCCAAAAGTCCAATTGAAATGAGATTTGTAATGTTCTCGACAATTTATGACAACCTGCTGTTTTGCGCAGATAACATGCTTTCTACTGTTATCGCCAAAACTATGCGGGTTCCACAAATGTTCAATGTTCTCTTCTTTTTCCTGAACTTGCGGCCTTCCTCATCGACTGCTTCTCCGAGTCCTCGTGGAATTTGGCTATTGCAGATGAATAAGTCGTTAGCCTAATTACTAACGTCAAAGGACTACCCAAATGGATGAGGCTAAATCTATGAAGACGGACCGCGCTGTTGCATACAGTCGAACTTCTGGTCGGATTACAGTTAATACCTCCGCAGTTACACCCACAAAACCTTCGGTTGTCAGTAAAAAAGTATTGGTAGGGCTCCATGTGCCAATAGATGTCAATTTTGACCACTCAGAAGACAACGAACCTCGCAGAAAAAAAACTGAAGAGAATAAGCGTTACGTTCGCAGCGCGAATACAGATCTGAATGAAAAGAAAAACGGAAAGACACTGGTTGTTATAGCGCTGATGACTATCTTCTTGTTTCTGTTAGCCGGTTTAACAATCAAATTCACGGATAAAGTTGGCAACACGTCACTGGCTGCGTTGATAGGTTCGAACACACAAGTATCACCACCCGACGCAAATGCTGCACCCCAGGCCATAGCTGATGATACGCTTGGATCGCTTTCCGATATTCTGTCTACACGAATTTCATTGATCTCCAGCAAAAATCCTAAATTCATTGTTACTCAGGAAGGCAAGAAAATTGTGCCTCGCGATGTTATTGATGGGAGTTTAACGGTGGTGGATATCTTTGCCGACCATATTGTGGTTACATCCAATGGCTCAAATCTAAAAATAGCTTACTAGTTCAAGCATTGTATCCAATCACGCTACTGCAAATTTTTGCGCTATTGCAGTCAAAGGCTTACTTTACTTCTCACTTTTTTTATTTAACGCCGCTGATAAAGCTTGAGAGGTTGGCAAGACACACGTAGCTCTAGTTAAAAAACCACGGCTCTTATTGATTAAATTAAAATAGACTAATAAAAACCGGGTATTTGATCTACTGAACCTACGTCTGCATTAGTTTTCTCTGAGGTCGCTTTGCCGTCAGCATCAACGTTTGGCTGTGGGGTAGCCGGCACTTCAGCTTCCAGCTCTGGTACCACATCTTCAGCGGATTCCGAATCAGAATTCACCGGTATTTCAGTTTCTCGCTCTTCCGTTACTGCAACATCATTTCCCTGCTCTTGCAGCGCATCTTTAGATTCCTGCTCCGGTGTCACAATAATTTCAGCACCCTGCTCCGCCGTTTGTTCAACTGCACTATCCTGTTCCAGGACAACCTCTTTAGATTCTTGCTCAGGTGTCGCGATAACCTCAGCACCCTGCTCTGCCGTTTGTTCAACTGAACCAACCTGTTCCAGGACGACATCTTTAGATTCTTGCTCAGGTGTCGCAATAACTTCAGTAACCTGATTCGTTGTTAGCTCCGCCTCACCATCGCGTTCCACTTTTACATTTTCTATATCTTCAGATGCTTGCTCCGGTGTGGCTAACACTTCAGCATCCTGCTCCGCGTTTTGTTCAACGTCTTCACCCAGTTCCGGAACTGATTCTTGTGATTCCCGCACCGGGATCTCCGTGCCTTCTGCATCAATTTCAATGTCCACGACCTGCTCCAGAGCAGCACTTTCAGGTTCGTGCCCTGGTGTCACCGTAGTTCCAGTATTCTGCTCTACAGTCAGTTCAACGTCGGTGCCTTCTTCGGATGTAACGGCAACGTTATCGTCCTGCTCCGCTGTTATGGCAACTTCACCTTCCTGTTTCGCTGCAACTGTACTCGAGTGATCTATTAATACTAGCGGGGTACTCGCGGCTGAATTATCTGCTTTGTTAGACCCAGATTGATTGAGCTGCTCATTTTCGTTTGAATTCGAAATCACAGGGAACTTGTTGGTTAACAATTCAGGTGTTAGCAAAGCCGTGTTGGATATATCAACTTGTAGCTCCAATTCTGTCCTTCTAACAAAGTCTGGATGACCACCAACGATCAGTTGGTTATCTTCGCGATTAACAAAGTTACCTGGCGGTATTTTTGTGCGCAGATCTGTTAAAAAAACCTCTGGAGAATAATTTTCCTCCGGTAGCAAAACAACGCTTTTTACAAAACTGGTTTCGGGCACAACCGAAATGGTATCTTCGCTTATGTAGAAAAGTATCGGGTACTGATGGGATAAGGCATTGATGGTATCTCTAAGGGTGCCGTTGAAAGCCCCATCAACAGAAATTTCGATAGAAGTGTCGGCGACCAGCTGGTAGCCGGCTGCGTCTGACAGGTAGGACAAAAAAGAGACTAAGTCCATATCGGACAATTGAAACTGATAGCTTACCTCTGAGGAAAAGTCAGAATCGCGCCAAAGCTTATAGACATTGTCGGATACAGAATGACTTATTCCATATCGATTATAAAGGTCATCTAACAGAAACTCGATTGACCCGTTAAATTGACCATCGATAGTGAAATCCGCAATTGATTCGTCTACCTCTATAGAAATTGACATGCCTTCCGCAACCGCTGAAGCAAACACACTTAGCGGCATTGAATTAACTGACAGCAAAATGTTGTCGTCGGCTATTTGGTCATCAGTTGATTGGTCATCAGCTAACCCAATGGCAAAATTCAAGTGAAACATCAGAAGAATAAGCAGGGCCACAGCTCGCGATTTAGGCAACCAAGTAAATATGGCTATCAAGATTGTGTTTATCTCTATACGGTTCAAAAAACTTGAGTCAGAACGACGCCAATTGGAGGTAATTCCTCGCAGCTAGCCAAGTTCCGACAACCCTTTCGAATACTAGTTAATGGTCCTTGATCTAGAAATTGTCAGTGTCTCCTACACTGAATTATTGTTCCGACAACATGCAATTGACTTTCTTTCTCGGTCTGAAGCTGGTTTTTTCGCTAGCAGATTAAGGCTTAGCTGGACAAGAATCAAACAGGGACAATACCGATACTCATCGATCTTTGCCCTCACCTTTGCTCTTAATCTTTGCCCTCAGTGCATCTTTGCCGTCAACGCACAAAACCTACGAAATATTCGCGGCCTTTGCCCATGAGCACGACGGTGTATGAACAAATATAAAGGGGAATTCAGCTCATACGTCGTGATGCTTATTTATACCATATTGTTAGCGCTTTCAGCGTTCGAGAGTAACTCATCAATTCGCACACTGTCCTTTACAGAATGCCAATGCACACAGAGGCACTGTTAATTTTTTGACAGATATGGCACAAGTTTTACCTAATATCAAAAAAATTGAGCGGAACCGGGTTATTTGAAAACCGAACGCCATAGCTGACATATCAACCGTTTGTCCGTGGGGCTGACCATCGCTAACGACTGAGCGTGCGAAGCTATAAATAAATTCAAAAATAGTCATTAAGAAACACGGCATCCAGTCGTTTTAAAATTAGGCCGATTAGCCGATCAATGCGGTTACCACCGACTTCACTCAGGCAGGATTACGAACCAGCATCTAATTTAAATTTAACGCTCGGATAATTAATGTTGCTAAGTAGGCTGATGGTCCAATGAGGCTTAGCTAACAATGCATTCATGCGGAATCCAACCTGTTCTGTCGATTGAATCGGACCATTTGGTTGATGGACAACGCATCGGATTTTAAGCGAAGTTATAATTTGACGATTATTTTTTGTTACAGGTGTCGGCGTAATCAGCCTCGAATGGGTTCTGAGTAGTCTAACTTACATTATTGAAGCCCAAAGGTTTTGCACCAATAACCATAAATCAATATTCAAGGGATACAAAACGGTTGCATAAACAATCGCTAATGCAACAGAGTACAAATTACCGATTAAAAAGTAATCATTCCACGCTTCTGATTCGGTGCCAGTAGTAAGTCTTGTACCCAATTTCATCGCACCAAATAAAATCAAGACTTGAGGCAGGCCCTTTATCAGGGCCAGAATAAGCACCAAACGCTCGATCACGCCTTTTACCGCATCGCTAAACCCTATCTTCGGCACTCGCTGAGACATCGCGAGCTCCGAATCGGGATAAAACAGTTTTTTAATGATTGGAAAGACAATAATATGCGAGAGAACTTCCGCAATAACTAAAATTAAAATTGCACTTCCCCAATTCATATCGACCACCCTAGGAATATAAATCTTCTTTTAGTATATCGATTGCTGACGACCAGGATTCAACATACCAGTTCCTTCTGTATTTCCAAATTTCCGAAGGCGATTTACCGTTTTTCTCCGCCACTTCTTTATCTGAAAGGTCAGAAAATAATAGATCACCCAATATCGCAGAATGTTTGTTTCTTGCTGGCAAATCTCTATACCCAAACATGGCTCTAGCTGCCTTATTTAGTAAGCGGCTCTTTCTTTCATCATGCAACACAAACTCTGCAATTTTTCTGTCTTTATTTTTTCGGGACAGCATTTTTCTGGCCTCGGTAAGACCACTACCAAGCATGCCGTACGACGATTCTGTGTTTATCGGGGTGTCTATCGTTCCTTCAAAAACAACGTAACGCAGATTTATGGACGCCTTATTCATAAGCAGCCATTGCTCGCTACACAGTAGAAGGTCTACTGCAGATTTTAGATCATGAGCGACTCCCTGAAATTCATCTCCAAGCGTTATTGTCAGCGGTGATAAAATACAATTCGCATTGTTGCGATTCAATGCCACCACCAACTGCTTCAGCTCATCTGCGGTACAGATATTATCTTTTTTAGCACTATCAATGACATCCGCCATAAATATTATGTAGTCATCCATATAAACCTCTGTTAAAGCATTTGAGCTGTTTATTGTCCGTGCAGATAATCAATCGGGTAAGCGCAGTAGCGTGGTAAATACGATAACGGCATATTTCATTTATAATGAAATTATATATTTAAATTCATATTTAATGAAATATTATACTGTATTACACTTTAAATGCATTCAGTATTTATAACATCAAAAACTTATAACGACCGTTACCGCGATAAACCCGAAGGGATATTTCACGATTTGGCTAAAATATACAATAAAATCAAATCGTTATACTGATTCGTTCAACGAACAAACCGCGTATTGGTATCTGATCAACTTAATCTTGCAAACTTTTTCGATGCGCCCTGCCAGCGATGTGGCAAATCTTGAATTGCTGTGGCCAAGTACAGGCAACGCCATTGATCTGCAGCATTTAAGTTCTGGAAGAAAATTCTAGCGATATCGTTTGCTGGGAATGCAGTTTCTGGCAACGGTATAAGCTATCAATTTGGTACAAACTGGCGTGTTTTCTTCGACAAAGTCACGCTGATTATTACCTCACCACAGGGCTATAAAGTTATAACCGCCCTCTTGATATTCACCATGATTATCGCCACCACTGGGCCATACTGTATATTGAAAAAATCAAGCAACACAGATCGGCAACTCATCTGGTTCTGCTTGGGTTCGGCGCTGTTGGATGTGATGACCGTTTCGTTTGTCGGATGGGTAAATGGATCAATTGTTTCGTCAATTCCAAGTGCTCCCCAAGTTTAGCCAACGCCACTCATACTATTGCATTAATACTTGACAGAAAAATAATACTGGTTAAAACGACATTTTGCGTTCTGCAATAGACACCACTAATCGCTACCGAACCTAAGCTAAGCCCATAAAACTCCCTTACAACTACCCCAATTGCCATAGCCATAGTAAACTTCAATCAATTACCCATCCGGACAGCATGGGTTTCCCGGTTGAACATGAATTATGTAGCAATTTATGTAGCAATTCGAGAATACGTGAGTACTTGAATACATTTCTGGCCATTCATTAGTACACCTGCGTCATGGCCCGCTAGCAGTTAATTGGAGGCAGAAGTTTGAGACATCAAAAAATTTTTCTGGTCGTAGCATCGACCGCCGTGCTGACGATGAGTCAGTCAACGATGGCAGCTGGTTTTGCGGTATCAGCACAATCTGCTTACGGTATGGGTAATGCTTATGCCGGTAACGCGGCTGTGGCCGGAGATGCGTCAACCGTATTGACCAATCCAGCAGGAATTTTTGAACTCGAAAAACCCGTTTTCGCCTTGTCAGTGCCGTTTACCAGCAGCAATGCCTACTACACTGACGAAGGGTCACTAACGAACCCACTGTTTGGCGCTCAACCTGTTGCCGTAGAGGATGGGCGTCGAACGTCACTTGATCAGCGCCGGGTATCACCAACACCCGCTCTTTACTACGCTCGTAAATTAAGTGATCAATGGGCGTTGGGGTTAGGCATTAGTATTCCATTTGCAACATCCACAGATTACGGTGAGAATTGGATTGGCCGTTACCATGCAACGGAAACAGCCGTAACAGCCGTTGACATTAATCCGACTGCAGCTTTTCGAATTAACGACAAAGTGTCCATTGGTGGTGGAATAAGTGTCCAGTTCGCCAGCGCACTACTCAGCAGTAAACTCGATTCAGGTGCTACTTGCCTGGGCATTTCTCAAGCTGCACAGTTACCAATAACCACTTGCGGCAATATTGGCTTGAGTCCTAACGACCCGAGTCTGGATTCGAATGTTGAACTTGACGGTAGCGGCACCGAAGTTACTTTCAACCTCGGCGTCTTAGTCAAACCCCGCGATGGAACCAAAATTGGTTTAGCTTACCGCCACGGCACCGACCATAGCCTCAAAGGTGATGCAAAGTTCACAAACAATCCGGCTCTGGGTGCATTTGTTGGTAATTTTCCTGAGGGCAGCCAACCATTGCAAAATACCGGCACCACGATTTCCGCGAACTTGCCTGCTACTTTTGATTTCTCTGTAGCTCAAATGGCCAATGAGAAACTGCAGCTGTTGGGAACAATAAAATGGACTCAGTGGAGCTCGTTCGACCAATTGACATCCAATTTTGACAACCCGGCGCAGTCCCCGTCGGTGCTCGACTTTAGATGGGAAGACACCGTTACATTAAGTACTGGCGTGAACTATACACTCAACTCAAAAACGACGTTGCGGGCTGGATTCTCATTCGATCAGAGTCCCATTCCAAACCCTCGTTCCCGTTCACCCCGTGGACCCGCTAACGATAGGTACTGGTATTCATTCGGTGGTACTTACAAAATCAATAAAAACATCAGCGCAAATGCTGCATTCACGCATATTCAAATCGATGAGTCTGCAATCGATAACCCAGGTGCTCCAGGTAATCCAACACTCAGGGGGGCGTACGAATTCGATGTCAATCTCTTTGCTTTCCAGCTTAACTGGCATTTCGTTTGAGGCGATGATCATGAATAGCTCAACAATAAAATCGATAAAACTACTCACAGCTGGTACAGGGTTGTTTGGGTTGCTGATTGGTTGTAGTAGTTCTACCGACTACGACTTTGAAGCTTCACAGTTACAACAACGGCAACAGGTTAAACTATCGGCCATATTCGACCCGTCAAACGGTCAATTACCCTTTCCAAATGATCTGCTTTTCTCCGGTAGCCAGGACGGTACCTTAAATATTCCAGTCGCTCCAATCGAAGATCCAACTGCCGACCCATTCTCCGATCCAAGAGCCGCTCTGAATACGCTTGATGGCTTCTCTACCATAGAGCCTGCTGTTGTCAGTTTTGCACAAACGCCTGAATTCACCGTTTCATCAATCGATGCTGAAAGCGTAATACTGGGCGAAACAGCCAGAATTTTCGAAGTCACACGCGACCCTGCTACGGGTGCTGTAACAGGCGTTGTAGAAGAGCTGCTGGATGAAAACACGATCAGAGCAACTGTCATTCCAACCGACCCGACAACCAGTCCAAACGGTACCAGTATTGCGTTTGCACCTGTCAGACCGCTTAAGGAAAGCACCACTTATATGGCCATGGTGACTAATGGTGTCAAAAACAACTTGGGTACGAACCTGGAACGAGGTACTGTTTTTGGCGTATTGGCCGGCGACGATCCGCAAGACAGTGAACAGGCCACTGCGTTACAAGGATTGATAAACGCCATGCTTACAGCAGGAGACGCTGCCGGTGTGCCAGAAGAGAGCGTTATCATCGCCTGGAGCTTTACAACGCAGTCGATATCGCCCGTAATTCAAACGTTAAAAGAGGCTGCTGTTTCGACCCCTATTACGATTGACACGCCATTAGGTGGAACAGGGGCGTTGTCTGAAGAAAGCCCTGATCAAGCGAACATTTTTGCGGGTCGAATGACGGTTCCCTATTACCTGGACATGCCCACTGCCGAAAATCCAGTTGCGCCACTGCGGTCGTTTTTCAAAACCGCGACCGGTGATTTTCTGAGTCCGCTTGACAATATTCCAAATTCCTCAACATCGGTGACCATTCCGGTGCTAATGACTGTGCCCAAAGGCACGCCAGAAGCTGGAGGTTGGCCAATCGCGATTTATCAACACGGTATTACAAGATCACGAGCAGATATGTTGGCCTTGGCTGATGCCATGGCTTTTGCCGGATTCGCAATGATTGCAATTGATCTTCCAGTGCACGGTATCCTGCCAACCGATGACGCCGCTTTGTTTAGCCAACCAGATATAGAACGTCATTTCAATATGGATTTGGTCAACAACGAAACCGGGGCTCCAGGTCCAGATGAAAATATAGACGGCTCAGGGCGGCACTACTACAATTTGGCAAACTTGCTTAATACGCGCGACAATACCCGTCAAGCTGTTGCAGATCTTTTTAGCCTGAGCGCAAGCTTGGGTTCACTCGACAATATCAACCCTGCACGTCAAGTGTTTGTTGGTCATTCGTTGGGAGCCATTGTGGGTACTACTTTTCTTGCTTACGCGGATGAAACGATCACCAATGCAAGTCTTGCAAGTGGCAGCGGAGGGCTATCTCGCCTGTTAGCAGCATCACCGGCGTTTGGGCCAGCTATAGCGGCCGGACTCGCCTCTGAGAATATTGACGTTGATGGTCCATCCGGAAACGAGTTTTTAAACGCAGCACAAACCGTTATTGATTCTTCTGATCCAATTAATCATGCGACAAGGTTAGCTGCACGCAACTCGGTTATTCATATGACACAAATCAATGGCGATACCGTTGTCATAAACAACCTGCCTGGTTTTCCTTTAGTTGGAACAGAGGCTTTGGCTCGTATTCTTGATCTGGAGAATGTCACAGAAACAACCGTTGGCGGTGGTTTTGTTAAATTTGAGCCTGGGTATCACAGCTCCTTGCTCAGTCCGGCAGTTGATGAAAATAACTCCCTCGTTTCCATTACAGCTGAACAAGCAGCCGCGGTGTTTACAGAGCTTCAAAAGCAAGTAGCGCAATTTTCTGCTACCGGAACAATTGTGATTGACGATACGTCAGTGTTGGCGATGCCATAAACTGATTACAAACCGCTCAATTTAATATCAACAGGCCATTCGAACAAAGATTCGAATGGCCTTTTTGGTTTTGTTGTTCACAAACACGCGTTAGAATAGATTGACCAATGGTCCTGTTTGTTGTCTATGCCCGTGTCCAACTATCCTGATTTCCAATCCCGTGATTTCCTCGAGGAACACGCCAGATCAATTCTTGCATTCTATGAGGAACGTGTCGTAGCGCCGGATGGCTTTTACCAGTGTTTTAAAGATAACGGCGATGTTTACGACCCCGATATTCGGCATTTGGTCAGTTCTACGCGATTCATTTTTAACTATGCAACTGCATATAAACTTTACGGTGTGCCACACTATAAAGACTGGGCAGAGCATGGGCTAAAGCACTTGCTTAACCAACACCAGCAAGCTAATAATAATTTCGCGTGGATTTTAAATAACGACTCTGTGACAGATGGCAATGCCATGGCCTATGGCCATGCGTTTGTACTGTTGTGTGCAGCCAGTTGCGTACAGGCAGGTATTCATTCAGCGGAGCCATTGATCAAACAATCTTGGGATTTCGTTGAACGTTATTTCTGGGATGTGTCGCACAACGCCTATGCGGACGAGCGTGATACGTCCTTGCAGATACTCAACCCTTACCGAGGCCAAAATGCCAACATGCACATGTGCGAAGCACTGATTGCCGCATGGCACGCAACCAAGGAAGACGTATATCTAGATAGAGCAGAAACATTGGCCCAGCGATTCTGCTTTGACCTTAGCCAACAATCAAATGGGTTGATTTGGGAACACTACGACACCAACTGGTCTGTTGATATGCAGTACAACATCGACAAGCCAGATGATTTGTTCAAACCGTGGGGATTTCAACCC
Source organism: uncultured Granulosicoccaceae bacterium (assembly GCA_938045275.1). GTDB lineage: Bacteria > Pseudomonadota > Gammaproteobacteria > Granulosicoccales > Granulosicoccaceae > Granulosicoccus. The sequence goes on from CALIMV010000202.1 coordinate 32,263, forward strand.
GGACATCAGGTTGAGTGGTGCAAACTTTTACTGCAAATAAACGAAATTCGACCTAATACTCGCTGGGTGACAAGGGCTTCTGAATTATTTGACCTTGCGCTTGAAAAAGGATGGGACAATACACACGGTGGCATTGTCTATGGGTTTGGACCAGACAATCAATTTAGCGATTCACACAAGTATTTTTGGGTCCACGCCGAGGCATTTGCTGCAGCATGGCGTCTATTCAAGGTTACCGGCGACAAAAAATACGAACAAAGCTATTCCGATATCTGGAAATGGAGCTGGACCTACCTGATTGATCATAACTACGGAGCCTGGTACCGCATTCGCAATCGTGACGGTTCGGCGTATGACGATTTAAAGTCCCCACCGGGTAAAACCGATTACCACACGCTGGGAGCGGTTTGGGACGTGTTGGCACAGCATTAGGTATCCTTTGTTTGCTACTCAGAAAATATTTACTGGCTCTTCATTTTTCTCTAGCTCCTCATTTTTTCTCCAGCTCTTCGATGGTTCGCGGCCAATCGGACTTTAACAATCGCGATAGCGCTCGATCAGCCAGTAACTTACCGTTTGTTTGGCAGCGTGGACAATAGTTTGTTTCACGCCCAACGTAACGTATTCGTTGTACTTGTGTTGAGCATACTGGACAGTCTTTCCCGTACCGCCCGTGCACGCTCATGCTTTCACGAAATGCGGTTACTTTCTCCGGGAATGATTCTCCTGTTTTTAGTCGCAAACTTTTGGTAGAGTTTTTTAGAACTGATACACACGACTCATACAAGGATTTGATTTGCTCAGGCGTAAGCTTCTGACTCATGCTTATTGGGGACAATCGCGCATGATGTAATATTTCATCTGAATAGGCATTACCAATTCCGCTGAATATACTCGGACTGGTTAAGACTCGTTTTAACGTGTGGTTAGACAGCGTGAGCCTTGTCGAAAACTCAGCAAGGTTTGAATCCAGAATTTCAAGCCCACCTGGATTTAACTCAGAGAGTGCCGCATCACCTTCGAGAAAATGGAGCGATGCACGTTTTTTACTACCGGCCTCAGTCATAGTTAACACGCCAGCATCGGTATGTAATTGAAACAAAGATGATTTTAAAGGCACTTTTGCTCCTGGTTTATACCAATGCAGACGCCCGGCAATCATTAAGTGCAGTACAAACCAGCGCTGCCGGGGAAATCCCAATACAACACGCTTGCCAAGCCTATGTACACTAATAATTGGTTCTCCAACAATTTCCTGTACATCTGGCACAGCAGTACGCATGAGAAAATGACTGGTTATGATCAACTTGTTTACCGTCTGCTTTAACAAACGGCTCTCCAGTGCTTCCACATAAACAGTAATATCGGGCAATTCTGGCATGGCTTCATACTAGAATAATTAGAGTGAATTTCGCAAGAGGCAAGTACAATTTGCGGTTAGCGGTTAGCGGTTAGCGGTTAGCGGTTAGCGGTTAGCGGTTAGCGGTTAGCGGTTAGCGGTTAGCGGTTAGCGGTTAATCATAATAGTCATTCTGATTTAAGCAATTTTAAATTAATACTGGGTAAACAAGGCGATGGCAGAAGAACACGATAACTCGATGATGGAAAACCTGTACTGGTGGGGTGTTCCGACATTTTTCCGATGTCCACACGAAGCGCTTAAAGAGCAACATGATATTGGCATAATTGGTGTGCCCCACTCAACCGGAAATGGCACTACCGAGCGCGATCAGCATCTGGGTCCGCGCGCAGTTCGTAATGTGTCTGCCGTACTGAGACGCATGCATAACGAATTTAAGCTCGACCCCTGGCGTAGTCGCACAATAGCCGACATTGGTGATGTGGCTTTTCCACGGGCTAACGATAATGAGCACTGCATTGAACAAATCACTCGATTTTATAAAACAGTCGATGCTAACGGTACCCGACCAGTCTCGATAGGCGGCGATCACTCCATTACAGGTGGTATTGTTCAATCTATAGGCAAAGGTCAGCTCACATCGGGGGAGCCAGTCTGCTTTTTACACCTTGACGCGCACACCGATGTTTTCACCAAAGTCGACCATTTTCTCGGTGCAAAGAAGTCAGCAGCGCACTGGGGAGCGTACCTTGCGGATAACGGCTTTGTTGACCCGTCACATTCAATGCAGATTGGCCTGCGAGGCCACGCCAGAACCTTGGACTGGTTGGAACCCTCTTATGAATATGGGTATAACGTAGTAACCATGAAAGAATATCGACAACGAGGAGCTGTCGATGTCATACAGCAAATCAAGCAGGTACTGAACGGAAAACCAGTGTACATAACATTCGATCTTGACTGCCTTGACCCAAGCATTGCGCCTGCCGTTTCGAATATTGAACCGGGCGAGAAAGGCTTTGATATAGATGAAGCTATTGGGCTGTTACACGCCGTGCGAGGTATGAACATTGTGGGTGCAGACGTGGTCTGCATGATGCCAACAAAGGACAATCCAAACAACATTACCGCACTCACCGCATCGGCTATTCTTTTCGAAATGATCTGTATGATGTGCGAACTACCGAAAAACCGGGGTTGAATAATATCAATCCCGGCCAGGTTCTGGCTGATGCTTTACTTACATGGATACTAACCACCTTCGCACGCGCATACTGAACACGGCTCCAAAGCGCTCAAGCAACGACGCAACCAGTATCGCACTTGCACCGAGTGAAGCAAAACCGAACCACCCGGCGTGCAGAAAGAATTGAATCATTCCTCCAGCATTCAGTAGTACTGTCGTTGCCAGAGTGAGCCCACCAATGAGAATTTTATATTTTTGCTGTTGCATAATTCCGGCACAAATTAATGCAATGGGTACACTAAGCCCAATTACAAATACAGCAGTGTCATCGTGGAATTGCTGATGAACTAAAATGATAGTCGCCACGACTATGGAAGTGAAAATACCCAGTGCTTTCGCCATTTTTATACTCTTTACTCGGTTCTCAATATCGAACATCAGCCCACCAAAAACAACACTGAAAATTAATGCCTCATACGATGGTCCAGCGACACGAGAGACAACATCAACTGACAGACTCGCTGCCACGAAGGCAGTAGTCGCACACACCACATGAAGTGCAGTACATACAACGCCTTCCAACTTGATACGCTGGCATGCGTAGCGCAGTGCTACATACACAGTAAGCGCTATTACCAAAGCTGACAGCGAGCCAACGTCGTACAGCCAGAAACTGCGAAACAACATGATGGCAGGCGGCAAAAATAACAGTGCTTGCACGAATCTACCAGCAGGCGTTTTTAAGGATATTATTCCTTCCCCACAGTGTTTAACTACACCCATTAAAGCAAATACCAATACGGCCACAATAGGCGCTATAAAAGCGGTATCGCGAATGGGTAATAGCAACATCGAACTGCTGAACAACAAAGCGCCACTTAACCATGCTCGCCCTTCTCTGCCCATCACCGACATCCCGAATACAGTCACTGGCAGCAAAGCCACAGCAGCTAACAGCATAGTTGAACCAAGGCTGGCAACGCTCGCAATTTCCCAATGCGCAACGGTGGGATAAACGGTTGAAACAGCATCAATTTGAAAAACTGAATAAAGTAAAGCGCCCAACACGGCGAAATTGACCGGTACAGATAACAAGGCCAGACCAAAAAACGATCGTGCACCTCGTTGTTCTTTGAGTAAAAAGGACAGTGCAAAACCTCCGGCACTGAGTAGTCCTGTGAGCAACAGCATTTTAAAAAACCGTTGTGTGTCGTTCACTACCCCCATACCATCGAGCAGAAACAAACACATCGACAGGACCATAGCCGCAACACCCGCGACGCGAAAAACGCTTGATAGCGAACCAAATTTGCGAATTAAATCACCAATGACAAAGCTTTTCCGTGGCGGCCCAGAGTCAGGCGTACGCATATCCGACTCCAGGTCATCAAGCGTCGGTAAATCTTCTTTAGTCAATTCTGGCAGAGACTGTACGCCCGGTGCTGCAGCTACATCTGTATTCACCTGCGCAGGATTTTCAACGACATCGGCAAAAAGCGTGCTCGAGTACCTTGCGTTCAAAGTTGCGGTACTCACAGCTTGCCATCATCTTTTGCAGTGCTCATATCATCAGCAATAAACGCGTTTAGTTCATCTTCGAGTGCTTGTTGTTCCTCTGCGGCATTGAATTGTTCATCAAGCGAGTCAGTTTCACACCATTCCTGGGGTATACCAGCGTTGATTTCAGTTTCACTTATACTCATGTCCCAACGATCGAATGTAGCTTCAACCCCATTAGTATTGTTGCCTTCCAATTTGTTCATCACCTGCACTGCTTCTGCAGCCGATTGCCGACTGCGCATTTGGTTACGTTGTCGTGACATAGCGGTGACTCGTTTTTCAATTGCTGTTATCGTATCAACCAGCTGTTTTTCCAGTTCTGCATGCTGCGAAAGCGCAACCTGAATCTCTTTTTCATCGTTGATACATTGCTTACGTCGGGCAATACATTGCAATGCAAGTTGTCTGTCATCAACATGATTGGCTTTAGCTCGTTCAGACCAATGTTCAATTTTTTTTAAAAGTGCGTTTTGTTTTTGCAACATTGATTCGCCATCACGCTTTACCCGAAGCAATCGAATGCGCGCTTGAGCCGCCGCTCGTTGACTTTCTTTTAGGGACGCATCCACAACCGCATCGTGATTTTCAATTTGAGATACCGTTTTGTCGACACCGGACAATAACGTTGCAGATATTCTGGTTATTAAGTTCATCGATATTCCTGGCCACACGGGCGTGTTTGTCTGAACAGACAATATCCCTGTTGGAAGCTTACGAATCTACGTGAAAATAATAGGTGCTATTTCTGCAACCGTGACGTGCTGTTTATCAGCACTTTACATAAGTGCGGCGACGATTGAGACAAAAAACGTGACCAGGACTTCAGGTGCCTAAAGTGTGCTTGTAGAATCCGCTAATCACTCTCAGAATTGAATGCAATTTCTTGTATTTCCAGAAGCTTACGGCGAAACGCTGTGCGGCTGTGCGGCTGTGCGTGATCTTAGCCTAAAAATGCACATGATAAAAATAGCCAGACAGAACTTACCAGACAGCGCTCCGCCACCGATATCAGCGCTGGATAATTGCGCACCCGTCTCCAGCGGCATAGCAGTATCTGCAGTGCCAGAAACAAGCTGGGTCGAAATTGTGTAACTGGAGTCTTCGTATCCATACACAACGGCATAGGCATTAGGCTGATCCTCAGCAATAACGCAAATATCGATTGCATTTTCCTCCTGCGATGCGCACCGAACCAACTCGGCCGATATATCCTGGAAATCAGCATCGTCGATAATGAATAAGTCTGCATCGCCACTAAGCGAGGTCAGATTGACCTGCCTGGCACCGGTCACATCGAAATACGCGACTTGTCCTGAAAGAAGTTGTCCTGTGCTCGACGAATTCACTGCCAATTGAGTAATGATCGTATTGTCTACAGTCTGTGCATCCAGCTGCCCGTTGTATTCAAGCGTTCCTGAGGTATAGCTATTTATCCAATCAGTAAACGCCTCCACTCTTGTGTAAACACCCGGTATTCCTTCTCGTGCACAACCATCACCATAGCTGACGATACCGGCAACAATGTAAACAGGACCAATGCCTGTAGTTTGGCGTGATACTAAGAGCGGTCCACCGCTATCACCCTGACAAGCATCCTGACCGCCAAGTTTGCTACCACCAGCACAGAATGCAAGTCGCGAATCAAACTGATTGGGATAAAAGGGAAAACAGGCGGCATTGCTAATAACCGGCAAATTCACTTCACGTAATTTCGTCGACTGTTCACCTGATTCCTCAATAACTCCCCATCCAAGTACCAAGCCCGGCTCCCCCAATACTGGTACAGGACTGTCAACAGAAGGCACTAAAGCCAAAGGAGCATCGTATGGTTCTAACAATTCAATCAGCCCAATGTCGTTTTGATTGGTTTCTGCATCGTACTCAGGATGGGTAATTAGCCTTTTGGCTTTGACAAAGTTTCCATCTTGTCCTTGTGTCAGATCTTTTTCACCAAGCAACACACCAATGCGCTCAACTGATATCGGACGGTTAAAGTCATTGTTGTACAAACAGTGCGCTGCAGTCAGCACCCATCGATCTGAAATAAGGGTACCGCCGCAACCCGGTTCGAAAGAATTCGCACCAATTGCATCAAAATATACACTGACCATAAACGGGTATTTCGTATCGTCGGTAACGATTGCCCCTCCAACGATATAAGTATTCAATCCATTCGCGTGAACCAACCCATACAAACTGAGTAAAGTTCCGGCAAAAAACCAACGCACACGCTTCTGTCTTAAAACCTTCACAAACAGCAACTCCATTACTTCATCTGTTTTTTGACGTTGTTGTCATCGCTGGTGATTAACAACGGATTCGCTACGACTATTGGTAGTTCACGACAGTCATCCGGTTGAGACCAGCTAAGCTCGATATTCGCTACAAATGGTGCACGTCGACAAACATCGCGGTTAAACCTTTTTATTTTTATCTCACAAGCTCCGTTCACAATCGAGTGTTCGATAGTAAAGTCTGCTGAGGTCGTGCAGCCGAAACTGATAACACCAACACTGACTTTTTCGCCGTTGAATTTAATTGCGCTAACCGGTTCCAGTTGGACTTCATTTTCTTCAATCATGGTGGCTTTTGCTAGGATTGGTTTGTCAGTTTGTGCTGATGTGTCTGCTGATTGTGCCCGAGAAAACCCACAACCACTGAATGTCGCGATACCAATAGTTAGGCACAAAATGGCAGTTTGCCTTAATCGCTTTCTCGGAAACATATAAACCCTTTAATTACAGCCATTCTTATAGCCTGGAGGCTCGACTGTACCGATATTTTGACAGCTCGAGACAGACAAGATGCAATTTTAGGTAATAATCCCTGATTACGGGATTAACACAATTCTTAATGACCAATGCCTGATACCGCCCACCCGAACCCCCCGAGTATCTGACAAAAATGATCTTCGGTTTAGATATTTCGGGGTGACATTCACCCTGAATCAGAGGTTGGTACCGGGCGAGTTTTTCGGCGCGTCTCTCAGAGATAGCTTATGTGCAGCTCGCCACGGGCGAAGGATACCTCGCGTCCGGCATTGAAGGAGGGTTAAAGCGAGGTGGTAAACAGTGAAGAATCAATCGGTGGTCTGACGCATTACTGGTTGGCTCGGTTGCTCTGTGTGATCGCTGTTTGCAGGTGTTCGCCAGCTTGACTCATGCACACAGATTACCGACTCAGCCTATATTCCAAGTGCTTTTGCCACATTGTTAGCAGTGAACGATGTACGTTGAAAACAACGTTTGGGCGAGCATTAAACGACCGAATTCACAGCATTATTGTTGACAGAGCATCCTGAAAAATCAGCGCTGACGACTTGCCCATGAGTATGTGCGACGACGACGTGATGCACGCGTAGCTTGAGGTGTTGCTGCGACGGCGCGAGATTTACGCTGATTGGGAGATAGCACAGCGTGGTTAGCACTGGGCACCTGGCTCAGTTGATTACCGACACCAATTTTATCACTATTAAATTCAGAGTTATCCATAAGATTTATTACTACATTTTTTCGTAGTTTTAACTATAGCATAGATTATTTAAGTTGATATAATAGATATTATATTGTTTATTTTCAATGCTTTATATAAATGTAGTAAAAATACATTAACGCAGCCTCATCGTTCGCCCAAAAACCCAAAACACTCACACGCTGTACAGGTACGCTAAGCTGTTGCGTGGATCATCAACAAGAGCTGAATTTCTCGCGATAGCCAGGAGCAACATTGGGATGCCACACGTAGAATTAACTTACTCTGCCAACCTGGAAGATATTGTCGATATTGCCGGGTTATGTAATGAACTCCGGCGTGCAAGTATTGAGGCCGATGTCGCACCAGTGGCAGGCATTCGAGTGCGAGCTATCCGGTGCCAGCATTATTCAATAGCCGATGGTGACACGAAGCACGGCTATATTGATTTTTCAGTTCGATTACGTGAAGGTCGTTCCGATGAGGTAAAGGCAGCGCTAACCAAAAAATTATTTGACAGCGCAAAACAATTTCTGCGCAACGATTTCAAGCACCATTCCATCGCCCTCTCCATGGAAACACGCGACATTAATTCAAGCTTTAGCCCAAAAACCGGAAGCATTCGTCAGTTTCTTGGTAATGCATGAGCCCCAACGCTAACTGGCTAACGTACTCAATAACACGAAACATTGTGCATTAAACAGAAACTGCTGTTCACATTGGTGCCGCTATTGTTTTCAGACGGCCTGTACGCGCATGCGTCTGAACAAGCTTTTGTGTTGTTACTGCCAACCAATGTATACATTACCGCAGGTGTGATTACTGTGGTGTTAACAATTCTGCTATTGGCTTTGTTACCAGCCAAATGGTCGCACCGCTTATTTCTGTCTAAAAGCCTTTGGCACAACTCAACAGTTGATATAAAGGCATCGCCGTTACTCACCGCCAATGATGTTGTGAGCATCGCATTCGCTGTACTTTTACTAGCAATGCTTTTCGTCGGTATTCACGGCGCTCACGATCCGCTGAAAAACCCGCTGCCACTGTTTATCTGGACCTTATGGTGGATTGGATTTGTTGTAGCTCAGGGCCTGATTGGCGATTTATGGCAATGGGTTAATCCTTGGACAGGAGCGCACCGAGTGATCACTAACATGATCAGGAAGCCTTCAATTTTGTCCTTACCTGCGTCTGTAGGTGAATGGCCTGGTGTGGTTTCACTAATGCTATTTACGCTTTTTGCGTTAGCCGATGTGGCACCTGATTCGCCAAACAAACTTGCTGTAGTTGTCGGATTGTATTGGTTTTTTACTTTGCTTTTAATGGTTGTTTTCGGCTCACAGTGGCTGTACAGGGGCGAATGCTTCACTATATTGCTGTCTCGATACGCCCAGTTAACAATGTTTGCAAAATACAATAACAGTATGCGCATGGGGATACCGGGTTGGCGGACATTGACCAAGCCTGCGACATCAGTGAGTTCAGCAGTTTTCATATTGGTTTTACTCGGCACTGGCAGTTTTGACGGTTTCAATGAAACCTTTTATTGGCTCAGTATGATCGGCGTAAACCCACTGGAATTTCCTGGTCGATCGGCAGTAGTAAGTCAGACTGTCTTCGGTGTATTTCTGGCAAACGTACTGTTGATATCCATCTATGCAAGTTGTATTTACCTTGGTTTGAGGCTAGCGAACCGACTCGCAGACGAAGCCCAGAAGATAAGATTTCGAGATGCTTTTTGCCATTTGGCGATTGCAATATTACCGATTGCCTTGGCCTATCACTTCGCCCACTTTCTGACCGCCTTTTTAGTCAACGTACAATATGCTCTGGCAGTCGCAACCGATCCTTTGAACAGCGGCGCTGACTTGCTTGGCCTGGGTACTTTTTACGTTACAACCGGTTTTATGAATTCTCACCATAGCGTTGAAGCTATTTGGCTAACCCAAGCATGCGCAGTGGTCGCCGGGCACGTTTTGTCTGTTCTACTCGCCCATGCATTGTCATTAGATTTGTTTGCCAGCGCGCGTCGAGCTATTATCAGTCAGATACCGTTAGCGGCATTCATGGTTGCATACACTTTTATTGGCCTGTGGCTGCTGGCAGCGCCACGGGGTGCATAGTTCAAATCTGGAGATCAGTATGACAGACAAAAGCAAAATATTAACGCCTTTAGGTACTACCGGCTTAAGTCGCCGTAAAGCCTTGAAGAGTATCGCCGCAGGTGCCGGCGTAGTCGCAGCCTCAGGGTCACTGCCAGGCCTTATGGGGCACGCTCAGGCGCAAAGCGCTGAACCGATTCGTATTGGTTTTCAAGTGCATAGAACCGGTATCGGCGCTGCATACGGCCGATGGTACGACCGCACTACAGAAGCTGTGGTCAAAAGAATAAACGATGAAGGCGGCGTCAACGGTCGCCCTATAGAGATCGTTGCAGAAGACGATGGCACCGACCCAAAGCGTGGAGCGGAAGTCGTTGAGAAATTTGCTAATCAGCATAATTGTGATCTCGCCTTCGGGACTTTGTTCAGTCACGTGGTTTTTGGCT
>CALIMV010000203.1 GCA_938045275.1 uncultured Granulosicoccaceae bacterium
AAGATTTTGATTTTCGACTCATTCGTATCCCGTCCAGGCTTTCATCAACAAGCCAGCCCATTTCGTCACTGAGTGCTTGTCTGCCCACTCGCAACCGCAGAATGTCATCCTGATTGCCCGATTGCAGGTATAGATTTTTCATCTCAAGGGATTGTGACAACTCATTAGATTTTTCGGTATTGAAATCTGATGCAGCTTCGAAATTCAAATCAGCCTGTAGTTTTATTTGGCTGCCTAGTTTTTGTTGAACACCAAGATCAATACGAGATTGCATTTCTGAAGAATGGTTTGTTAGATAATCTATCTCGTCCTGGCGAAATTGGTGATCATTCGAGAAGCGAACTTCCAGCTCAACTTCGGGTGTGTTTTTTATGAATGAAAATGGTGAAGGAGTATCTGTAATGCCTTCGTCTTGTGCGACCACTAAGGCAGGTGTTACAACCAGGTGCAGTGCCAATGAATGCCTGATAAGTGTGCTGTTAAAAATCGATTTCATTTCAATACTCAGTCGTCCAACCCAAGCTGTTTTCTGGAGAGTATGAACCACTGAGCCCCATGTGCTTTGTGCTCGTTGCCATTGTCGCGCACGAATAGTACGCCGCTGCACATTTGTTCAGATGGCTGAATGGCAGCTATGCCCTCTACTTTGTATAACGATTTTTTGATGTGTATTCGTTTGGCATGATTAATATTTTTCGGCTGAACTTTCCATAACTTAAATTTCTTTTTTTCCGCCTCTCTACGGCTAACTATCAGCAGTTGATCACTCAGGTCGTCATAAGCCATGGCTCGAAATCCGCCGCCATCCAAATCCAATAAAGTAGGCTCGATGGGAAATTCGGGTTTTTCGCCCGTATCTATGTAGGCGACCGGATTTAATATCTGGAACAGTGCTGCACGGCCATTGACCAGTGGCGATCTAAGCCCAATCAGCAATCTATTGCGACGTCGATCAAAAGCGATGGCTTCGAAATCAATACCCGCTTTTCTGGATTGTTTGTTTTTCGATATTGCTGTTTGCAATATCGGGTAGAAGCTCAGTAGTTGTTCGCGTAGATCGTGTGCTATCGACAGATCTGAAAACTCATTATTGCTGACACGTGCCCTGATCAGTTTTTTCCTGTTTGCGGCACGCTTTACCGAGTTATTGTTGTGTGAGCCGATGGCGAATATATATTGTTCGCTTTCCCGGGCAATGCCTTCGAGATCATCGAGAAAATGTGCAGCGAAAATTTGCTGCGGGTTGCCGTGGGCATGAAGTCGGGATTCTTTCGTATAAAATTTTTCTGTGTTGCCTTGATTAAACTGTAACAGGCTAAACGCCCGTTTTTGCTCATCCTCAACCAGAACGAATTTTCCATTCGCGAGTTGGGTTATACCGGATGGTTCGAACACGTGTTCAAACTGACCTTGCAGCTTTGAGCATGATGCAGTTGGATGATCGGTAATATCGTGATTGTTGGCGCGAACGCAAGATGCACTGAGTGTCAGCAACACTACGAAAAAACCTGAATGTAAACGGGAATGGAATCGTCGCGTTAAAGGCATTCTTTGTGGTCCTGCGGCGAGGGCAACGCACTTGAGTCTGTACATTGCAATACCAATACCAAAATTTCGCCACTGCATTGAGTGGCGAAATTTATATTCAAGTATAAGTCGTTAGGCTTGAGTCTCGAATTATTGCATCTGACTATCAGCTGTATTGAAATGCAATACACCATAGTAGCCGGTGTTGTCTGCATAGATAACATTCTTGTTGACTTGCCAATACATTGAAGGATTTTTATCAGATCGTGCAATCACACGAACATACCAATCACCGTCTGGAAGAAAACTGTCACTAACGTAAGTTTCAATTACTGAATTATCGTTGTTTGCAAGCTCATTGTCTGAGAGCGGCTGATTATAAACGATGGAGTCAGGCTCAAAATTAATCGAGCTGGATAATATCAGCTCGTATGCTATATCGCCGCCAGTGACGTCAAATGCTGGCGACCACGAAAATTTCCATTCGTCGCCCTCAAGCGTGGGTGGTAAAACAGTTGGTGGCATTGGTACACCGTATTCATTACGCAATAAATTCAGATTATGCTCGATTGCTCTCGACATGCTCTGTGATGCGTAGATGTTGTAGCCTGAATTAAATTCAAAATCCGGTGCGCGATTAGCGAATGGTTCCACTATCTCGGTATAACGCCTTGCCCGTGAATCAATCGCGTCATCAGTCAGGTAGTCTCTACGCAGTTCCTCTGCCGCGGCCACAATTTGCGAGTGCATATTTGGCTGTTGATAGAAGCGAGTGATAAACTGGTTATTAATTCCGCGTGCATAGCCGTAAAAAAGCCTTCTTTGCAGGTCCTTTTGCACAAGTGAGTTTGTCGGTTCAGATTCTCCGACCATAGCACCATCATAGTCCCACGGTAAAAAGTAGAACTTCTCTGACCCTTCGGGGTTGTACATAATGAAGTTGTGTGTAACCGCATCGCTTTGGTGCATCAGAATATTCAGAGCGAGCCACGTAAGTACGTTATTACGATTAAAATGCTTGTCGAGAAAATCGTCAAATGGAATGCTCGGATCATGAAAAGCTGTCAACATTTCGGTCAGCATTGAATGGTCTTTGCCCGATTTAATTTCAAGTGACTGCTCAAATAATTCTTTGTTGATCGGGTCTCCATCAGCATCTACCTTTAGCGTATTCAGGGCTGATTTTTTGAAAGCGAAGTAGTTAGCTTTGTAAAGATTGTCATCGGTGTTCAGATCACGTAGCTGTAAATATTCTTTACTGGCCGCCTCTATATGAGTAAACAGTCCGTAATCCTCTGGACCTTCACCCTTGTCAATCCACAGATTGACGAATTGGGTGCGCATGCTTCTGAGGTTGGGAACGGTACTCATAAGATCAAACGCCAATTTGTTTCTTATGCGTGTCGCCTCGTACGGGTGCTTGTTCAGCAGTAGTCGGCGCTCGCCACGCCAAAGTGCATCTTTATCGTCCAGCTTTATACGAAAGGATTTTTGCTCTGCCTTTCTGGTTGAACCGCCACGCTGGCGAAGCGAGGCATTTGTAAACATGCCATCGTCTGGGAAATCTGTGCCTGTGAAGCGTATTTGGACTTCAGGTTTATAGTTGTCTTTATGATTAATATCGGCAAGTACATCAGCAAAAGTGCAACCAGTGTAGTCTGACTCAACACACTCTCCGTTGCTCTCTACAATTTTTGCATCTATTCGAATAACGTTTACGTCTTCGTAGCCGTCCTCAGTATATATATTAGAAATCGGTCTTATATCAGTTGGGTCTTCGGGGAATGGGGTGTTTGAATCTGGAACTGGAACTTCTGGTAGCTCGACAGCACTGACTGGATCGGTTTTCGAATCGTCCGTAGTTAAAATGCTTTGCTCGCTCAAAAGATTGTCGTCAACGGTGTTCTCAGTGTCATCGATTAATGGTGTCTCGCTGACGCCTGATGAACCACAAGCTCCTAGAAACAGGGTAGTAAATACTAGCGCTGTTAAATTTTTATCCAGCATGCGAAAATTTCTACCTACGTGAACTTTAGTCTTTAGCCTTGGGGATTTGTTGCTCATAACGCGTGTCTCTTGAAGATCTTATTGTGTCGCCGAGTGTAGTTTGCTGTTGTTGGTCAGAACGGTAATGGCGCACAGTTGCTGTACGATTATCACTTTTAACCACTGATTTTCACCAATTGCTTGAAAGCGCCAGCAGGAATAGTAAAAAAACGCGAAGTATGATCTAAACCTAGAACCAATTCCGGGAACCTCTCATTACGGTGCATGAAATGGAAAGTGAAATGAGAGGTGCATGGGTTTTTTTGCAAAAAGGCATCGCAATTCAGGCAGTACTTCGTTTTATTGGTGTTTAGGTGATGCAGGATAGTTAGCAAGAGAGCCAAATTGATTGGCCAGATTCGGGACCTGCGAGATCGCCATGCAAAAGCCAAACAAGAATGTCATTAAACACCAGCCTTTATTGCGTACTGTAAAACAACCAATCGACAATAACGCTGAACAGGTGCAACCAGCTTCCGTACTGGATAGTAGCCACACTTTAGTGGCAGACGCTAATACACAGAAAATCGAATCACAAGGAATATTGCCAGCGGATTTATTATCTCAAGTTGCATTGGAAACAGCATTACCCAAAAAACGAAAAAAGAGTAAAGAGGTCAGGAACGCAAAAGGCAGGCAGAAGGAAAAAAAGTCTAAGCGCAATAAACCTTCGATCTCCAACCGCACTATCGATGGAATGTACCGCAATGCTTACAGAGTGCAACTGGACATGCTGGCCTTATCGGCAACCAAGGCTAACATTATGATTTCGTTAAACGGATTGTTAATTTCAATTTTAATTATATCCGGTACGCATTTTATCAATATGCAGAAACTCTATACCTTGCCTATTGTTGTGCTGTTGGCATTCAGTTCGTTAGCGATTGTGTTTTCAGTATTGGCAGCAAGTACCGCTCGATCAAACAATAAATTTTCTGTGCCGGATTTTGATACCAATAGGGCAAACCTGCTGCTTTTCTCAGATTTTTCGAATCTGACAAAAACAGAATACGTTAGTGCCATGACCTGCATGCAAAGCAGTGAGCAACGGATGTACGAAACCATGTCAGCACATCTGCATGAGTTGGGGCTAAATGCCAATGCCAGTTTCCGAAAACTGTATTATTCATACACGGCTTTTATTATCGGTATTCTGGTTGCCTTGTTGTCGATTGGCGGTATTCAATGGATAACTCACACAGCACAGCTCTAGTGTGGTGTGACGTATAACAACACACAAGCTATTGGCAGAAAATGATATAGCCATGTCGGGAATCCTCATCAATTATTCACGGTGCATTAAAAGTGATACATGATGCACAATTCTTTGTTTTCAATATTGAAGTGACAACCATTGTCAAGTCTTTTGACTGATCGTAATAAGCGTTGCCAGTCGTTTGACTGGGTGTTTTGGCCCGAGAATACGTTTATCTACGGAGAGCTGATGAAATAGTTGAAAAAGCCGTTTCAGTGAGTATTGGTAAGCGTTATAATCGCGAGTGAGTTTGAGGTATCCCGGACACACTGTGCAATACTTTGCTGATTCCGCTGTAAAAGCGGCCACACTTGCAGGTCAAGCCCTAGCTAGAAACTTTCGCAAACACCATGCTTCGGTTTATGGTGCAGAGATTCTTTCAGTTGGCAATAGAACGCTCTCTAAGGAGGTTACTTCGTCTAATGATCACGAAGCAGACCGACTGATTATTGAGGTGTTGAGTAAAGAATGCCCGTCACACAACATGCTGACTGAAGAGACAGGTTTTGTGGACAATGGCAGCCCGTACACATGGATTGTTGACCCTCTCGACGGCAGTAGTAACTTTCTGAATCATAATCCGTTTTTTGCGGTATCAGTTTGTCTGGCGTATAACAACGTGCCTATAACAGGCGTAATCCTGGCCCCTTTCCTGGAAGAAATGGTCGTGGCGCGAAAAGGTCAGGGTTGTACACTGAATGGCCGTCGAGTCACTGTGTCTACCACCAGCGAGCTGTCGCGAGCCTATATTGTTGGTTGCCCGGGCGGAGAGAAAAACAATATTCGATTTTCCAAAATGGAATACGCGCTTCATCGACAAATCAAAGAC
This sequence comes from uncultured Granulosicoccaceae bacterium, assembly GCA_938045275.1. Taxonomy (GTDB): domain Bacteria; phylum Pseudomonadota; class Gammaproteobacteria; order Granulosicoccales; family Granulosicoccaceae; genus Granulosicoccus. The sequence goes on from CALIMV010000203.1 coordinate 5,658, forward strand.
TTCAGAAAAATTGGCTCTGCAGCGGTTGAGTGTTACATGGTTGCCGCTGGACGTGTTGATGGGTTTACAACGCTTAATATTTCCTCCTGGGACGTTGCTGCAGGTGTGCTTGCCGCGCAGGAAGCCGGTGGCCGTGTATCCGATTTCAATGGTGACCCTTGGACACTCGATCAAACAGACTTATTGGTTTCCAACGGATTGCTGCATAACGACATACTTTCTGAACTCAAAAGTGCAGAAGTGGTTAAACCCAAGCGTAAAGTTAAAGAACCAGAGACGGTGTAATGAGTGCTAAACCTGGAGAATCTGGTGATGCGTATCGAATTCTAGATCGAACATCGCTTCCAGCCTATCTTGCCGAAATCCCGGCTGTATCCGATTTACTTGGACCGGGTGCAGAACTAGACATACAAGAAATTGGCGACGGTAATCTCAACTTCGTTTATCGTGTATCTAATTCATCAGATTCGTCAAAGTCTGTCATTGTCAAACAGGCTGTACCTTTTTTGCGTATGGCCGGCGAAGATTGGCCGTTAGCCCGCGACAGAATGCGTTTCGAAATAAGAGCGCTTTCAACTCAAGGTGAGCTTGTTCCGAATCTCGTTCCCAAGATCTACCACGCCGATGAAGAAATGAGTACGGTGGTTATGCAATGTTTGGATGATCACATCATCCTGCGAATAGGGATGATTGAAGGTGTGCGCTATCCCCTCGTTGCTGAACATATTGGTCACTTCATGGCTGAGACCCTATTCAAAACCAGCGCTTGGTCAATGGGCAGTATTGAGCGTCGAGAATTGATGAATCAATACACACTAAACACCGATCTCTGCAAGTTAACCGAAGATTTTATTTTCACTTTCCCCTACATGGTTCATGAGTCGAATTACTCGAATCCGGCAACTGATCAGTGGGCGAAAGAAAACATTCACACCGACTACGAATACAAACGCGACGTGCTCATCTTCAAAGAGCTGTTTGTTGCCAAAACAGAGGCGCTGTTGCATGGAGATCTACACAGCGGTTCGATAATGGTCAATCAAACTGAGAGCTATGTTATTGATCCGGAATTTGCATTCTTCGGCCCTATTAGTTTTGATGTAGGCAAAGTTATCGCGAATTTTCTGCTGTGCTGTACATCTCATTATCACAGATCAGGCGGTGCCGAATACAGGCAATGGCTTCTCGATCAAATCCCGGTCATTTGGAACACGTTTGAATCCCGATTTTTAGCGCTGTGGGAACAGGCGGGAGAGTCAACCATGCTGGCTAACGGTCTGTTATCCGATGATGAACAATCGCGATTTCGTTCTGAATTTATGATGAACGTCTTACGTGATGCTGCAGGCTTTGCGGCGTGCTCTATGGCCCGTCGTACAATCGGGATCGCCGGGGTCGCGGATATTCGTGATATCGAAGATCTGGAAATCCGCTCCAAGCTCGAAATTTTTAATTTGAAGTTCAGTAAGCGGTTAATGGCGCAGCGCAAAACGCTAAAAACATTCGACGACTTGGCTTCGCTAATTCACGATAATTACTCTACCCCCGTTCTATAGGAGTTGCAGTGTCAACATCAGTCTTGGGAGTTATTCCTGCCGCCGGTAGTGGAATTCGAGCGCGTCCTTATACCTATGAGGTTCACAAGGGCATGTTCCTCATTGACGGCAAGCCGAATATTGAGCGACATATCGACTTAATGCGAGATGAAATGGGCATTAAGGAAATTGTCATCATCCTTGGCTATATGGGCGACACAATCCAGGAATACTTCGGTGATGGAACTAGCCACGGTGTGCGCCTGCAATACGTTGAGAACCAGCATCTTGACAAAGGCTGGGCCTGGTCGGTGCTGCTGGCAAAACCTTTCCTGGCTGGTCGCAATGCTTGCGTTATGCTTGCCGATGAATTCTATCTGAACTCGAACCTTGGTGAGATAGCTAAATTCGATCTCGACAAATACAACATCGTATGCCCGGTAAAGTCTGTGACAGACTTAGGCTTGATCAAGAAAAATTTCTCTGTTGAGCGTGATGGTCAACGGGTTATTCGACTCGTTGAGAATCCTGTTGCTTTGCCGAATGACTTGCTTGGCATGGCAACGCTAATGGTTCATGAGTCTGTCATGCAAGAGCTTGAATTCGCATTCGAGAATGGCAGAACGAATCTTGACTTCGTCACTTTTGCTGATGACCTTATTCGCTCGGGTAGGTCGGTAGGTGCATTTGACATGGTGGGCGACTATATCAATTTGAACGATGTCGCTAGTTTGGAAGCTGCTCAAGACGCTGCAATACGTAGTCGCCTCGAAAAAAGTCCGCAAGCAGGTGTGTCTATGGTGGATTTGGAACATTTAGACGCTTAAGCGATTCGATCGGTTAGATCATGAGAAAACTTGAAGAAATTCGTGTGCTCTTGCAAGATCATTTGCTCTCGGCTAATCGACGTAGATCGGCAAAAATTCTGGCCAAAGAGTGGTGTATGGGACTGCCACTTAATTCCAAACAAAACAATGATTTCGCGCAGAATCTTCCGCCAGATTCGGCTGCGGATACTTGGTTCACTCATGAGTCTCGGGCAATCGATCCGAGCTACTTCAAACAAGGGACGGCTAACTTGGTTGAAGATCGTGTACTTGATGATGGGCTCGTACACGCTGATTACGAATATACATTTCAGCAGTTAAATGGCGCGACTTCTTACACAAATGAATCCGTTCACCGCTCTGTCTTCACGCGAACGGGAGAGCGCGTTGACATGTTTTCATCTGAAAGGAGGCTGGCTGGTGTACCTATTCGTGCACCATCGCGAAGGCAGTTACCGGTCGCTAAAACATTAAGCGGTGTAACAGCTAATCTGTACGGCACAACGGTCAGTGCAGACGGAAACTACTACCACTGGTTTGTCGATACCCTTTCTCGTTTATTCATGATTGAGCGATACCACTCGCTTGATGAAATCGACCAACTGCTTGTTCCGCCTTTGAAGTACGACTTTCATTGGGATAGTCTGGCTGCATTTGGCTTTGATGAATCCCGGGTTTTTGAACTCCTGCCGCTGGAATGCGTGCAATTCGAGAGCTTGCTGGCCACGAGTCCACCCAGAGGCAAAGGCTCATCAATAGTGCCGTCGTGGCTTATCGATCGGTACAATAAAGTGCTTCTTGATAAAGCGAAAGACGTCAGGTCCGTTGCTGGCAAACGGGTTTATATCTCAAGACGTGACGCGCCTAGTCGCATGTTTATAAACGAAGACGAAGTGTGTGATTTTCTGGAGAGTCGCGGATTCGACATTGTCGAACTCACACCATTAAACCTGTGGGAAAAAATTGCTGTTTTCAGAGACGCCGATCTCATTATCAGCCAGACAGGCGCTGGACTCACCAACCTGATGTTTTGTCATCCGAATGTGAAGGTGCTTGAGTTGGTTGATGAAAAGTTTGTGTACCTGAGTTACGCCTCGCTTGCGGTATACAAAGGCGGTACTCATCTTCCGCACTTTTTCTCCAACGACAGTGCGCTTGGGCGCGCAAATGCGTTGGTGGCAAAATCGTCGCTAAATATCAGTGAGCTTGAGAAATCGTTGGCGCAGATTGAAAGCTGAAGTTTTCCGAATAACCCGGATTGCATACACCCGGATTGCATAGAGATGGGTTTGCTCTGCAATCTTGCTCTGCAATCTAAAGAGCTCAATGTCATCCCACCCAGCGCAACATTTCGTAAACGAATGCTGAATGGTCAACACAATGGTTAAACTACGGTTACCACCGTTGTTGTAACAACCCACTACCGAGTGCTTTAGCGTGACTGAAATTAAATCCTTGTGTGTTTATTGTGGCTCCAGCCCCGGCGCCAAACCTGATTACATAGCTTTGGCTGAAAAATTGGCGCAGACCATGGCGGAGCAAAACCTTGGCTTGGTTTACGGCGGAGCGCACGTCGGTATCATGGGCGCTGTAGCCGATCGCTTGATGAGTTTGGGTGGCAAGGCGGTTGGTGTCATTCCAGAGGCTTTGGTCGAGATGGAAGTAGCGCACCAAGGGCTCACAGAGCTTCATATAGTCGCCGATATGCATGAGCGCAAAGCGACTATGGCAAAGCTATCGGATGGCTTCATATCCTTGCCTGGCGGTCTTGGCACGCTTGAAGAAATGTTTGAAATGCTAACCTGGTCGCAGCTTGGGTTACACGGCAAGCCCTGTGGTGTTTTGAATGTGGCAGGCTTCTACGACGATTTGCTGCGGTTTTTGGATAACGCTTGTGCTGAGGCGTTTATGCTGCCGCATCATCGTGAATTACTGATTGATTCAACCGATCCCAAAGACTTGATTGCACGTATGAAGGAATATGTGCCTGAAGTTAAATCAAAGCTTGACTGGCAGCTATTGCAGAATTGAACTATTGACGTTAAATCGGCGACAGCACCAATGAAAGTATACCAATGACAGTAAATGTAGTGTTTCAACAGAAGAGCTGAAGTGGTTAACCGGGCCTGAATATCACTCTGTCGGGGCCTCAGGAACGACGGAACTGCTACTGTTCTGAACATTGTCCTTTAGTGGGTTGCTATTGAACTCAATAACGCCGGTAGCCGCCGCAATGAGAATAACCACAATAGCCACCAACGACAAACCAATGCGTAAAGTCAGTGCGTTTACTGTGCGTTTGGTTTGCCCTTTGTCCTTAACGAGAAAGAAAAGCCCGGCAAACAGGCTGACCATGATAGCGCCGAGTAGTAGCAGTACAATGAATTTTACGAATAGCATGGTTATTTACGGATAATATGAAACAACAGGTTACCACTGCTTCTTGTTTGTCGTACGGTTCGACAATAAATTAATCCTTGGGAAGGAATATCTGTTTTGCGTATTGGCAATTTTGAACATAAGCCGGGCGTGCTCATAACGCTGCTGTTTGTCGTGTTCGCTGCAGCCCTTTTGGCTCTGGGTACCTGGCAGATGATGCGTGCAGCAGAGAAATCCTCTATATTGGCATCGGCTGAGAACGCGATGGCGTCTGAGGCCGTAAAACCTGCTGAGTTAGGGGATTTAACAGTCGCGGCCAAAGAGCATACGCGAGTAACATTTTCAGGTACCTACGAGCCTTCCCAGCAGTTCCTGTGGGATAATCGTGTGCACAAAGGGCAAGCCGGATTTGAAGTCATCACACCCGTGAGAACCGACTCAGGTCTGGTTTTGGTTAATCGCGGTTGGGTCGCGCCAGGTAAAACGCGTGAAGACTTACCGAATATTGCGTTGAGCGCCGACGCACTGGACTCTTCGGTTAAAATCACCGGTTTGTTCTCCAGGCCATCAAAGGGGCTGGTCAGTGGTGAGCCTTTTGATGTTAATGCAGCTTGGCCACGGGTTATGCAGTTTTTTGACTACCCGGCAATAGAGCTGGCATTGGGTGAAGCTGTTCTGTTTGGCGTTGTCCAGCCACAGCAGGCGGGCGATCGCACACAAGACGAGCAATTCAATGCCGGGCAATCTCATACGGAGTATTACACGGCAAATTGGGAGCCAACTGCTGCCATCGGGCCCATGCGGCATTATGGCTATGCATTCCAATGGTATGCCATGGCGGCTGCGCTCACCATTTTATTTATCGTATATAACACCAAAAGGATAGAGCCGGTTAAATGAGTACAGCAGAGCAACCAGGCAGGCCCGAGCGAAATGCGAACGGTGAAATCATTATCGATGAGGCTGCTCGCGCTGCCTCGCGTAAAAAACTTGTTTGGATTTTTGCGTTATTTTTTCTACCACTTTTTTTTGCAACCATCTGGTTTCAGATAGTGCAAACCGGTGCCATTAGTTGGGGTAATACCTCCCGCGGTGAGTTAATTGCACCGGCTGTGCCCTTTACTGAATTCAGTCTGATTGAGGCAGGTTCTGATGATGTATTTGGCCTGGACGATGTGCGTGGCAAGTGGACGATTCTTTACGCGCCGGGTTCAGACTGCAACGAAGACTGTGAAAAAACGCTTTACGACATTCGCCAAGCTCGATTAGCCCTGAACCATCGTATGGAACGTGTTCAGCGTGTTTTGCTAACCACACATCCGGTGGCTTTCAGTGATGAGGTGCAATCAGCAAATTTAGGGCTACGTGTTGTTAGCAACAGCGAGGCTGACTCGTCATTTGTTGATCAGATCAAGGCAGCACAAAGTGGTATGGAATTGAAAAACAATCTGATTTACCTGATCGACCCAAACGGCAATCTAATGATGCGCTATACCCCAGACCTGCTACCCAAACCTTTGTTCAAGGATTTAAAACATCTGCTCAAAGTTTCGCGAATTGGTTAACGAAATATATTTCGCCAATTCACTGGTGTGATTTGTAAATACGGTAGTGCTGTGCAAAAACGAAAGGCTCTTGAGTTATAAATCATGCAAACTAACATATCCGTAAACAGGCAAAGTCTGGGAATACGAACCGATCTGGCCGTGATCGATCAATGTCTAAAACCAGAAAATCAGTTTTTGGTCGAAGCTGGTTGCGGCAACATGCACTTATCAAAAGCCCTGGCAGAACGTGGTGCGCATGTGCTTGCAATTGACCCCGATCCGCTACAGGCAGAAAAAAATCGTGCCGCCGATATCATTGCCAATGTGGGGTTTGCTGAAACGGGTGCCGATCAAATTCCGGTGGAAGACCAATCAGTCCATGGAGTCCTGTTTCCGTACTCTTTGCATCACATACCTGAAGATCTGCATGCGTCGGTGTTTGCAGAGGTGCTACGTGTGTTAAAACCAGAAGGGTTTGTGTACATCATGGAGCCTGTGGCCAGTGGTAAATTGAATGAAGTTATGCGTCTGTTTCACGACGAAGCACCTGCGCGAGATGCAGCACAACGGGCAATCGAGTCTTTGGCCATGCCACACTTTTCGCAAGTTGATGTCATCGAATACAGTAACCGAATTAGCTACGATTCATGGGAACAGTTTGCCGCGCGGTGTGTCAGCAAGACCTTCAACACTAATTACACTGAGGCCCAGGTAAGGGCAGAGCGCGTACGGGATAAATTCCTGGAAGTTGGTCAGCACAGCAATTTCGAATTCGAGTCGCCAATGCGTGTAACCTGGCTTAGAAAACCTGTACGCACGTCGCTTAGCTAGTTGCCAGGGCTATCAAAAACCGCCTATTTGGGTTAGGCTATCAATGCTTTGTAGAGACGAGTACCGCTGCCCAAACGAGATGAAATCCCAAATTCTTAACAACCCCATTACATCAGTAACCGCCCATTGGCGTGATTATCTCGAAATCACCAAGCCCAAAGTGGTGTTGCTGCTGGTATTTACCGCAATGGTTGGTATGGCGTTAGCAGTGCCAGCCTGGCCGCCGTTACAGGAGGCTTTTTTCGGGCTGTTAGGTATAGGTCTGGCGGCGTCATCGGCGGCAGCGATTAACCATGTCATTGATCAGCGTAGCGATGCACAGATGGGTCGAACGAAAAATCGGCCTATACCCCAGGGGCATTTGAACACCACTCAATGTTTGATATTCGCCTTTGCGTTAGGTGGCATTGCAATGGTTATGTTGGTCTTTCTGGTCAACCCATTAACCGCGGTTTTAACGTTTTTATCATTAATTGGCTATGCCGTTGTCTACACGGTATATCTAAAGCGGGCAACTCCACAGAATATTGTTATCGGTGGAGCTGCTGGGGCAATGCCGCCAGTGCTTGGATGGGCAGCGGTTACTGGTGAAGTTACAGCAGGTGCACTGCTGTTATTTTTAATTGTGTTCATATGGACACCACCCCATTTTTGGGCCTTGGCCATTCATCGTCGGGAAGACTACGCGAAAGTGGATATTCCGATGTTGCCAGTAACGCACGGAGTTGCGTTTACTCGGGTTCAAATTCTGCTGTACACCATATTGTTATTGGTCATCAGCATTTTCCCTTATCTGATACGAATGAGCGGTTTGCTTTACTTAGTTGCCGCTGTAGTGCTGGGTGTCATGTTTTTGTATCACGTTATAAAAATGTTCAATGATAAAAATGAAAAGCAGCCAATCAAAACATTTGTATTTTCAATCAATTATTTAATGTGGTTGTTTGCGGCCATGCTTGTTGATCATTACGTTCCACTTCTAAGCCGCTTGTTCTCCTAAAAAGGGTACAGAGTAGTATTTCAATTCTGCGTAAGCCGTCTGGGAATTTTTAGGTCGAAGCAGTGGGCCGCGGCCTTTTGTCGCTTTATCGTAATGCTTCTACTCAGCCTTAAGTTTGCCGCATTTCAACTATCCTGGTTCCACTCTCCCACGGACTGGCATCAGCGAGTCACTTTGCTGGACCGTTCTAATTCTTCTGTGTTTACCTGGCGGCGGAGTAGTTTTCGATTGGCTAGCCACCGTGGCGCCTTAGCCGTACCCCGGTAAAGGTATTCACGACGAAAATGCCACCGGATGTGCGCTTTTTCGCAACAATTGGCAAAATCATACAAATCCGTATAGTTTGGGTAATCCACAGAAAAGATGTCCGGTCGATAATACGCTCTAAGAAAGGCTGACTCGATCGATAAACAACGCTCGCTTGCTGGTATCACTTATTTGCCAGACAATAGTGGCAAGCAGTAATCGGAAAAATAACCTATGCACATTCTGTTGGTAGAAGACGATAAATCCACGGCTGAATACGCTGCTAACGGCTTAACTCAAGCCGGTCATGTTGTAGATGTATTGGAAAATGGCAAAGAGGCGCTGATTCAATGTATGCAGACTCACTACGATGTTCTGGTGGTTGATCGAATGATGCCGGGTATGGACGGGCTGTCGCTTGTAAAAGCTGTCAGAGCGTCTGGTGTGCAAACGCCTGTGTTGTTTCTCACTGCCATGTCGGGCGTTGATGACCGAGTGGAGGGCTT
>CALIMV010000204.1 GCA_938045275.1 uncultured Granulosicoccaceae bacterium
TTTAAAATGATCGACCTGGAACTGTGCAGACAAGTGTGTTTTTCTGAGGCGGACATACCCTCCATGCGGGGCGCCAATCAACATCTGCTTGCAGACCTGCTGGGCGGCTATCTTGATATCGCATTGCAACGTGGAAGAACAACGATGTCAATTTACGATCCGCTGGCGGCGCTCGCCATTGTACAGCCTGATCTTTTTGAATTTGCATCAGCCACTCTCAATGTAAAACTGGATGAAGGTGCCGAGTACGGTCGTACCGTTGTTGACGCGACAGCAAACTTAAGTACAAGCACTTTTGAATGCGCAGTTTCTGTTCACATCGAGAAAGCGCGTCATTTTTGTCTATCAACTTTAATCGACGCCTGATACCACAGGAGGTATTCCCATCAACCATCCTAATCCACGATTAATGGACAATAACATCGATGACCCTGCCCTGCGTAAAGCTGCAATTCGGGCGGCGCAAGGTCAGCAGCCGTTTGACACGCTTATCACTGGCGGTACGGTAGTAGACATGATCACCGGGCGGCTTCGCAAAGCCGATGTCGGTTTAACGGGTTGTTTGATAGCCAGTGTTCACACTCCAGCTGTTTTTGCAGATGCTAAAAATCATATCGATGCCAGTGATACGTTTATCGTGCCCGGCCTCATCGATATGCATTTGCACATAGAAAGCTCTATGATTACCCCCGCGGCTTACGCTGAACAAGTCTTGCCACGTGGCGTCACCACGGTTGTATGGGATCCACACGAATTTGCCAACACGTGCGGACTTGATGGTATGGACTATGCGCTGGCAGCCGCTGATGCGTGCCCGTTGCGAATATTAACCCTGGTGCCATCGTGTGTACCGTCTGCACCGGGTTATGAAACCACCGGCGCGGACTTTACCGCTGACATTGTTGCAACCTTGCTTGCGCGACAAGACACTCACGGTATTGGTGAAGTCATGAGTATGCAGGCGGTGCTGGACAACGATGAACGCTTTCGAGGCATTGTTCAGGCAGGGCTTAATAGTGGCAAACGCGTTTGCGGTCATGCGCGAGGATTAGTCGATGAATCACTCAACGCCTACGCGGCCGCCGGCATAGAAACCGATCACGAGCTGACCTCGGCTGATGATCTCTTGAAGAAACTCGAAGCCGGGTTAACCGTCGAATTGCGCGGCTCGCATGATCACCTGTTACCGGAGTTCGTAGACGCACTCAATCAGCTCGGGTTTATTCCACCAACGCTTACGCTTTGCACTGATGATGTGTTCGTGGACGATCTATTGGAAAAAGGTGGACTCGACGATGTCGTCCGACGACTCATCGGCTACGGCCTCGACCCCGTTGCGACATTACGCGCTGCCACGTTCAATGCAGCGAACCGGCTTGGCCGGCCAGATCTGGGTTTAATCGCGCCGGGAAAACGCGCGGATATTACCCTTTTTCATGACCTTCAATCACTAGAAGCCCGATTAACTATAGCCAATGGCGAGGTCGTCGCACGCGATGGCATGCTATCGATAACCAACACTGCATACGCAATACCAGCAGCACTTGAGCAAACGATGCGCACAGCTCACTGGAGTGCCGACCAATTTCGGGTTGCGGCAAATGGCACAACTGCAACCGTTGCTCTAATCGAAAAGCCTCGCTTTACCCAATGGGGCAAACGAGAGTTACCTGTTTCCAATGGGTTCGTGACAGTGGCCGATGACTTAGTCGTCATGGCGATGATTAATCGCTTTAAACCTGGCGCGATACCCAAAATTGCGTACCTTGGACATTGGGGTTCGTGGAACGGCGCTTTCGCCACCACCGTATCGCACGACTCCCACAACCTCACTGTGTTTGGTGGTAACGAGGCGGATATTGCGCTTGCCGCCAATACGGTTGCCGCAATGCAGGGCGGTATGGCAGTTGTCTGTAACGGAGAAGTACTTGCCCAACTTGCACTACCGATAGCCGGGCTGATAAGTGAGGTGTCAACCAGCAAACTCGCCTTGAAGTTTCAAGCTATTCGAGAAGCGATGGATCAGGTCGTGACCTGGCAGCCACCCTATTTAGTGTTTAAAGCGTGCTTCGGCGCGTCACTGGTCTGTAACGCCGGGCCTCATCTGAGTGATGTGGGAATTGTGGATACGGGGCTTAAGCACATTCAGCCAAGTCCGTTGGGTTACCCGCCAGGTGTTCTGTAATAACAAACCTATTCGTATCATCTATCACTGGATCACTACTTCAAACGTGCAATTGGAAGTCTTTTAAAATGCTCTATAACCGTTTGAATACACTTGTACCCCATTGTACTTTTACGAATATGCAGCCCCGCTTTTCGTCGCGGCATTCCACCTAGTGCTGGCCGAATAACCAGCCCTTCCTTCTCAACAACGCTGGCAAGCTGTAGCGGCGCTGACATAACAAACTGGCCTTCGCCAACCAGTTGCAGCCCTGTTGCAAACGATGTGGTGCGAATGTCAATTAAAGACTCTTGCTCACCCTTTGGTACGCTGTATTTGAGCAACCTGCTTTCTGTTTCCTGATCAGAAAGAAAACTGACCCAACTGAATCCAATTAAATCTGCTGCATCTATTGTTGGTCCTTTGGCTAGCGGATTATCTTTTCTTAAAACAATGCCGTGTTCAACACTCGTCAGGTAATTAACATAGATTGAATCGTCTATCTGTTCCTTAGGGATGATGCCCAGATACACATCAATTTCACCCTCAATAAGCCTTTTGCCGTTATCGACACTTTTATCGGTACGCAATTCGAGCTGCATGTCGGGAAACTCGGCTCTCAGTTCTGAAAACAACTTTGCAACCCAGTTCAAATGAAACAATGGTCCTGCACCCACACGCAGTACCGGCAAGCCAGCAGACGCAATACTGCTCACCTCTTCTAGACATTGTCGGTACTCAGCCTCAATTCGGATTGCTCGGCGAAAAAACACTTTGCCAGTGTCCGTCAAACGCATTCCTCGCCTCTCCCGATGAAAAAGCGGCGCGCCTATCTCGTGTTCAAGATTCGCTATTCGCTTAGACAAGGTAGGCTGAGTCACGAAGAGCTGCGCCGATGCTTCTGTCAGGTTAAGGCCTTTTGCTACGGCTAGAAATGCCACCAAGTTCCTGTCCATGTGATATTCCATTTTCGAATAGCCAAGTATGTAAATATCGATTTTACAGAATGACTCCATGCGGTCAAACTAAACTGATCATTAGCGCGCCCTGGATTGCTGTAAATACATGAAAACGGTATTTGTATTATTCGACTCTCTCAATCGGCTCGCTCTGGGTGCTTAT
>CALIMV010000205.1 GCA_938045275.1 uncultured Granulosicoccaceae bacterium
AGGATAGCAGACAAATGTTCTGCCAATCTCTGAGCAATTGTACTCTTGCCGGATGCAGGTAAACCGGCCATGGCTATAATCACTGAAGTTTCTCTTACTTATATTTATTATAGGATTTATTATTGTATTAATTAAAATGTAAATTAATGGATTAATTGTCGAGTACACGACCCATCATCATTGCGACAACTTCGTCCTCATTGGTATCGGCTATAAGACGCTCGCCTGCCTTACGTCCCCGCTCCAGTACAAATATTCGGTCACTGACTTCGAATATATCATTTAGATTGTGAGAGATAAAAATGATGGCAACTCCTTCGCTCTGCAAGCGTTTAATCAGGTCTTTTACTTCACGTTGTTCAGGTACACCAAGCGCGGCAGTCGGTTCATCCATGATCAGTATTTTGGCTTTCCAATATACGGCTCTGCTAATAGCGATAGCTTGGCGCTGCCCACCAGAAAGGTATCTTACAGGCATGGTCATGTCGTTAAGTTCTATCCCCAGATGTCGCAATGCTCCAATAGCCTCTTGCCGCATGAATTTTCTATCGAGTACTGGCAGCCCCAGCACGCGTTTCATCCGTTCACGACCTAGAAAAATATTGATACCAACATCGAGGTTATCAGCAAGTGCAAGATCTTGGTAGATCGTTTCAATACCTAATTCTCTTACCTCATGAGGCGTGCGATGACTGATGGTTTGACCTTGATAGATTATTTCGCCACTGTCGGGTTGATGCACCCCGGATATCATCTTGATCAGTGTGCTTTTACCGGCGCCATTATCACCCGCCAGTGCTAAAACTTCGCCAGGGTAGAGATCGAGAGAGAGATTGCTGGACGCGTGCGTCCCACCAAATCGTTTGCTGACATCCTGAATACTCAACAATGGTGCGTTTTCTACAGTTGAATTCACAGTGATCTACCTAGATTGTTGATCGAGCCAGTTTGTCACGTGATTGGTCAATTAATACGGCAATAATAATGACAAGGCCAACGGTGATAAATTGCCAGAAAGGCGGCATGCCGATAAAAACGAGCCCAAATTGAATAATGGCTATAATTAATGAGCCAATAACAGTGCCAACGATAGTACCGCTGCCTCCAGTGAGGCTAGCACCACCAATGAAAACAGCTGCCACTGCATTGAGTAGAATCGGTTCCCCCGCATCAGCGGCACCGGCGGAAAAACGGCCGGTGTAAAAAATACCCGCCATACCGGCAGTAAAAGCGCTTAGCATAAAGATACCGAAAGTAATACGGGTTGTGTTTACACCTGCCCGGATTGCTGATTGTATGTTACCGCCCATAGCATAGGTGTAAAGCCCGAACCGCGTATGAGCCAGTATGTAGTGAAATATCAGTGTGATAATGGCAGCAACAAGCACTGGCACCGGGATGATGTCGAATACCTTGCCATTGCCAAAATCACGTGCAACACTGTTGCGAATACTCACGGTTGCACCACCGGCAATCAGGAATGCAACACCCCTGGTAACTCCAAACATGCCCAGCGTGCCAATAAATGACGGCACTTTCATTCGAGAAATTAACCATCCGTTGATAATCCCGGGTATTAAAGCAATGCCAATACCGGCCATTACACCAAGAGTAAAAGACAGAGCCGGATGAAGATCTGGTAGCGCGCGAATAACAACGGCCATAGTCACGGCAGCCAATCCGGCGATGAAACCAATGGATAAATCGATGCCTGCCGATATGATGATAAATGTTAACCCAAGTGCCATCATCAATATTTGCGTTGCCGTTAATAGCACGCTCTGCACGTTATACAAATTACCAAAGAAAGTGCGGTCGTAGACGCTCCACGACCAGGCTTCAAAAAAACAAATAATGAATATCAAAAACAACCATGACCAGGCTGTGGTTAGCATTTTCAAAAATTTCAAGCGCAGAGGGACTTCGGAGTCTTCTGACAATCTGTCTTCGGTATTCAATTTATTTATCCGTATCTGGATTGAACTATAAGATCAATCGCCAACCCAATGCACTTGGTAGGCTGTGCATCAGGCTGGCATTTTTATGAGATAGTTTGGGTAAACACTCAGTCAGAATAAATATATCTGGCAATTTCAGGGTCATCGACATTGTCGGCAGTTATTACCGTAAATCCTGTACCAATGAGCGGAGGTACGGATTGCCCTGTTAGGTGAGCATAAGCTGTCATAACGCCGTAGTACCCGATTTCAGCCGGGTGTTGTGCTATTGCCATGTCAACCAGTCCGGATTTAAGCTGCTCTACAATCGATTGCGGTGCGTCGAATGCGATGACTGTTATATCGCCAAGCTTATCTGCTGATTCAACACCGTTAGCTGCTCCAAGTGCTGAAAATAGATTTGCGCCAAACACACCGCCCAAATCGGGTTCACGTGCCAGTACGGCTTGTAGTTGCGAAGCCGCGGTGGAAGCATCGTTTTCGTTGTACTGAGTGTCGAGAACCTTGATGTCGGGATAATTTTCCTGCATTTCCAATTTAAAACCTTCTTCTCGCTGATCGGTTGTCGAGATACCAGGTCTAACGTTAGAAACATAGACGACGCCTTTTCCCTCCAACGCATCACCCATTGCTGCTGCTGCCATTCGTCCGCCCGCGATGTTATCAGATGCTACGTATGACATTGGGAAATCGCCGTCGCCGGCACCATTTTGATAGACGCCATCATCGATAAAGGTATCTACTGTAACAACAGCAATGTCTTGTTCAGTAGCTCTGCGTAATGGTTCTATTAATTGAGTTGTATCGGTAGGTGCAATAACGATTG
>CALIMV010000206.1 GCA_938045275.1 uncultured Granulosicoccaceae bacterium
CTATTACCTTTCTCGAAAAGCCGCTGGATACATCTGCATTGACAAACGCGCTGGATAAGGTTGCCGATGCGCAGAAGAAGCGCGCCAAAAATAGCATAAGCGCCGATAAAATTAACTATTTTCAGGAAAGTCTTAAAAAGCTAACGCCGCGTGAATCGGAAGTGATGTACGCCATTGTTGAAGGCAAGGCAAACAAAGTAACAGCGTACGATCTTGGCATTAGTCAAAAAACGGTTGAACTTCATCGCTCACGAGTAATGAAAAAGCTACCTGTTCGTAGTTCGCAAGAGCTGGTAAAAATGGTCATTCTCAGCCAATGAGCAATACCGTAACTTCAATAACAAATGAGGCTGCCGATCGTGTATCTGCACCTGAGCGTGTGTGCTACGAGGCCCACTGGCGTGATCGATCAGTCTTCATTTCGGCCCCTTGTCAATCTGCTCGCGAATGGCAATGGCATTGTCTTGCCTCAGCCATACTACTTGAACGTCTGGAAGATGCTTGTGTACTGGCTGAAACCATTCTCGAAAGCACATTGCAGTTTTTTGTCAGCGAATTACCGGATGAATGCAGCAGTGACAAAGCGAGCCCTTATAATTCCGACGATGGTAATAGTGTTGCTAAGCACAAGGCTGCCTATCTGCGAGTGTTATTAACCTGTTCAGACGATGAGGTGGAAATTTGGTTGCCTGCCGGGGCGCACAGTAACGTTGCTCGGCACGGTGAGTTTATCGAATCGTCTAATTTGCGTTGGCCGAGTGTTTCGGCATCAATAAAAATTGCTCACGTAGTGCTTGATCAAACTGATGCCTCACGGTTGCAGCAAGGCGCTTTAGTGTTAATTCCTGCATCCTGGCAACATCAGTGGGTGTGTTCGGTCGATGTGCCACAGTTTGAGCGAAGTATCGTTGCGACGATCAATTCAAGCTCTGGTGTCATTGAGTTGGATTATGCTAATTCGGCGGAGTACATCTGGACTGAGAAAAAAGCTGGCCAAAGTTTGGTTACGGCTTATCTTGATCAGACTATCGCCATCAACCCCAGCTCGTTGTTACTCAACGCAACAGACAATAACAAGGCTAGCGGTGATTCTTCTATCGCTGTTTCGCTGGCACAAGCGAGCTGCTTCTGTCGTGTTAATGACAATCATTTTGTTGCAGATCTTGTCCAGGTTGGAGAGGGATTTGGGTTGTGTATTAGGGAGTTTTCCTAGTGGATTTGACCACCTTCTCACCATCCTCGGCGTTAATCACGGTTGTATTGCTAACGCTTGCACCGTTTGCAGCCGTCATGGTGACCTCGTTTACAAAGATCGTAGTGGTACTCAGTTTGTTACGAAATGCATTGGGTCTACAACAAGTACCGCCAAACCTGGTGCTTAATGGTTTGGCAATCGTTCTCTCATTGTACGTTATGTACCCAACCACTCAGCTGGTTATGGAGAACGTGTCTTCCATAGAAGACATCAGCAGTTCAACTGACTCCATGTTATTGGCGGCAGATAGCGCGAAAGAGCCTTTTAGGGAATTTATGCTGAAACACTCACGTCTCGAAGATCGAGAGTTTTTTCTTAATAGCCTTCGCGGCTTAATGTCAGTCGAAAGACAGTCCACTGTCAGCGTTGATGACCTGGTGGTTGTGATTCCAGCGTTTACTATTAATGAATTAACCAATGCGTTTCAAATCGGTTTTGTCATATTCCTACCGTTCATCATTATTGACCTGGTGATTGCCAATATTCTAATGGCAATGGGCATGATGATGTTGTCGCCCACCGTGGTGTCGCTTCCTTTTAAATTATTGCTGTTCGTGTTGGTTGATGGGTGGACCAAGCTGGCGCACGGCCTGGTTATGTCGTACTTTTAGTATGTTTGATTCAACCACATTGCAACTTGCTCAAGAGTCACTGTGGCTGGTATTGCTTCTGGCCGGGCCTCCGGTATTGGTGGCGGCCGTAGTTGGAATTCTCATCGCGTTTGTACAGGCAGCTACGCAACTTCAAGAGCAGACTTTTCAATTTGCAGCCAAACTGGTTGCCGTGATATTGACTATATTTGTGACAGCATCCTTGATGGGCGGAGCTTTGTATGAATTTACCGACCGAGTATTTAGCGATTTTCCGATAATGTTTGGTGCCTGATATGGATAGCTCGCTGCTGGTGTCAGTGCTTGATGGACAGGTACTTTTGTTGGCTGTGGGTATGACTCGTTTGGCCACAGCGTTTTTACTGTTGCCGTTGTTCTCTTCCAATCTGATTCCGGCACTGATTCGAAATTCAATCTTTGTAGCCCTGACTTTAGTGGTGCTTGTAGCTCACGGCCCTGTCGATATCGATCTTATGGGTGGAACTCAATTGTTTGCGGTCTTTGCTGTAGAAGTATTGCTTGGTGCTGCATTGGGACTGTTTTTCGGCTTGTTCCTTTGGGCATTTGAAGCAGCTGGTGAGGTTATTGATACCGCTATCGGAACATCTATGGCCATGATTCACGACCCTATAAGCGGCAATGAAGTTACCCTGTTCGGGGAATTTTTGGGGCGCTGGGCAAACTACCTGTTTATGGCATCCGGTGGCATGATTCTTATCACTGGCGTTGTGCTCGACAGTTTTGCACTGTGGCCTATTGGTGTGCCATTACCCGAAATTGCGCAGGATTCGGTTCAGGTTTTTCAAGCTGAGTTCTCTGAGTTTTTTTCATTGATGCTTATGCTGGCTGCACCGTTGCTATTGATCATTTTTCTGGTTGATCTGTCGATGGGGTTAGTTAATCGATTTGCGCAGCAGCTAAATGTGTTGTTCCTGTCAATATCGATTAAATCCATTCTTTCATTGGTTATCCTGGCAATGCTACTGCCCAGTCTTACGCAGGTTTTTGTCAATGAACTTCAACAGCATTCAGACCGTGCCTTGCTGTTGGTGCAATCGCTCTTTCAACTTTAGACGCTTGGCTCAGTTGGTTTTTTCAATTTGAAGGCGCTAACCGACAACAAGTGTGACGGATTAATAGTGATACGCTAGTTCAAAGTTTTAGGCACGGTTCGGGCGCTTGAATGGTTGCGCGGTGTTCAGTGAGGAACGGAGAACTAAAACGAACTTATTGTCTGGCTGGCTTTTACATCAACGATAAATTGAGCCGCCAACTTGTCTGAACAGCCATTTGCGTTCCAGGCCTTGGCAAGTTTGGTCATACCGGTTCGAGTAGCGCTGGAAAACATACCGATGGAATCGTTGATTGCGTCCATGTTCAAGTTATAGCAATACATTTTTCGCGCAACCTGATTGGAGTCAATTAATCGTAGCAAGGTTGAAAGCGCGTCATTGAATATTGCATCGTGTATTTGTGGCAAATTTGTTGGTTGGGCATACCAGGCGCAAAGAAATTCAATTGGGCCCAGAGCGCGGGATGAACTGTACATTTTGGATGTGGTCGAGCTTGTCGAGCCCCATGCTGGTAATGTTCCGCAAGGCAAGCGACCCGTGCTCATAGCATAAGCGAGTGTGTCGGTTAGCTGTTTTTGCACATTTGCGTCAGCGTATTGTTCAATAAAAAACAACAACTGCAAAAACGCCGGATACAGGTCAGGTCCAAGTCGATTGCATAGCGAATCGAGCAAGTCCACCCGGGAATCCAGGTCAGTCAGTTGTTGCAATTGGCTGGCAAGTTCGTGGCTTGCCGCTATCCAATCGGGTTGAGCATCAGAGATGTATGAGTTTTCCAGCACAGTGTCAAGCTCGAGGAAGAATAAACTGAATGATGCGCTCCACGCGCGATTCCATGCTTCCAATCGATGCCAATTCGCCATCCACTTTGGCAATTCCGTTAATGGCTGAGAATGATGATTGCGCAATAGGGCCGGTTGCTCTATTGCTGTCTGGCAAATTAAACCAGTCATAACTGTACGCATTATTAGCAGAGGCATACAGCGTTGGAGCGTCTGCAGGCATTGTGGTTATTTCAGTGTTGTTGGCCTGCATTGGACTGAGCATGTTCTGGTTATTGATGCTACTCATTGGCTGAATCTCAAAGGGTTTACGAGGATGCTGAAACCAAGGCTAGAGGTACGGACCGGAGCGGTAAATAGGTGATTTCCCTATATAAGGCAGTAAA
>CALIMV010000207.1 GCA_938045275.1 uncultured Granulosicoccaceae bacterium
TACCAATGGGCCGACGGCTCGGCTTATGTTAATCATGTTGAGTTAGTGCGAAAAGCACGAGGGGCCGAAATGCCCGAGTCGTTCTGGACAGATCCATTAATGTATCAGGGTGGTTCGGATACATTTCTTGGTCCGCACCAAGATATCTCCATGCCGACTACAGAGTGGGGTATCGATATGGAAGGTGAGATCGGCATCATAGTTGACGATGTACCTATGGGTGTATCGGTTGAACAAGCAGCACAGCATATTAAGTTGATCATGCTGGTTAATGATGTATCGCTTCGCGCACTCATTCCAGCAGAACTTGGTAAAGGTTTTGGTTTTTTTCACAGTAAGCCCTCGTCCGCATTCTCGCCAGTTGCTGTCACTCCCGATGAGCTGGGTGACGCCTGGCAAGATGGCAAGGTTACGCTGCCGCTGCGGGTAGACTACAACGGGGTGGCTTTTGGTCGTGCGAATGCTGGTGTGGATATGACTTTCAACTTTCCTGCTCTCATTGCCCATGCAGCCAAGTCGCGAGCTTTGTGTGCCGGTTCCATCATTGGTTCTGGAACCGTTTCTAACAAGCTCGATGGTGGCCCAGGAAAACCGATCAGTGAAGGCGGCGTGGGCTATTCCTGCATTGCGGAAATTCGCACCATAGAAACCATCAATAATGGCAAGCCGACAACCCCATTCATGCAATTTGGCGACAGCGTCATGATCAACATGCTCGATTCAGCAGGAAATTCAATATTTGGAGACATAAAGCAATCGGTAACCAAAGCCTAGTGTTCGATGCCATGATCTTTCTGGCCACCCTAAATGTTAAAAACATGAACTGGACCTAATTGGTCAGTGTATTTGGTCAAATAAACCGCCGCTAATGGTCCTGCTACAGGTCGTAATTCGCTTGTGTGATGTTGTGGAATGGTGCAACATACGCAAGTCGGAACAGAATTACGCTTTTACATGGTAATTTTGTCGGTGAATTGTGGGAGAGATCGGCAGGTTCAAACGATTTAAACCAAGCTTTCAAACAGTGGTGTTTTAACATTGGTGTTTTAAGGTGTTTAATTAAGTCATTTTGTAAATCTAGCTGACGCCGAAGGAGCAACGCCCAGGAAACTCTCAGGCAAACGGACCATATTTCACTGCAGACATCTGGAGAGAGGCAGACAATCAAGCTGCCCACCGAAGGGGTAAGCGCAGGCCTGGTGCCTCCGCCCAAGCTCTCAGGTTCCAAAGACAGATGGGATAGCAAGCGCTACCACTGGTTTCAAACCAGGGCAGTGCTATCTCGTTAACTTCTGTTTTGGGGAGCCGTTGCTCATGCCACACATTGCCGTAATTGGCGCCGGAATCACTGGCGTTACCACCGCTTACGCATTATTAAACCGGGGCTACTCGGTTACCGTTTTCGACAAGCATCGCTATGCTGCCATGCAAACCTCCTTTGCAAATGGTGGGCAATTGTCAGCTTCTAATGCCGAAGTCTGGACGCAGGCATCAACCATACTCAAAGGCATCAAATGGATGCTGAAAAAAGATGCCCCGTTACTCGTGAACCCCATGCCAGACTGGCACAAGTATTCATGGATGGCTGAATTTGTCAGTAACATCCCCAACTATAAACAAAATACGATTGAAACCGCTCGACTGGCAATCAGCGCTCGCGAACATCTGTTTGCGTGGGCTGAACAAGAGCAGATCGATTTCGATTATGAGTCGCGCGGCATATTGCACGTGTACGCTGACAAGAAAGGATTTGATCATGCAACTCGGGTGAATAAACTGCTCGAGCGTGGTGGTTTGCACCGCGAAGCTGTCAGTGCGGATGAGATGCGAAAGATTGACCCTGCATTGGTTGGTGATTTTTACGGTGGTTATTATACCCAGAGCGACTCAACAGGCGATATTCACAAGTACACACGAGGCCTGGCCGATGCCTGCAAACGCATGGGAGGAAGTTTTGTTTTCGATGCAAGCGTTGAAAAACTGAACCACACAGGCACAGAAATAGAGGTTAGCTATGTTTTGGGTGATAGCGC
This sequence comes from uncultured Granulosicoccaceae bacterium, assembly GCA_938045275.1. Classification (GTDB taxonomy): domain Bacteria; phylum Pseudomonadota; class Gammaproteobacteria; order Granulosicoccales; family Granulosicoccaceae; genus Granulosicoccus. The sequence goes on from CALIMV010000207.1 coordinate 2,034, forward strand.
TAATTCTGCGCTAACAAGTTATGACGGTGTTGTGGTGTGCGCAGGAATTGAAAGCCGACGATTTGCTGCTCAACTGGGTGATCGCGTTAACATTTATCCGGTAAAAGGCTACTCGATTACCGTTGAACTGAACGATGAAACCAGTCAAGCAGCAGCGCCCTGGGTGAGCCTGCTTGATGATGATGCAAAAATTGTTACCAGCCGATTGGGTGATGATCGATTGCGCATCGCAGGTACTGCTGAGTTTAACGGTGTGAATTACGATATACGCGACGATCGCATTCGTCCGCTGACACAATGGTGTCGCTCATTATTCCCTGACGTGAACACCGATCAGGTTATTCCGTGGGCGGGTTTAAGGCCAATGATGCCGAACATGATGCCAAGAGTTGGTCAGGGTTCGCGACCTGGTGTTTTCTACAATACGGGTCACGGACATTTGGGTTGGACATTATCGGCGGCCACAGCAGATATAGTAGGGCAATCTGTGGAAGCCTCTATGGCCAGCGGCAGAGTGTCATCCATTGCCACTGCGCAAGCGCTGCGTAAGGCCGGGTAGTGTGGGTTACGACATTTTTTGCGAGCGGATACTAAATACAGCGAATATTACCGTTGTAACGATGCCAGTCGTTGGTACACTATCGACAACAGACTCTCGAGACCGCAGTGCAAGCTAACGTTTGAGAGCTTGGTTTAAATGAGCTATCAACTGGTTAAGGCTTGGAATGAAAAAAATATTTGCTGTACTGCTGATAGGTTTTTTTGCCAGTTTTCTAGTCGCTTGTGCAGATGTAGATTCAAAAGACATACGTACTTCCGGTATCTATGCGGAAATACACATTCGTGCTCAGGATAGCTCTGCGCACGTTCTCACACGCCTACGCACTGGCAGTGCGCTTGACAACGACACCGTTCTATTGTCAGCAGGTGATCAATTAAGCGCGTCAGTGTCAGGGAGAAGTGTGCCGCTGTATGAAACAGAATCGCAGGGCTATGGTGGCGTGCTCGACAACGTTGCAGGTGGTTCTGAAATTATTGTTAAGCTCACGCGTATGAATGGCATAGACGCACCAAACTCACGGGCTACGTTGCCAAAAGAGTTCGACATTACAGCACCAGCGCCAACTGCAACATACAATGCTGGCGAAAGCATTACTGTTGCCTGGTCACCCAGTGACTCATCCAATACAGTTTCAGTCAGCTATTCCCTGGACTGCAGGGAATATGATGAAATTGGAATTCCGTCTGGAGCTGCTTACGGCAGGACTTATAGTATTGCTGATTCTGGTACCCACACAGCATTGATTGATGAAATACTCAACGTCGTCGGTACTCAAGATAAACTAGTACGCGGTGTATCGTGCCCAATGGAAGTTGCAGTAGAACGTACTAATTACGGTACGCTGGATAACGCATTGACTAAAGGCGGAACGATTTCGGCTAAAAGGGAAATGTCTGTGTTAGTCAGCGTGACGCCGTAATTCGTGGCTACTGTCTTTTCGAAACCCATTAACGTACAACAAATCTTTTCATGCCTGCCGCAGCCATATCTTGTCCTGTACTCGCGTTGAGAATAAACGTTTAAAAATACCGGCAATGTAAGTTGGTGTGGTGACGTAATAGCGCGGGTTGGGATTGTTACTGTTCAATGCGCGTTTGAGTTTGTCGGTAACCGCCGATGGGGGGAGCTCGAACCTATCAGGGGGGCCACCGGTAGGCGCATACAAACGTGGTTTTATCTTATTTTCGTACGTGGCTTTGTGTGTTGAGTTCTCCGCATCTATCCACTTTTCGAAATGAGGTTGGGAATTCAACCTGATTTTTGTACTAATGGGGCCAGGCTCAATTAGTACCACATGAATACCGCTGTCGTGGAGCTCCAGTCTGAGCGTGTCGCTTAAACCTTCCATGGCAAACTTACTGGCGTTGTACGGACCTCGATAACGCATGGCCACCAGCCCCAGCACAGATGAGCAGTTAACAATGTGCCCGCTACCCTGTTTTCGCATGGCAGGGAGCAGCTCGTTTATTAGCTCAAACGGGCCGAACAGGTTGGTCTCGAACAAATGACGTATAGCATCGCGTGGCATATCCTCGACGAATCCAGGAATACCATAGGCGCCGTTGTTAAACAGCGCATCCAGTTTTCCACCCGTGCGCTCTAACGCCTGTGCGGCACCGTCACGTACCGATGTTGAGTTGGCGTAGTCGAGCACAAAACTATCCAGGCCTTGTTCTTTGAGTCTGTCGCAATCTTCGGCTTGTCTGCACGTTGCCAGCACGTGCCAGCCATCGGCGTGCAGTGTTGTGGCTGCGTCGAGACCAATGCCAGATGAACAGCCGGTGATTAAAATGGTTTTTTGCATGCTGTGTGAATTGAGATGTCGAGCAACTCGATGTGCTCGCCATCATTTAATCACAGTCTGTGTAGGCTGGTGTAGTACAAAAATAATACGGAATGAACAGCGACCTTCCAGAGGCTCAACGCCCAGTCACAAACTTGTTATGTATAGGGTATACCCAGTAATGGAGCAACATCGTGGACGTGCATCTGCAGCTTCGCCCTTTGGGATATCGCTATTTTATGGTTGCACTGCAGTTAAGCCGCTTCTTTTTGATGGTGTTGAGATTGTGCGTGATTGTCTTCTAGCGTATTTCTCGCTTCGATAATATGCCAGCTGGATTGAACACCTTTTTTGGCTGCTTTGGTGTCGCAGTACTCTCGATACCAGGTCAGTGCCCGATTTTGCAACTGTGCCAGAGCCGGAATGTCGATACCGGGAAAAGGGTTAAATGGGTTGCTTCGGCTAATGCTCCAGATTTCGGTTCTCATGCTACGTTTTTGTGCATGCCCGCGACAATGTAAGCCATGCGTATTGGCAATGACCAATGTGTTGGCCGGAACCGAAAACCCAACAGGCTCACCCATACCCATGCTGGCAAGGTCTTCTGGTGTTGCGCGAAATGAGCCGTTACTGGAGTATTTATCGCCTTGTTGGGCAATTGTGATGCTTTTGTGGTATTCCCACTTGAGTCTTGCAAAGCTTAGTCGATGTGAACCGGGCAAATAGGTAAACGGACCATTATCTGAACTGCAGTCATCCAGAAAATACCAACTTTTCATGGTGGGATGAAACGTATCGGAATGCAGGTTTTTCTGCGGATCGTCAGGGCCCTCGACGAAATGGTTTTTTATGGTTTGGATGTAAGACACCGGCCGAGTGTTCTTTCCGGAGGCAAACTTGTGTAAAGACAAATACCGCTTACTTGCGAGCATAGCCGTGACCGCAGGCAAATCAGTTTGCGATTGTTCGTCGATGAGTATTCGGTGGGTGAGTGTGTCACCTTGCCTGCATTCCCGTACCTGGGCGTCCACCGACTTAACCTGATTCTTTATCTGTTGAAACCGTTGCTCAGACATCGCCTTCTCAATGACCATAAACCCGTCTTTGTAGAAAGATTTCTTCAAGTCTTTGTCAACGCCAATGCCAAGCATTGCAAAGCGCAGACGCATAATCGAATGTGCGAGTAAGATGCGAACAACATGTAAGCCGCATCGATTAAGCACCAGGCTGCCGATAACAGGATTGTTTTTGAATGATTTAGCTTGTGTGAACAACTGCAGAAACCAAACAGGTAATAAAAGCAGTTTCATTTGTGTACCTTGAGACCCACAAAACAAGATTGGTGCAATTGCTACGCCAACGCGGGTTTTGACTTGTAATTCGTAACCTTGACCCTGTGAATCCATATTGCCTGGCATTTGATAGACTCGTGGTAGTTTTTCAGCTTGTGGGAACCCATTAAATGTATGTTTTACATAATTATTTTCGCTCGTCCACGTCATATCGCGTTCGTATAGCGCTGGCCATGAAATCGCTCGATTTTGAGTACAGACCGGTAGCATTACTCGAAAAGGCGCACAAAAGTGAGGCCTATCTGGCCATGAACCCCGATGGTCTGGTGCCCACATTGGAGACGCCAGACGGGTTTATTGGCCAGTCCATGGCAATCCTGGAATACCTGGATGAACAGCACCCGGAACCCGCTTTGCTGCCGAACGATGCATGGGGACGGGCGCGCGTCAGGTCACTGGCACACACAATCGCGCTAGATATCCACCCTGTAAACAACTTGCGATTGCTTCAGTATCTGGGTAAGCATTTTTCGGCCGATAAAGAGGCAATTCGCACCTGGTTTGTGCATTGGGCCGAACAGGGTTTTATGGCTTTGGAGAAACGCCTGGCGTCTGAGAGCGCTACTGGCATCTGTTGTCATGGTGATACGCCAGGGCTTGCGGATATCTGTTTAGTGGCGCAGGCTGTGAATAACACCCGTTTCGATGTGCCTTCAAGCGACTTTCCCACCATAAATCGAATTGTCGAACACTGCCTGAATTTGCCTGCTTTCGCGTCAGCGCACCCGCTAAATCAACCAGACGCGCCGACAAGCTGACAGGGTGTGTCGCAATTGTTCACAGTTGTAAACGGCTATTCAGCCGACAGTAGGGGGTCTTTCCAAGAACTCGTAAAAACAGTGAAACCAGCAAAGTTTACACAGGTAGCCATAGCGATTGCATTGGCAGTCATGGCCGTTGCTTGTACCGTAACGCCAACAGAGAAATTGAACACGCCGGACGGTGCATTAAACCCCGAATCTAAATACGCACTGATGTGGATTAAACCGTGTCAATCAAAATTTCTCGGTGGTTGCGATCCCGATGATGGGCGATCAACTGAAGCAAAGCTGGCTATTCACAGTACTTCTGAATTTGTTGATTTAAAAACCTTGTACGAGGAGGATGTAACACTGAGTGCATCCATTGCTCGAATAAATGCTTCGGACATTGTGCAAGATCATTTTTTGCGCAATTTTAGACAGGCATTGTCGGCACGCCAACTCGATGTCGTGGCAGTTGAAAATCCGATTCATCAAGGCGCTTTACAAAAAACCGCCAGTACAACGGTCACGTTCGATGATATAACAACCATTGGCGCTACTCAGTTTCCGTTGCAGGTAGAGGCGAATACGTACAAGTTTTCACCTGTGTACCAGCAACTGGATGCTGATTACCTCATTGTGATGGAACTACTGCGATTCAGTATCGACCGTTACTTCGGTCCAACCGGTAAGCCCACTGCAAATCCACTGGCTGTCTCGGCTGTACGAGTGTATCTACATGAAAGCGCAACGGGTAATGTGCTTTTTGACGACTATGCTTACAACGCTGTTGAATTGGGTGATGCATGGAATAAACCACCACATTACCAATCACTGGCGGATTCTCTTGAGCTTTCGCTTAAGGCCGCTATCAATGAAGCTCGGAACAATTTACTTGACCAATAAATTTACTTGACCAATAGAAGTCGCTTCAAGTACTGGCCAGTGTATGAGGATTTTTTCTTAACCACAGCTTCGGGGGTGCCGCTTACAACGATGCTACCACCACCGGCGCCACCTTCAGGGCCTAAGTCAATAATCCAGTCGGCGGTTTTAATCACGTCCAAATTATGTTCTATCACCACCAGTGTGTTGCCAGCATCACGTAAGCGATGAATAACAGCGAGCAAGGCTTTTACATCTTCAAAGTGCAGCCCGGTTGTGGGTTCATCCAGAATGTAGAGCGTGTTGCCTGTGTCGCGTTTTGACAGCTCTCTGGCAAGTTTTATTCGTTGCGCCTCTCCGCCGGAAAGTGTTGTAGCGTTCTGGCCTAAGGTAATATAGGACAGACCCACATCCATCAATGTTTCGAGTTTCTTGTGCAGGGTTGGAACGGCTGAAAAGAATTCAAACGCCTGCTCGGTCGTCATGTTCAAAACTTCGTGAATGTTTTTGCCTTTGTACCGAATATCCAGCGTTTCCCGGTTATAGCGTTTACCCACGCATACATCACAAGGTACGTACACATCAGGTAGAAAATGCATTTCAACTTTAATAAGGCCATCGCCCTGGCAGGCTTCACACCGTCCACCTTTAACATTGAAGCTAAAACGACCCGTTTTATAACCACGAGAACGAGCTTCGCGTGTATTTGAAAATAAATCGCGAATGACTGAGAACAGCCCGGAGTAGGTTGCCGGATTACTTCTGGGGGTTCGACCAATCGGGCTTTGATCAATCTCTACAATTTTATCAAATGCGCTCATACCCGTGATTTCGCCAACTGGCGCTATTGTATGTTTAGCTTTATTGATTTGTGTGGCTGCATAACGATACAAAGTATCGTTGATCAGTGTTGATTTACCCGAACCGGAAACACCAGTTACCACGGTCAGTAGTGCATGCGGTATTTTTACGTCGACATTTTTCAGGTTATTGCCTGAAGCTTTTTTTATGTTAATCCATTCTTTGCCTGGTTTCTTTCTCTTTGGTACTGCAATGCTTTTTTTACCGCTTAGATACTGACCGGTTAAAGACGCCTTGGATTTCATGATGTCTTTTGGCGTCCCCTTGGCAACAATTTCTCCGCCATGCCGGCCAGCACCTGGCCCGATATCCAATACATAGTCGGCCGATCGAATGGCATCTTCATCGTGTTCAACAACGATAACCGTGTTGCCAATGTCGCGTAGATACTTTAACGTTTGCAGTAGCTTGTCGTTGTCTCGTTGATGCAACCCGATTGATGGTTCGTCCAACACATACATGACTCCCATAAGACCAGCACCGATTTGACTTGCCAGCCTTATGCGTTGGGCTTCGCCACCTGAGAGTGTTCCTGCGCTTCTGTCGATAGAGAGATAATCCAAACCGACATTGACCAGAAAGCTGAGTCGTTGTGAAATTTCCGTCGTTATTTTTTCGGCGATTTCACGTCGTTGACCTTTCAGTTCAAGCGCATCAATAAGTTCTTTCGCCTCGCTGATGGAAGCGGCCGTTATGTTTTGTAAATAGTGTCCACCAACAGTGACATGCCGAGCAGTTTGGTTCAGGCGTGCGCCATGGCACGACTGACAATGTCTAACTGACAACAGTTTGGATAATTCTTCGCGTACCAGGTTCGAATCGGTGTCTTTGAAGCGGCGTTCCATGGTTGGGATAATGCCTTCAAACTTGCGCAGCGTTTTTCGGGTGTTACCGCCTTTTTCCTGCTTGTACAAAAACGTTATTTCTTCCTTTCCACTGCCATAGAGCACGGTGTTTTGCCATTTCTTGGCAAGCTTGCCAAACGGTTTCTCAAGATCGAAACCGTAGTGTTTTGCCAGTGATTGCATCATCTGAAAATAGAATGTTGAACGGCGATCCCAACCGCGAATGGCTCCATCGGCAATACTCGCAGCACGATCGGTGATGACCAAGTCCGGGTCGAAAAAATGACTTTGCCCCAAACCATCGCAATCAGGACAAGCACCATGCGGGCTATTAAACGAGAACACACGTGGTTCAAGTTCGGGAATGGAATAGCCGCAAATAGGGCAAGCGTAAAGCGTTGAGAATACGATGTCGTCAGAGCTGCCATCGAGCTCGGTCAGGATAACGGTACCTTCGCTCAGATTGGTGGCTGTTTCAAGCGACTCGGCCAATCGAAGCGCGATATCTTCACGCACTTTGAAACGATCGACAACCACATCGATGCTGTGCTTCTTTTTGGCATTGAGTTTTATCTGGCCTTCCAGCTCTGTGATGGTGCCGTCAATGCGAGCGCGCAGGTAGCCTTGCGATCGCAAATTGTCCAGTACGGTTGCATGATCACCTTTTCGATCTTTTATTACCGGGGCGAGCAACGCCATTGCCAGCCCTGTAGGCAACCCGGTGATGTGATCAACCATTTGACTGATGGTCTGGGCCTCAAGTGGTTCTTTGTGTTGAGGGCATTCCGGAATGCCGGTGCGTGCGTAGAGCAGGCGTAGATAGTCGTAGACTTCGGTAATGGTGCCGACGGTCGACCGAGGGTTATGAGAGGTCGATTTTTGCTCAATTGATATCGCTGGCGACAATCCGTCGATTAAATCGACATCGGGTTTTTCCATTACCGACAAAAATTGCCTGGCGTATGCCGAAAGTGATTCGACATAGCGTCTCTGACCTTCCGCAAACAACGTGTCGAAGGCCAATGATGACTTGCCTGAGCCCGACAGGCCGGTGATGACAATCAGTTTATCGCGTGGCAGGTCGGCATCAATATTTTTCAGATTGTGCGTGCGCGCACCACGTATGCGTATGCTGTCCATCGTATTGCTTCAAGCTTTTATCGTAGGCGGAGCCAAGCTGCTAATATAACGGTTTTGTAGTCGCTAAGGGCACCAAACACTTGTCAGCTTTAACCGAATCCAGCGCCATGCTACCTGTAGAGAGGCGAACCGCTGCATCTTTGGCGCTTATTTATATGGTGCGTATGCTGGGGCTATTCATCATTTTGCCCGTATTTGCGTTGTTTGCCGCTGATTTTGAAAACAGTACGCCGTTTTTGATGGGGTTGGCACTGGGAATATATGGTTTGCTGCAAGCAGTACTGCAAATTCCTTTTGGTTTACTGTCCGATCGGATTGGACGAAAAAATACCATTACTCTTGGTCTGGTTTTGATGGCGTTAGGCAGTGTGGTAGCGGCCATGTCCGATACAATTTATGGCGTTATTTTGGGCAGGGCCTTGCAGGGCTCTGGTGCAATTGCCGCAGCTTTAATGGCGTTGGCTGCTGATCTCACCCGCGACGAGCAACGAACGAAAATGATGGCAATGCTTGGCGCAAGTATCGGGTTCTCATTTATCGTTGCCTTGCTGCTCGGACCGTTGCTGATAAACTTTTTTTCTATCAGCATGATTTTCTGGTTTACTGCTGGCACAGCAGTCTTGGCCATCGTCATACTGCATACTGTTGTTCCAGACCCTGCCACCACCGGATATCGAGCTGACACCAGTGCCAAGGTTGCACGGCTTGGTGAGTTATTCACACACCCAGAGCTTCGTCGCTTGAATTTGAGCATCTTCTTTTTGCACATGCTGATTACGGCGACTTTCGTAGCGGTGCCAGTCATGTTACTGGATGGCGGGATGAACCGTTCAGAGCATTGGCAGGTGTATATGCCAGCCATGCTGCTGTCGGTGTTGTTTATGGTGCCGATGATCATATTGGCAGAGCGCTATAAGCGCATGCGCTTTGTGATGCTAGCTTGTGTAATTGGCATGTTTGTAACACAGCTTTTATTTGCTGCTTTGCCTAATACGTTGTTTGCGTTGTTGCTGGCGGTTGTGCTGTTCTTTTGTTTTTTAAATACACTTGAATCTTTGTTGCCGTCACTGGTTTCTCGCATCGCACCGGCAGGCAGCCGCGGTGGCGCTTCTGGCGTGTATTCAAGTTGCCAGTTTTTTGGTGCGTTTATCGGTGGTGCCGGCGGTGGATGGCTGCTCGGACAAACAGGTATTACCGGGCTATTTATCGGTTTGGCCTGCGTTTGTGCTGTGTGGTTCACGGCATTGCTTCGATTTAACCCACCTCGAAAACTGGCATCGCATCGACGTAAGTTAACGCCAGCAGAGCAGGCACGAGGACCGGAACTGGGGGCTGAACTACGAAAGTTGCCCGGTGTGGAAGAAGTGTATTTGTCGCCAGATGAGGGTGCGGCTTACATGAAGATTGACAAGAGTGTGTTCCGGCCGGCCGATGGCTGATTGCGTTATAATTTTAGTCTCACTGCACTTGCTATATGCACGTCAAATACACGGCTAAACCCAAGTGATCGTCAAATCTGATGAAGACATTATATTTTATTGTCATTGTTGTCCTGTTATCAGCGTGTTCAGACGCTAACGATAATCTCAGTGGCGATGGCGGCAATACCGG
>CALIMV010000208.1 GCA_938045275.1 uncultured Granulosicoccaceae bacterium
TGGCTGCGCCACTAATGGAACACTGGTCTGACCCGTCATCCGATGGCGTTCGCTTTATTTTTCTCAGTCCCCGAAATATCTACAATCTGTTTATGCAGTCTTCCATCATCGCAACACTTGCGGTGGGTATAACGGTTGTACTTCTGTTAGGGGATATAGACCTTTCCGCTGCTGCAACAGCCGGTGTGTGCGCAGCACTGCTCGGTGTCTTAATGTTGGCAGGTGTGCCAAGCCCGCTGGCTTGTCTTATTGTTATGGCGGTGGGTATTGTTATGGGTGCAGCGCAGGGCATGCTGATTGCCTATGTGGGCATCCCGTCATTCGTGGTCACGTTGGCAGGCCTGCTGGGCTACCAGGGGTTAATGCAGAAGATTTTACCCACAGGAAATTTGAATATAGGCGACCCGTTTGTACGTGGTATTGCGCGAGTGTTGTTACCCGATACGCTCGGGCTGGTTTTAGCCGGTGCTCTTGTCTTGATTGTTATTTTTCTGGCTTTACGCCGTCAATCCAAACGCAAGGCACTTGGTCTGGAACTCGACTCGACACTGTCACTCTTTGTGCAGGTGTTCTTCTTTGCATTGCTTATTTTTGCAGCTGTTATAACCATGAATGCGTATCGATCAGTTCCGCTTTTGATTGTGCTGCTGGTATGCGTAACAGCCATTGTTGGTTGGGTAACCACATCAACACCGTTTGGCCGATCGATATTTGCGGTCGGTGGCAATGCGGAGAGTGCACGACGCGTCGGTATGGATGTAAAACGAATCAGGGTTGCCGCGTTTGGCATTGTGGGTTTGCTTGCTGCTATCGGTGGCATCTTTGGCGCTTCTCGCTACGGCTCTGTCTCTTACACTTCATTTGCGGGTGGCTCACTGTTATTGGAAAGCATCGGCGCTGCCGTTATCGGCGGAACCTCTTTATTCGGTGGCCGCGGCTCTGTGTGGAACGCGATACTGGGCGCCTTGGTCATCGGCTCGCTTGGTAACGGTCTTGACCTTTCAGGTGCAAGTGCTGCAGATAAACTGATGTTCTCCGGCGCAATTTTACTTTTGGCTGTGGCTGTTGATGCTGTATCTCGAAGTGGATACAGAGATGGATAGCAGGAACGTAATAATATGAGCATGCAATGGACCCAACAGAATCGTGACTGGCTGGATGGTGTTCTAGACCAGCTGATTCCGGCCAATCCGGAAAAAGGAATACCATCAGCCGGGGCTTTTGGGGTTGGTGACTTTATTGCTGCACGTGCAGCAGAAGATAAACATGTTGCCACAGCGTTAAATGAGTTACTGGCCAGTACTTCAGCGAGTGATGCAAGTGTCAGCGTTGAAACGGTAAAGCAACTCGAAGCAAATTGCACTGATGCTTTTTCCGTGTTGGTGCGCCTGACATACATGGGTTATTACAGTCGCCCTAAAATTCGATCAGCTGTCGGGCTTGGCAGTTGGCCTGTACACCCTAAAGGGTATGAAGTGCCCATTGAATCGGCAGACATGCTCGAGAAATTAATAGCGCCTGTTAAAGCGCGTGGCCAGACATACAGAGAACCTAACGATGAGCAAGCGTCGTCTACCGATGAATAAACTTCTTGTGAATAAAGTTTTTGTGAGCCTGTTTCTGTGCGTGAAACGCCATGGGTAAAGCAACCAAAGAGCCAGTAGATGTTCTGATTATTGGAGCGGGTGCATCTGGTGCAGCCGTTGCCTGGTCGTTGCTGGAAACGCGGATGCGTATTCTGTGCCTTGAACAAGGCCCCCATTTATCTGATGCTCAATTCCCAAGCCGCAATGACGACTATGAACTTGCACGTTACGGTGATTTTTCGTGCGACCCTAACGTACGAAAGTTAAAGTACGACTACCCGATTAATGTTGAAGACAGTTGTATCTCTCCGGTGAACTATAACGCTGTAGGTGGTTCCACCATCAATTTTCTCGCGCACTGGCCGCGTATGAAACCATCAGATTTTTGTACCTACACGCTTGATGGGGTTGCACACGATTGGCCTGTGGACTATCACACGCTTGAACCGTTCTATGATATGAACGATCGTAACACCGGTGTCTCCGGGCTTGGTGGAAACCCGGCTTATCCCGATTACCATCCGGAACTGCCACCCATTCCCATCGGCAAACTGGGTCAGGTATTAGCAAATGGATTTAACAAGATGGGCTGGCATTGGTGGCCATCGGATGTAGCAATACTGAGTCAGGACAGTGAGGGAAGACAAAAATGTGTCAATGCTGGAACCTGTGATTTAGGTTGTGCAGCCGGTGCCAAAGGTGGAACCAATTTTACTTACTGGCCAATGCTGGAAAACGCTGGCGTTGAATTACGAACCGAATCTCGCGTTAAGGAAATACTCGTTAACGAAAAAACCGGATTAGCAACCGGTGTACTTTATTATGATGCAGATGGTCAGGTTCACGAGCAAAAGGCAGAGCTTGTGATCATGGCATGTAACGGTGTGGGTACGCCACGCATGTTATTGAATTCCACATCCAAACTATTCCCCGAAGGTCTTGCAAA
>CALIMV010000209.1 GCA_938045275.1 uncultured Granulosicoccaceae bacterium
TGAGTTACAACCATGTGCAATATTGGCGAATGGCCCACCATGAATAAACGCTGGGTTATGTTCGAGGGTTTGCACCAAATTTGGATTGATTGCATCTTTAAGTAAAACTGCCATTGGCCCTGGCGCCAAGACTTCCGATGCACGAATCGGTTTACGTTCGCGTGTGTAGGCAATTACGATGTTACCCAGACGTTCTGTTAAATCTTCGATGCTGGTTGCTAAACAGAAAATGGCCATGACTTCCGACGCAACGGTTATATCAAATCCGTCCTGACGAGGATAACCGTTGCCCGGACCACCCAGTGAACTGGTGATCTGACGTAACGAGCGATCATTCATATCAACCACCCGGCGCCAGGCAACTCGGCGAGAATCGATTCCTGCGGCATTGCCCCAGTAGATATGGTTGTCTATTAGAGCCGACAGCAGGCTGTGAGCGGAAGTTATTGCGTGGAAGTCACCAGTGAAATGAAGGTTGATGTCTTCCATTGGAATAACCTGCGCATAACCACCACCCGCTGCGCCACCTTTCATACCAAAGCATGGTCCCAGGCTAGGTTCACGTAAACAGACCATGGCATTTTTACCAATCCGGTTCAAGCCATCGGTTAAACCAACAGATGTGGTTGTCTTGCCTTCACCTGCTGGTGTCGGCGTAATTGCTGTAACCAAAATAAGCTTGCCATTGGGCTTGTCTTCGAGTGACTCAATATACTTGAGATCAACTTTGGCTTTCGTGTGCCCATACGGCATTAGCGCATCGTTGGGGATACCCAGTTTGTCAGCGATTTCACCGATTGGTTTTATAGCCGCTGCTTGCGCGATGTCTATGTCGTTCACGTGTATTTCCCCACTTTGGTATTTGTTTGGAACAGATTTGAATGTAATCGGTTCGATATTTACGTTCGAACAGGTATTCAAATTTGACTGAGTTGTACAATTTTACATGTGCTTAGCAGAAAATATAGCCTTTTTCAGGGATATAGCCTGAACACAAGCGCTTGATAATTGGTATGTATTTGGTGATTTTGGATCAAGCACCTAACTTTTCCCCAACCGTCAATCCCTTGCGCTTCACATAGTCAGCTGCGGATTCTTTACCAGCATCAGATTTGACACGCATCACTTGAATGGAGCCTCCATTACCAGCAACAACAAAATGCGAATCGTTTATCTCCGTAACCTCACCTGGCGCGCCGTCGGATGCACTGGTGAGTTTGGCTTCAAATACACTTATCTGCTCAGAATTCTGCTCTGAATTGCGAGTAGTCCACGCGCCTGGTTGTGGTATGCCCGCCCGAATGATGTTGTAAACCTCTTGAGCAGGCTTTGCCCAATCGATCTCCGCCTGCTTTTTACCAAACCACGACTCGTAACTACCGTCTGAAAGGTTTTGTTCAATCCGCGGCGCATTGTTATCTTTAACCAAGTCAAGCGACTCGATCATCGCATCAACACCCATTGGAAACAACTTATTGAAGTACACATCAGCGAGAGTTTCGTCTGGTCCGATATCACAGTTTTTTTGCATCAAAATTGGCCCTTCATCCAGACCTTCATTTGGCCAAAAGATACTGAGCCCGGTGCTGGTTGAACCCATGGCTATTGGCCAATTGATAGACGACGGACCACGATGCATTGGCAACAGCGATGGGTGGTATTGAAAAGATCCGTGTTTTGGTGCATCCAATACAGGTTGTGGAACAAACAACAACACGTAAGCCATCATACAAACGTCGGCATCAAAACTTTGCATTAGTTCCAGTGCTTCATCTGTTTTCCATGACGCGGGTTGGTGTACAGGCAAGCCCTTTTCCAGCGCCAGTGTTTTCATTGGGTCTACCGGCCTGCCTTCTTTGTCTGGGGCTGTGCATACAGCGACGATGTTCTCGCCGCGTTCTAGCAATTTTTCAAGTACAGCTTGTCCGAAAGCTTGTTGACCATGTACAACAATTTTCATTTTATATTGCTCCGTCGGTTCGCATCACGTCAATGTCCTCGGAAGAGTAGCCCAGTACTTGCTGCAACACCTCTTCTGTGTGCTCACCTAGAAGAGGCGAACGTTCAACTTCAACTGGGGAGTCTGATAATTTGATCGGGCAACCTACTGTCAGGTATTTACCACGTTCAGGGTGATCTACTTCGACTATTGTGCCTGTGTCGCGTAGCGATGGTTCTTCGGCAATTTCTTTCATCGACAAAATGGGACCTACAGGAATATTAAGAGGATTGCATATTTCCATCACATCAAACTTGTTCTTGGTTTTGGTCCATTCTTCTACCGCTCCGAACACTTCATTTAATCGAGGTAGGCGCGCTGCAGGGGTTGCAAAGTCTTCGTGCTCTTTCCATTCCGGCTTACCAATAACATCGCACACGTTTTTCCAAACAGCCGCTTGAGTTATAAAATAAGTGTAAGCGTTCGGGTCCGTCTCCCAGCCTTTACATTTAAGTATTCTGCCCGGTTGGCCTCCGCCTGAATCATTACCAGCTCTGGGGGTTGCGTCGCCAAACTCATGGCCTTCCCCAAACTGGGAGTATTCTTTAAGCGGGCCTTTATCAAGACGTTGTTGATCTCGCAATTTTACGCGACACAAATTCAACACACCGTCTTGCATTGGTGCGAGCACTTTTTGTCCTTTGCCAGATTTCTCTCGCTGGAACAATGCGGTAACGATACCCAAGGCCAAATGCAACCCTGTACCTGAGTCGCCAATTTGTGCACCGGTTACCAACGGTACGCCGTCCCGAAAACCGGTGGTGGATGCCGAGCCTCCAGCACATTGCGCAATATTTTCATAGACCTTGCAATCTTCGTAAGGTCCGGGCCCAAAACCTTTGACCGATGCAAGGATAATACGTGGATTCAATTCCTGAATTCGCTCCCAGGAAAATCCCATTCGATCAAGTGCGCCTGGTGCAAAATTCTCAACCATAACGTCACACTCCTTAACGAGCTTTTCCAAGACGTTTTTACCACTGTCGGTTTTTGTGTTGAGCGTGATTGAACGCTTATTATGATTGAGCATAGTGAAATAAAGTGAATCGGCACCTTCTACATCGACCAACTGCTTGCGAGTTGCATCACCAACGCCCGGGCGTTCAACTTTGATTACATCGGCGCCGAAAAATCCAAGCAGCTGGGTGCATGTGGGTCCCGATTGAACGTGGGTAAAATCCAGTATCTTTATACCTTCCAGTGCTTTCATGAGTATCTGACCTAATAGTGTAATTTGTTAATCATTTTAGTCTGTCGAAAACGCCGACAGACGCTAACTTTCATTTGCTACGATCTTTTTACAACGCTTTGCGGATTAAGGTTGCCAATCCGGCCACTTTCGGTACCTGACGTCTCATCAATGACGGCATTAACTAAAGTCGGTTTACCCGAATCCATCGCCTTGGTTACCGCCTCGGTGAGTTCGTCTCGTGTGGTTGCGTTTTCACCAATGCCACCGAATGCCTCCATCATTTTGTCGTAACGAATATCCTTTACAAAAACCGTTGGTGCTACATCATCCCCACCTGTGGGATTGACATCGGTACCTCGGTAAATGCCATTGTTGTTAAATACGACTATGCAAACCGGCAGGTTATATCGACAAATGGTTTCAATTTCCATTCCTGAAAATCCAAAAGCACTATCGCCTTCAACGGCTAGAACAGGATGGTTCGTTTCAACTGCAGCAGCAACCGCAGCCCCCATCCCGATTCCCATGATTCCCCAGGTTCCAACATCGATTCGTTTACGTGGTTTATACATATCGATTATGCTGCGAGCAAAATCGAGCGTGTTTGCTCCTTCGTTTACCAGAATGGCATCTGGTCGATCAGCAATAATTTCCTTCAGCGCACCCAACGCCGTGTGATAGTCCATCGGCTTGGTATCACTTCCCAAACGCTGTTTCATCTTTGCCAAATTACCATCGCGCTTTTCGTTCAATGCCGTGGTCCAATCGGACGGTGGTGCTGACCATCCCACTCCCATTCCATCAATCATGGCTTGTAAACAGGAGCCAATATCACCTACTACCGGCGCGGCGATCTCAACATTGCTGTCCATCTCTTTTGGATCTATATCTACTTGTATGAATTTTTTAGAGCCAGCTTCCCCCCAGCCTTTACCTTTGCCGTGCGATAACAACCAGTTAAGCCTGGCACCAATCATTACCACAACATCTGACTTCAATAATGCCAATGAGCGTGCAGCCCCTGCCGATTGAGGGTGGTTGTCAGGCAACAAACCTTTCGCCATACTCATTGGTAAGTACGGCACTCCACTTTTTTCTACAAATTCCTTAACGGTGTCGTCAACCTGAGCATAGGCAGCGCCTTTACCAAGAATGATCAATGGGCGCTTAGCGTCTTTAAGCACAGTAAGTGCACGCTCAATTGCATCCGGACCCGGCAATTGGCGTGGTGCTGGGTCGATGACTTGCACCAATGAGCGATGGCCCTTTTCCGCATCCATGACTTGACCGAAAAGCTTCGCTGGCAAATCAAGATAGACACCACCAGGACGGCCAGATACAGCCGATCGAATGGCCCGCGCAACTGCGATTCCAATATCTTCTGCGTGTAGCACTCGGTAAGCGGCTTTACACAACGGTTTGGCTATAGCAAGTTGGTCCATTTCTTCATAGTCGCCTTGCTGCAGATCGACAATTTCGCGTTCCGACGAACCACTGAGTAATATCATCGGAAAGCAGTTGGTTGTGGCGTTGGCAAGCGCAGTTAAACCATTAAGAAATCCAGGTGCCGATACGGTTAAACATAAGCCTGGCTTGCCGGTCAGATAACCCGCTATCGCCGCCGCATTACCAGCGTGTTGTTCATGGCGAAACGACAGCACACGCATACCTGCTGCTTGGGCCAGACGACCAAAGTCGGTTATCGGAATGCCTGGCACGCCGTATATGTTGTTCAACCCGTTCTTTTGAAATGCATCAATCAAAAGATGAAAACCATCTGTCAGATCTCCTGTTTCACCGTCTTTTGAAATCTTGGACCTAAGTGCGCTTTCTTCTACAGACATTTTGATTCCTCTTAAATATTCTTTAGCAGAGTAATGTTCTTTAACCGAGCTATATTCTTTAACCGAGCTATATTCTTTACCGGTGTAAATCTGTTTGTCAGAGTTTGTATTTTAGAGATGAAATATAAAAACATGTCTCATCTGAAATTACACCTGTCAACATTACTTCCTGACTACTCCAAATAATCCACGTGCTTTTCTACATGCTCTGCAAGCTTTAGCGCATGTTCTCTCACCAGTTTTTCAACTGTAGCCGTCTTACGGGCCATTAACGCTTCTATAATTCTCGTATGGTCGATCACCGACTGGACAGTTCTATCCGGATTTTTAATAGTGCTGGCCCGAATAGAATGCATATGCGCAAATGAAAGTCGAGCAGTAGAAATTAGAAACTCATTTTTACTTAACGAAATAATATCCTGGTGAAACTTGATATTGTTTTCGGAATACTCATCAATGCGAGCACCGTCCAATTGTTTGTCGGCCTGATATGCATTGCAACGCACCCGAAATGCTTCAAGCTCCTTGTCGGTTGCGTGAACGGTTGCCAACCTTGCGGCCATGGATTCCAGCGCAGCCCAGACTTGAATTATTTCAATAATCTCACGTTTGGTTTTACGAACAACAAAAGTACCGCGCCGCGGAATGTTCTTCACCAAGCCTTCCTGCTCCAGCCGGGACAGCGCTTCACGAACCGGTGTACGACTAACGCCAAGCGATTGCGCTAATTTTCGCTCATCCAGCTTCGGTGCTTCTTTAACTGAATATATCTCCATCGAAATGACGGCTTTGCGTAATGCATCAAAAACGCGGTCTTTTAAACCCGGGTCGCTTTGAATAGGTTCAATTTGAATGCTTTCCTTCACGCGGTTAAGCCGACTCAGAAATCGCGGCTTTACCCAGTTTGCGCTTTTTATATTTCAGGTAAACAGGATAGGCAATGAGCAATGCAGCCAGTGCTACACAAGTGCCACTGATTGGCCGGGTTACAAACGTTGTAATGTCGCCATGGGACGCAAGTAATGACTGGCGCAGTGAACGTTCTGCGAGGGGGCCAAGAACAATGGCCAAAACCGCTGGAGCTACAGGGTAGTTTAGCTTTCTTAAAAAGTAACCAACAATGCCGAATATAAACATAAGCCAAACATCGTGCATGGTTTGAGTTGGTGCGAAACCACCAACAACGCACAAAATATATATAACAGGAGCCAATATCGTGAATGGCATGGTCAGCACTTTTACGAAAACCGGAATAAAGGCAAGGTTAATGATCAGTGTAGCGAAATTAGCTATGTAAAGTGAGCCTATCAGACCCCACACAAAATCCGGGTGCTCCGTGAATAGCAAAGGCCCGGGACGCAATCCCCAAATAATCATCCCGCCCAGTAATATGGCGGTTGTCGGAGACCCCGGTATGCCAAGCGTGATCATTGGCAGCATGGACCCTGTGGATGCAGCGTTATTTGCCGCTTCCGGGGCGGCGACCCCAGCAACATTACCCTTACCAAAACTGTCTGGGTCTTTAGAAAATGTTTTGGCCAGCCCGTACGACATTAACGACGCAGGTGTTGCACCAGCTGCCGGCAAGGTACCAACAAAATACCCAAGCACCGACCCCAATGTAGTGGTGCCAATATAACTTTTTACTTCTTTTAAGTTATTAACCAGAGAACTAAAAGACATCTTTACTTTGTGAACAGTGACTTTGCCCTGTGACGTTTCAAGTGTCCATAACATCTCTCCGATACCGTAAATACCGATAGCCAATACAAGAAAGTTAATGCCATGCATGAAACCGGAGATATCGCCAAATATCAGCCTTGGTTTCCCGGAAATGATATCCAGCCCAATAGTTGCGAGCACCAAACCAATGAGTATAGAGAAGATAGTTTTAGGAATGTCGTCGCCACCAAGACCAATAAATGTGGCGAATGCGAGCAACATTAATGCAAACTCTTCCGGCGGGCCGAACTTCAATGCAAACGAAGCGAGCGGTGGTGCAAACAACGTAAACAACACAACCGAAATGGTACCGCCAATAAATGAAGCAACAGCAGCTGCGACAAGCGCTTTGTCAGCCCTGCCAGACTGTGCCAATGGCCTGCCATCAAACACAGTTGCAACAGCTGTCGACGCGCCAGGAATCCCCAGGGTTATTGAACTTATGGCCCCGCCATACATAGCGCCATAGTATATGGCCGCTAAAAATATGATCGCCGAAGTGGGCGGTACCAGGAAAGTAATGGGCAACAGAATCGCTACACCGTTAACTGACCCAAGACCGGGCATAGCGCCAACCAATAATCCCACTGTGCAACCGATGATAATCATCGTCAGGTTCAGAGGCTGCAGAGCTTCCAGCAGACCAGCGCCAAGTAAACTTAATACCACGTCCATTATTGCGCCTCCCCGCTGTTAGATTCAATTTGATCAGATTCTTTTTGCACAGATTCAGCCTGTGTTGTATCGGTACTGGGCAATCGGCGTCGAACAATCCACGCTCTAATCCAATAAAGTATTACACCGAGCACAGCTATCAATGGAATCGACACAATCGGATGTCGTAATGTGGCAACTTGTTCCTTGAAATTTTGTGCGTAAATAAGATCGTAAACGGGATAGAAGGCCGGGTCGGTTATCGCTTTAGGCAATGGAATAGTTAGTGCAATTTCGAATAAACAAAAAATGGCGAATGGAATACAAATAGCCAGCGATATGGTCAGTGCCCAACTATGGCGGCCTATAACGCGAAGGTAGAACAAAAGAAAAACAATTAGCGAAGCATATATGCCGAGGTACTGCGTACCGAGCAACAGACCAAGAATTGACGCCGCAGAAGTACCGACCACAATGACGGTATCTCGCGTCATGTAGGGTTCGAGCGATCGCGATTCAGGTGTTATTTTCTTAAACCATCTGTACAACGTGAGTAAGCACATTGCCAGCATGCCTGCGGATAACCAGAATGGCCACGCACCTGAGCCCGGCCCCTTCCCTTCTATCCAGCCAATATGTAATTCTGCACTCTTTACCATCAATCCGATGGAACACAATGCTAACAATATCGCAAAAATTAATTCAGCAGTTCGAACAGTCATTCTAAAACCAATACCCGTGTCATTATTTTTCTGCAGTTCATTCTTAAATCCAGAAGCCAGACTGCGCGTCCCTGCGCAACCGGTAATTGATAATCAGGTGAGCAAGATATTCACATGACTACATTACTCACAAGCTTATTCACCTGTGATTGCTTCAGCACCTACGGCTTCAATCAATTCTACGTGGCGCTTCAACTGCACAGCGTGGAACTCAGCCAAATCATCACCTGCTGACCACTCACCACAGTCAAGGCCATCATCAACACAAAATTGCTGCCATTCTTCAGAATCGAAAACCTGTTTGAACAGATCAATGTAAAAGGCTTGAGCCTCAGCTGACATTTCTGGTGGTCCATTTAAAGAACGTTGCATGTAGTACTCGATATCCACACCCAGCTCTTTTGCAGTTGGAACATCTGGATATGCTGGTAGTCGTTCAGCCGTAAACTGAACCAGTGGTTTTGTGTTTCCTGCCCGGAAAAATTCATTCTGCTCAGCGGGATTGTTTACTGTCGAGTTGATGTGCTTTCCGACCAGGTTTTTAGCAACCGTGCCACCGCCTGGAAATGGAATGTAAGTGACTTCGTATCCAAATTCCTTTTCCATCATGGCAGTAAGAATCGAGTCTTCCTGACCAGAGCCTGTGCCACCTACCTTCCAGTCAACACCGGCAGCTTTTACTGCTGCAACATAACTATCTAGATCGGTTATTTCTTTGTCGTCAGAATGTACCCAAAGTAGAAAGTTATCGATAGCCATGCGACCGATTGGCGTAAACTTTGAAACATCCACACCTAACTCTTTTTGAATAACGGGAGTTGTATAAAAACTATTAAGTGTAACAAGTACTGTGTGATCATCGCCCGCTTTATCCTGCATATAGCGCAGTGCTTCTGCACCAGAACCACCAGCCTTATTGATTGGAATGACAGGTCTTGGAGAAAGATCTTTCTTTTCTATAAGGCCTTGAATAAGACGTGCGATCTGATCAGCTCCACCACCGGTGCCAGCCATGATAATCATTTCTATCGGTTTCTTTGGCGTCCATTCTGCTACCGCAGTAGCAGAAAATGTTAGCGCCGTGCTAGCGGCTACAACCAACGGTAAAAACGGTTTGACAATTTTTCTCATGAATTCCTCCAAACACAATTGATGCATCGCGACAACGTAAATTCAATCTTAAAATCTAACGTAAAATCGGATGTTCGTAAGGCACACACTACGTGTATACCTGCTAAGAAACTACCTGACCTGTTGCAACATGTCAAAACACTTTTTTGAAGTTGCATAAGCCAAACATCCGATACAAAAACTTTCAACAACAACACTGCGCGCATAAGCAACCCACCGACTCTTAGCTACTGTCAGTTATAAAGCAAGATTGAGAATTTAGTAAATATGGTATTAGTTACTGAATCGCAGTTATCATTGTTTGTCCAATATCCATAGGTGTTTTGGCAACCAGAACGCCAGCGCGTTCGAGTAATTCTTTTTTATTTGCAGCTGTACCTACGCCTACTTGTTGTATTGCCCCTGCATGGCCCATACGCTTATCCAGAGGTGCATATTCTCCTGCAATGTAAGCAACAATCGGTTTCCTGTACTTTTGTTTTCGTAAAAACTCTGCAACGCTTTCCTCTGCACTACCTCCAATCTCACCAATCAACACCACACCGTCTGTTGAGCTATCTTGATCAAATAATTTAAGTACATCTACAAATGACAATCCGCCCACAGGGTCTGCACCAATGCCAATACAGGTTGATTGTCCTAATTCATTTTGCGTGGTTTGCATAACTGCTTCG
>CALIMV010000210.1 GCA_938045275.1 uncultured Granulosicoccaceae bacterium
GCGAGTATTCAATCATTTAGGGTATCCCCTAGCTATATTAATAGTCCATTTTGTCGCACTATGGTGTCGGAAAAATACAGTGTGATCGAGACTGACTGTAAGTTTGGGGTCAGGATCATTTGAGATGGAAATGTCACAAGAACTATCTTGGGATGAGTGGTTAATTCACAACATTGAGCGGGAATGTTCAGCTGCTGATCTTAGATTAGAGTTGATAAATAACGGCTTTAGCGAGGAAGACGCTGACAATAGATTGATGCGAGCCAAAGCTGCTAGTCGCGAAAATCAATTACCTGTCAGTGATGTAGACACTGGCGTAAGGCAACACATAAATTTACCCCATGCCATAGACATGAGCAGCGACAAAGTTGAAATGTTTGGGATAGATGGATTTTTATCTGCTGACGAAAGCATGCAATTAGTGGATCTAATAAGAAATAACAGACGAAATTCGACAACCACCGAAGAAGGCGTATCATCCTTTCGCACAAGTACAACTTGCGAACTTTCAGCAATCGACCACCCGATCGTAAGGGAAATTGAAGAACGTATTTGTCGTTACATGGGCATCGACCCTAGTCAATCTGAACCAATGGAGGGGCAGTGGTATGACGAAGGCCAGGAGTTTAAAGCCCATACCGATTACTTTGAACCTTCAAGCGACACCTACGATTTATACACTGGGAGCCTAGGTCAAAGAACATGGACATTCATGATTTACCTCAACACGACCGCTGAAGGAGGTTCAACCTATTTTACTGAGCTTGATCTAAACATAGAGCCAGTAGCAGGAACAGCAGTTGTTTGGAATAACATCGGCTCCGATGGCGAGTTGAATAGTGCAACAATGCACCATGGTATGCCGGTTAAGTCAGGTTTCAAGGCCATTATAACGAAATGGTTTCGAAGTAATGATGGCATCTCTCGGTACAATAAAGAGGATAATGAACTACTTCCACCATTGACTAAAGATGGTTTTCTGAAGAAAAAGGTACCTGAAGCGCTTTACAGCACTTTGTTTGATGTCTACCAAAATGGCCGCGAGCAGGCAATCTCGGAGAGCATACCTGAATTTATAAGTAGTGACTCTGTTAAACAACCCAGTGTCGTTATCGAACTAACTGACGAGCTCCGCCGTACCGTGCACGAAACATTGCAACCTATGGTTGAAGCCTGGATTGGCGATTACCTGGAACCCACATACGTATATGGTGTAAGGGAATATCGCGAAGGTGCGGAATTGAAAATGCATCGCGACAGAATAGCCACACACATCGCCAGTGTCATTATCAATGTTGACCAGGAAGTTGATAGCGACTGGCCACTGGTTATAGATGATCATCACTATCGGCGTCACAACGTTCTATTGAAACCAGGCGAGATGGTTTTTTACGAAGGTGGACGTCTTATGCATGGTCGACCGAGTAAGCTACATGGCAAGCGCTATGCGAATGTATTTGTTCATTATAAATAGCAAGTTTTTATTATTCCTGAACTGTTTAAGTCATCTTACTGCTATGTTTCGAATGTTGGAGCGTGGTCACAGCCGGTCAAATAAATACGAACGATCAATAACGGCGTTATGATTCAATATTTTGTTACTAAGCAGTAGTGAAAGGTAGAAAACTCAGCAAAGCTCAATTCTAGTTTAGTTGTAGAATTGATTTTTTCCATTTATAAGGTATCCACTAAATAAATCTGCTCAGGTTGTTATCGGGCTGATAGTGTCCATTTTTTGTATACAGTTAATCCAAGAGACCCGTACTTTTCATCACCCGATCTGCTCAGTTACAGAGGGCTGCGGGCAACATTCGCCCTACTTCCTTCATGATCAGCGCTATCGACAGGTACGGCAGCCTTTCACTCACTCACAGCCCCAGTTGTGTGCGGCAAACTATTTAACCGGCGCCACAGTTGTTCGTCACAAATAAGGGTTGCAAAACAACCTTTTAGAATGAGTGAATCTTTGTCCTGTAGATGCAGCATGCCGCGGTAGATGTGCCCGTTTCCCGGATGCACGAGTTTTCCATTACGCCAGTATCCGTCACGAAAGTCGAATCCCTGGAGCATTGGTCTGTGCCATGCTTCTGGAGCAACGGCATTTGGCTTCCATGCCCACTCAAGTGTTCCACACAATTTTGTACGTGACTTATCGCAGGGGCCAAAACGCACCACGAACGCATACCCTTCGCTCGCCCAAGTGCCGCCAACAGCTCTCATCTCCACAGATTGCCCGAACTCACCTGCAGTGGCTGAGGGTATTGAGAGCATTGCAGTGAACGAAGTGCCAGCTATGATCCAACCGAGCATCCACAATTTCCAGCGGTGCGGATGCCGGGTAGAAACAGGTCGTACGGAGTGTTGTTTACTTGCTGACGCCTGTGAAAATATTTCGTGGTATTGAGGATGCTCAGTCCCCATCCATCGATCCCAGTGTGTAAAGTAGAAACCAAAATTCCAACGCGCGTTGCCGTGATGCAAATCATGGTGGGTTGTCGTTGTTAACCAGTCGAATAAGGGGGTTCCGTCGTGTTTACGCGGGTATATTTCATACCCACAATGGTGAATAGCATTGATGAGCATCATATGGGCAGTAAAAATGAAGGCTGCCAGTTCAGACACAGGCACGACTGAGAGTACCAGCGGAAAGTAAAGCGCGGTGAGTATCGCTTCAACGATGGAGAAGGAATAGGCCGTGAAAGGGCTCGGGTTGTTGGATAGGTGGTGATGCACATGAAACCGGCGCAGCACTCTGGAGCGATGAAATAGCCAGTGCATCCAATAAAACCAGCTATCGTGTAGCAGTATCAGAATTATTATTGAGGCGAAGAACCAGCCCCAGCCATACAAATTCGGCTCGCTGTAGAGACACATCAGACCAAGCCTATCTCCAATCCAGATCGACATTCCGACGCAGGCAAAAACCAGAACGGTGCGCATTGAGTACAGAATTTCGCTAGCCAATTGGCGCTGGCTTGGGGCTGTAGTACGAATCTTTCTGTGGCGCAGTAAACGGGACAACAGCAAATTGATTGTTACATAGACCCCGCCCGCACCAATGAAGTACCTGGCGAAATCAGAGCTCAATATCGCAACAAAGGTAACGATGATTTCTTGAGGTGAAAAGGAAAACGTATTCATAGGGCATCTCCAAAGTGAATTCAGAGACGCATTGAAGCGCTGATAACCAGTAAGGTCTTGCTGATTCTAAAATCGGCAACAAATTTGGAAAAATCGATCAGGATTTCGCGAAATCGGCTAATGCCTGGCGTCGATACTCGCTAGGTGTCTGCTGTGTAACCTGTCGAAACGCTCGATTGAAAGGGCCTATGGAGTTAAACCCTACTTCATAGGCAATTTGGGCTATCTGCACTCGGGCGTTATGTGGGTCGGCAAGTCGGGACGTGGCCTCTCCAATCCGGTAATCATTCAGGTAGGCGGTGAAATTTCGATATCCGAGCTGCTTGTTTATAAGTTCACGCACACGGCGTTCTGGCATCGACAGTTCCTCGGCGAGTTTACCCACGGTTAAGCCAGGTTTTCGATACGCACCTGT
Organism: uncultured Granulosicoccaceae bacterium; assembly: GCA_938045275.1. Taxonomy (GTDB): domain Bacteria; phylum Pseudomonadota; class Gammaproteobacteria; order Granulosicoccales; family Granulosicoccaceae; genus Granulosicoccus. The sequence goes on from CALIMV010000210.1 coordinate 3,557, forward strand.
TGCCATCAGATTGCGCAAGCGTTCGATTTCCAGCTGATTAATTGACGAAGAGCCACTTCTGATCTCCTGGTGTTCCCCAACGGCATCGTTTCGGGTTGGCACGACAGCAGAGTCATGACAACGTTCAGACATTCCCGGCATAGGGAGCGTACTTTTTTGTAGAGTCGATGGCCCGGCGAACAATTCCCTGCGAGGTTGTAGCATACAAAGTGCGAAGCCGCCCACCAATAGAAAAAGTGCGATAGCCTGTAGCAACAGCAACTCATTATCTATGGTGATGCCAAATAATCCGATCTCTACTACCACGATTGCCAACGCCATTACAGGGATTAGCGTAGCCACCATCCAACGAAAATATCGTCGTGTCTCGACCAGATCGCTTTTGAAATCGCGAATAACCAGATACGCGACATGCATTAACAAGGTCAACACGACGATCTGGTGTACCGGGGCTACCCATTGGGCTTCTTCAAACGATGGGCCCCATGCACGAAAAGGCAGCGTTATCAACAGAACCAGGCAGGGTAACAAGGCGTGAAAAGGCCACCGCAGCTTTTCTTCAAAGAGTGAAACGGCAAACCACCAGAAAAAAACGATGTTAAAGATCGCGACAGCATGCATCACGGCAACCAGCGTCTTTGGCAACAGTCCAACACCTGGTGCAGATACCAGTGTGTAACACGCAACACCTGCGATAAAGAGTGCTGCCAGACGAGCCGTCGATTGGCGGTCGAAGAACAACAACCTTGTCGCCAACATCAGACACAGGCCCACAGTCGCACCGCGAATAAACCAGTCTAAAACAGTCAAGGTTTACTGCCTAGGAGATAGCGAGGGTCATTAGTCACGTACACTCCAATAATACGAACAAATATTTGTCTTATCGGTCTCTACAGAATATCAAAGTTAATATGTTCATATCCAGGCGAAGATTCAAAAACTATTCTTTAAGTGCTCCATGCGGGGTGCTGAACTGAAGCTTCAGGTACCTAGCGTGCTGCCCGTTCATTTCAAGTAGTTCTTTGTGTGTGCCCTGCTCTCCAACTTTTCCTGAATCCATGAATACGATTCGATCTTCGAGGTTAATTGTCGACAAAAGATGGGCGATAACAATGGTTGTCCTATCCTTGAAAATTTCGTAAATGCGTAACGTAAAAGTCGACCATTCTCCTAATTCAGCTAGCATGTACAAAGCTTACGCAGGTACCAGACAAAGGTGAACCCATACCCCCTTGCACTACCGTTGCGTCGTTTATGAGCATGGATTCCATATTGCCTATAAGCTGCCTTGATCGTTGCTCAGCTAACATTCATGATTGATCCAGCGCATGCAGGAATTCGGTTGATTTTCCAAACAAATCGGTGTTACACACAATTTTGTGGTCCAAGATATCATCAAATTGTGAGTCTTTTTTCTCTGCAATAACAAACGCAGCCATTTTTTTGTTTGGTCTCCATTGCTGAACTACGTGGAATTCACTTTCAGACATTTCGTTAACTAGCGTTGTTTGGCCAAACACTTTCACGATGGGAAATAGACCCAACGCTCGGCCAACGGGAACTATGTATTTAAAAATGGGTATGGAATCACCCATACAGGCTGTGCTTGAGATGAACACTCCGCCAGGTTTAAGCATTCGATACACTTTATCTAATACAATTTTTCTGTTCTCAACTAAATGCAAAATACTCATGCCAAAGATCACATCATAGTAATTTGGTGTGGCTGAAAAACTTTCAATTCCCGCTTGTTCAAATGTCACGTTGCTAACATTTTGTTTACTGGCTTGTTCTCGCGCGTGCGCCAACATTTTCCCGGAAATGTCGATGGCATGAACATGCTTTACATGTCTCGCGTGAGAAATCGCAGTGCCGCCTGTACCACACCCGAACTCCAAAACTGTTGCATCAGGATGTAGAAATGTACGAGACACTGCAAGCTTGTGCTGATAGGCCTCATTATCTTTTATCGGTGAGCGGTAATATTTGTCGGCAATACGGTCCCAAAATCGACTTTGATCTTTCATGCGTTTTTCTCCTATTCAATAAAGTTAAAATTAAGCGGCAACTTTTGCCACGTTGGATTTTTCGGCAATAAACGCCAAGCTAAACTTATTGAGCTTGCTTTGGTCATCAATTGAAACTTGTTTAATACGGTCAAAACCTTGCTGATCAAGCCACGCTCGCATTAGTTGGGGGGTAACGGTGTGAGTGCGCCATTTCATTTGTATCCACTTACCCGAAAAGGATTGCCTTGTACAACATAGAAGTGCCAGCCCCTCCGGTTTTAATACTCTAAACATCTCGGCAATGGCTGGCCGCGGATCAGCCAAGTGTTCGAGAACGTGCGCAGCAATGACTACATCCTGTGAATTGTCTGAAAACGGCAAATTGCGCACATCTGAAAGCACAAGCTCTGCCTCCAATCCTGCGTTTTGAAATTCTTGGCTGGCTTGTCGTAACATTTCTGCGGATATGTCAACCGCGCACACTTGTACTGGGTTTGGGTGAAGCGCCACAAGGGCTCTGGATAATTCAGCAGTGCCAGCACCACATTCCAAAACGCGTAATTCAGTATCACGATGGTGGGCAACTAATTCTCCGTATAATGAATTGGCAAGTGATTGATAAGCTTTGGAAACGCCCAACCTTGATAGTGTTTGATTCCAGCTTTTTGCAGCCGCATCATATCGATCGGTTAACTCGACTACGCTGTATTCACGACGATCAATTGACAAACGCCAACTTCCAAACCATCGTGATGCCACTGGTATTAACCCATCTTTCTGATTTTTGCCTGAATCGATGACTGTATAATTTTTTGCATACATAGCTGATCTCGCAACCAAGGTAATTATTTAAAGAAGTTGCGACGAATTATAGAAATATTGAAGTAAATTCAGAACTGCAAGAGGTGTTGGTCTGCTATGCAAAAATCAATCAACTGGGACGCAGTATCCTTTGACTGGAATCAGGTGCGAGCTTTTTTGGCTGCCGTGGAACAAGGGTCTCTATCAGGTGCTGCTCGCGTACTGGGGCAAACACAACCAACGCTTAGCCGGCAGATAACAAGTCTGGAAAAAGAACTCGGTATTTTATTACTCGAGCGTGGAACTCGGGGTTTAACGCTAACTGAGCCGGGGAAAGGTTTACTAGAGCATGTTACTGCAATGGGCCATGCTGCACTAAACCTGTCACTCGCCGCATCAGGGCAATCGTCGACTATTGAAGGTCACGTTTGCATAACGGCAACAAATGCTTTTGCTACTTTTCATCTTCCCAGAATGATAAAACGATTACGAATCGAGGCACCACAGGTAACAACGACCGTTGTGGCCACCAATGAAGTTCGTGATATTACAAGAAGGGAGGCCGATATATCAATCAGGCATACTGAACCTACCCAGCCTGATCTGATTGGAAGGCTAGTTGGCAGAATGAATGCGCATGTTTATGCATCAAAAGATTTTTTGGAACGACACGGCAGACCAAACACAGTCGAGGATTGCGCCAAACTTGACTTTATCGGATTCGAAAACCCATCCACGCTGTTACCAGCATTAAAATCGATGGGCCTATCTTTATCCGAAAACCAGTTTAAAGTGAATACTGCCAGTGGAACAGCCTTGCTTGAAATGGTCCGAATCGGACTTGGGGCGAGCATACTGACTCGTGATGCCGAAGAACTCTTTCCCGAACTGGAGCGTGTTTTGCCAGATTTGGATCCTATCCCTGTTCCGATTTGGCTGGTCACTCACCGAGAGCTACGAACTAGTCAGCGAATTAGGCTTGTTTTCGATATTCTGGCAGATGAGATCGGTAACTCAGTTTGATTTATTGTATTGTTGTTAATAGCCGATAATGTCGAGTTGATTGCCGATTTAGTAGGGCGATCTGAAGCCTGGTTGTCTTAAATAGTTTGTGATGGACTGGCAACTGCAACGCAGTTAGTGTTGCCTGCGTAAGTTATCTCTGGTTTGAATCGGTCTTATCTATCATTTGTAATTCAGGTAAAACATCATGGTGCTTAAGTTCCCTGACCTTGGTAATCCAGAACAAGGCAAACACCCAAATTGCGGCAGTTTCAACGAAGAAAATCAACGACTCGCTACCCCTGATAAGAGAATCAATTGCCGAAAAAATTGGCATTATTATCATTAATGGGCCGATAAAACGATAGAGCCTTATATATTTTTTTCTTACTTTTTCATCTTTAATGAGTTTTACGGTGTCTTTTCCACGAAAGCTGCATACATAGGCCACGGGTATAAAGAATAAAAAGGCGCTGATTCGATGCAGCCACTTCATTACGCAACGCGCACCCTCGTTACACATTTCGTCCGTCATAATACCAAGATCAGGTATACAGGTAGGAATAAAAGCAACCGCTACGGCAAATATTCCAGCGCAGTTAAGCGCCTTGTTTTCCCTGTCGCTAAAACCTTTATATAAATACAAACACGCGCCAACCGCCACCAATGTACCGACGAATAAATCTCGCATAGGCGTATAGTAGTAGGCACTGATTGAAGGCAAAAGCTTTTCGCCATTGAGCATTGACCAAAGCACGAGCATTACAGGCAACGAAAAAGCAAGTATTGCCATACCCAGTCTCAGACTTACATAGGTTTGCGTAATGTGCTTTCTAATGTCTTCGTTCATCCTTACCCTCGGTTTATAATAATTAAGTTTACCGTTTTTTTGCAGCATGGAGAATGGTGCTTTGGGGTTTAACAGAAAAGGGGCTAGTCGGCGCAATCATCAGCGCACCCTGTCGCGACGGAAATACATGAACTTCACCCGAAGCTAAATGAACATTAGCTCGAGCATCTGCTAGTGCGAACTTAACATCATAAGGGCGGTAATCCATTCAAACACTTCCATCGTTCGTGCATGAATAACCAGCGCTTTAGATAGTCGGGAAGCACTTGGCTTGGCATCGATTACGCGAACAGTGCGACCGTGCCGTACTGATTGTTCTGGCTTGCTCTTGAAGGTCGCCACCCAAATGATGTTCAGGCTGATCCAGTGGGCAATTCCCTGTGAAATCGAATCTTGTTCTCTGCAACTAATTTAACAGGGTTATTCAAAAACGCTTTATTATTCGACAGTTCTTTACTACGCGGTTTGGCTCTGTGCACAACAGATAATATGCCCGGAATATCCATCAAAGTCGGCTTGACGATTTGTTCCATTGACAGCAGCGAATAAGGGCAGTTGGCACAACTGCCGACAAATCGAATAACCAACTCGCCATTGGATTCGTTCAATTCGAGTATATCC
>CALIMV010000211.1 GCA_938045275.1 uncultured Granulosicoccaceae bacterium
GCTGATGCTAATGGCAAACTGGTAACCCGCGATACAATCGCCAAACACGTTTGGCCCAACGCAGCTCCTGGCTATATCAACAACGATGCCATTGACAGTTTGATCAAACGCCTGCGCAAACGATTAAGCTGTTTGGAAAACGGCTATCCGTTGTTGGAAATTGTTCGCGGCAGAGGTGTTCGCCTGGATAAACGGCGAATTAACGGCGCCAATACACATCGAATGTGATCGTGAAGGTTACGTTTTCCGATCAAGTCTTTTAATGATTTCATTTGGCATACTAATGTTTAGCGCGATTGTGTACGAAGTTACAAATTATTGTACTTATTCACCAAACAACCTACATGTGTATAGTGAATTCGCTATACCGATGTCGATACATTGCTGCCTTTCACAAAAATACCAGGCGCACCTATTTGTAAACTATATTCGCATGCGACGATGAGGGCTACGGTGAATTGTGGCCAGGGAGAAGGTATTCAAAAAACATACTTAAATCATGTCCCAAGAATCAGTCAGCGCTGTAGAACTGTAAAAAGCAGCACAGAAGATTGCACAGGCAAAATATTTGGTTACGTTCTCGGGTGCAGGCTTAAGTACCTATTCTGGCATAGCCACTTTTCGCGATAAAAACCAAGACGCGCTATTTGTATTAATTTCATGTAATCAATTGCATACATATTTGTAATCGTATGCGGTTGCAGGTGATCAGCGAATATTAAACGCAGTATTGTGCCTAAAACTATCACTGAAACTTCATTCTTAACCCTACCAACCGCACTTGGCATTTCTTAATTGGTTGTTAAGATGGTCTGTAGTAAGGTTGAACGGATTGAGAATAGAATCTACAAAAAAGCGTTCCTACTAATTCAATTTACTGATCGAATGCGGTGTCTGCTCGTGGAGGGCGAAGATCATGCAAATAGCAAGAAAAATGCTTGTAACATGTTATGTCGTTTTCCAAACCCTGCTCTTTACGTTTTCCAGTCATGCACTGGCCGATACCCTGCCGCTCATTGATGATCGCGGATTCGAATCTGGCCTTGCCGGATTCGACACACCCTACAACGATGCAACCATTACGTGGAGTGCCGACAATCCAATAAGCGGCAGCCACAGCATGCACGCGCAGTTGAATACCTGGGGTAATGTGGTCAAGGAGGTTTTTTTCGATTGGGACCAAGGGCCTTTTGCCAGTTCTCTTTATGCAGCAGCAAACATTCGAGTGGATGCAATACCGACTAATACGCAAGTCGCTATTTGCATGATGATCTACTATCAAGACACAAGCGAAGCAATTCAACGGTGCAGCTATGTTGTTACCAACAGCGTTGAAGCAGAGTTCGCATCAGTCGTCGCACCAATCGATGAAACGCGCCGTTTGAGTCATCTGGTTTATCAGATACTACTGCCTGCCGTAGGCCCCGCTACTATCACCGTCGACAATGTTGAAATGACATTGACAGGTAGCTACGAGCCGCCAAACGATGATCCACCAACGGACGATCCACCAACGGACGACCCACCAACAGACGATCCACCAACGGATGACCCGCCAACAGACGATCCACCAACGGACGACCCGCCAACGGACGATCCACCAACGGATGACCCGGGTATTGACCCGCCTTTGTATCCGGAATCGCCAATCGCACCAGCTGAGGCGGCTCGGTTTCTGACTCAGTCAACCTATGGACCCACTTATGAATCCATCACTGCGCTAATGCGACAGGGTAGTTTTGACAGCTGGATTCAAAATCAGATCGCGCTGCCAGCGAGCATGCAATTACCTTACTTTCAAAATCGATACTATGCCGAGCGACGCGCGCAAAACCGACCAGAAGAAGAAATCGAATTATATTTTAATGTAAACGCTGATAGTGGTGCTCGCCATGACGTGTGGTGGGAGAACGCATTAACCGCTGATGATCAACTACGCCAGCGGGTTGCACTGGCACTGAGCGAAATACTCGTCGTATCAGATGTGGACCCGGCACTTCAGGTTGCGCAGTTCGGCATGGCGGATTACTACGACACACTGGCATTGCATGCGTTCGGGAATTATCGAGAATTGCTCGAGGCTGTCACTTTACATCCGGTAATGGGAAAGTTTCTTAGTTCGATTCGTAATGAAAAAAACGATCCGCAAACCAATACGCGACCCGATGAAAATTTTGCACGTGAACTATTGCAGCTCTTTAGCCTGGGCGTTCATCAACTTAATGCTGATGGAACCAAAAAAACAGACGCATCCGGCAATCCATTACCCACCTACACGCAATTCGAGATAATCGAGTACGCAAAAATATTTACTGGCTGGAACTATGCCAATATTAGCTGGGATCTTTGGGACGGCTATGGCAATACGGTTGACCCGATGGTACCTTATGAGGAATATCACGAACCGGGTGTTAAATACCTGATCGACGGTAGCAGTACCGCAGGCGATACCCGGGCCGACCTTGAAGCCGCACTGGACAGTATTTTTAATCACCCCAATGTTGCGCCGTTTTTGGCTCGTCGGTTAATTCAACGACTGGTTACCAGTAATCCAACAAACGGTTATATCAGTCGCGTGGGTGCCGTATTCAATGATAATGGACAAGGCGTTCGCGGTGATCTCGGCGCTACTATTGCTGCTATTCTGCTGGACGATGAAGCACGTAATGGCCACCTTCAATATCCCGATACGTTTGGCAAACTGCGTGAACCGCTGTTAAGAATTACGCATACCTGGCGAGCATTTCATGCCAATAGAACGCCTGGGGCTGCCTATGGTCTATTGCCCGATGAACTCACCTATAAAACACCCTTTGACGGTGGCATCTACAACATGGAGCGTATCATCGACCAGGCTCCGTTACGCGCACCTTCGGTATTCAATTTCTTTTTGCCTGATTACTCACCCCCTGGTGTGATGAGAAACGCAGGCCTTGATGGTCCGGAGTTTCAGTTATTCACCGAAAGCGCCACACTGGGTATCGTTAATTTAATCAACGGTCACATACAAGAAGATTGGAGAGAAGCGAATCAGTGGACATCGGTTGATCTGTCGCTCGAACAATCGCTTGCGCAGAATTCAGATGCTTTGCTTGATCACCTGAATATCAT
>CALIMV010000212.1 GCA_938045275.1 uncultured Granulosicoccaceae bacterium
CCTGATTGTTTCCAGGTCGGTTGAAAAAAGTGAAGCAGAAAAACACAGTGCGATAGTTGAAATCACACCAAGTAACAGTGCGAGCATAAATGCAGCGCGCAGGAACGCATCGCTGAGTGCTGGTTTCTGAATAATGGCCGGAGTTACTCCAAATCGGGCGGCCATGCTCATAAAGCCAATAAAAACCATGGCGTATGCCAACTTACCAAACGATTCAACCGGCAAAATGCGTGACAACACAATTAATGTCAGCATTTGAAAGAACAGTTTTATCAATAGTGTCATCGAGCGCCAAATTGCATTGGATGCCAAGTTTGGGTTGATGCTATCGCGGACGATTGAGTCTGGTTGTTCTGAATTATTAGTCATCGCGGAACTTGTCAGGGATAGAGTTCAAGTAGCTAATAAGTGTTTTTTACTTTTTATAGATTTATTACACACCGTACGCTGGGGCAATATTGGCTATGCCTTGAACACTATTTTACGGAAATCAAGGTGAGCATGAACGACAAAAACATTTTGTGCATATGAGACCTGTGAAACTGATTGTTAAAACGTGACCCATTCGTGATGAATCGAATCGAAAAATTATTAAACTCCAATACTAAATCAATCGGTGAGCGTTGGAGGACCACGTGCCCAGAACAGTAAACTCAGTACTGACCCTTATGCGCCCAGCCAACAGTCCTAGTCGCCAATGCAATTGAGACTGCATTAGCGCAATTTAAAAGCTCGTTTTACATTGACTAATAGTGGCGTCGCGGGCTGCCTTCAATGGCCAGCACCTTATCACTCTGGTGTCAAGCCAGGATCACAGCAGATTTGAAAACAAAGAGCACTGCATACTGGGCAGAACAAGTTTGGCACATTATTGTTGCAGATGGATTAAAATAGTTGCAATACTATCTGCCGCACTAAATGGTCCAGCGGTAACTTCCGGCTGATCATTTTGGCTCAATAGAACCCATTCGCATATCTACGCATTGACATTCAAGGAAATGGAATCACGGTACATCGTTGCGTAAGTCCGCTGCGACTCTTCCGAATTCGAAAAGACAACAGAATGAGTGAGAAACAAAAATTTACTCAATTACTAGTAATAGGACCCCTTCCACCTCCGGTGGCAGGTACTAGCGTGAGTTTCAAATTGTTCTGTGAGTTTTTAGAAAAAAAATCAGATAAAGTGTGCATCACGACGCTCAACACCGCCCCAAAGAAACTGGGTAACAGGCCTCTTTTTAGTTTCGACAATCTGTTCACAACAAGCAGAGTTTTATGGGGATGCCTATTGCAAATTCGCAAATCAGACAAAGTATTGCTGTTTGGAAGCAACCAGCTTCTCATTTCTTTGATGCCAATTTGTCTGTTAATCACCAAACTTGCCAGGAAGCAATTTTACGTACGTAGTTTTGGTGGCAGTTTTGATTCGTATTATTTAAATCTGTCACCGATAGTGCGCCGTTATGTCACATGGGTGTTAAAACACATAGACGGCCTTATCGTTCAAACTAATTCAAAAAAAGATTTTTTTAGTGATCTAATGGGCACTCGAGTGCATCTGGTACCTGGGTATAGAGAGCCTGTCGATATTGTCGCAGGTGACAAGCAAATTGATCTTCCCCAACACACTCTAAAACTTGTGTATGTTGGACACATCCGAAAGCAAAAAGGTGTCTTTGATCTACTGGAAAGCATAAAATTGCTCAACCTTAGCTCTCCACTAAAAGTGACATGTGATTTCTTCGGACCGATCTATAAAGAGGATTCTAATCTTTTTAGTCAGAAGGTTGATAGCACTGATGGTGCAGAATACGGTGGTTTGTTAGAGCCTGATCAAGTAATTTCATCCATCGCAAACTACGATGTATTCGTGTTTCCAACCTACTACACAGGTGAAGGCCATCCTGGTGTGCTTATAGAAGCCATGATGGCAGGCTTGCCTATTGTTACCACTGACTTCAAGTCCATTCCAGATCTAATCAAACATGGACGCAATGGTCTTTTAGTATCGCCAAAAGACCCTCGGGGGCTGGCAGATACTATTGACACTTTGCGCTCCGATAACAAAATATTTACCTCTTTGAAGAAACAGTCAATAAACAGCGGAAAAAAATACAGCTCCACCGAATTAATACCTCTACTACTTAAAGCAATTGAAGTTGAATACTAGTGTCCAGTTCTGAATTAAAAGTTAACAAACACGCTGATAAAAAATTAGCTATTTTTTTGCCCAATCTTGATGGCGGCGGTGCTGAACGCACGATGCTAAATCTGGCCGAAGGCTTGGTTTCTCGGGGATATAATGTAGACCTGGTCCTGGCCCAAGCAGATGGTTCATACATAGACGGTGTTTCCAGCTCTTTACCTATAGTAGATTTAGGTCGCGGAAACCTGGTTAAAAGATTCAAGACAGTGCGACGATTACCTGCTTTAGTAAGCTACCTTCGCAAAGAGAAACCAGCAGTGATGTTGTCGGCCTTAACCGAAGCCAATGTGGTTGCGTTGTGTGCTCGTTTTTTCGCACGCTGTCCTGATCGGGTTATTGTTAACGAGCAAAATACTCTGTCGCAAAAAATCGGCAAAGAATCCACTGGAATCCAGAAGTGGTACCCCCATTTCGCAAGATTAACTTATAAATATGCCGACTGCGTGATAGGTGTTTCACAGGGGGTGGTAGATGATCTGACAGACAATATTGGCATCTCCGACGCAAATACACGCGTCCTTTACAATCCTGGGATTACCCCGAAAGTGAGAGAGAACGCCGCGCAGCCATTGGATCATCCCTGGTTTGGTGCAAATCAGCCTCCGGTAATCGTGTCAGTTGGACGACTACACATGCAAAAAGATTACGGGACATTATTAGAAGCGTTTAAGTTAATTCGAGATAAGCAATTCGCTCGTCTGATAATTTTAGGCGACGGTGATGAAAGACAATCACTCGAAAATCAGATACAGGAATTGGGTATTGCTGACGATGTCAGTTTGCCAGGGTTTGTTGAAAATCCACACGCCTACATGGCAAACGCCGCCGTTTATGTATTGTCGTCTCGATGGGAAGGTCTGCCGACGGTTTTGGTAGAGGCACTTTATTGCGGAGCCACGTTAGTGGCTACTGACTGTCCCAGTGGACCAAAAGAAATTCTACAAAATGGCGAACTTGGTTGTCTGGTACAGATGCAAAATCCTGAATCAATTGCAAATGGAATACAACAAGCGCTTGATGGAACCGCTCCAAAAGTGAAGCCCGACAGCTGGCGACTCTACGATTTAGATACCATTATTGAACAATACATTGATCTTTTATTCAATAACGATCGGAATACAATTTATCGGAATACAATTTAATGAGACTCTCGACTTTGTACAAGCGATTGTCTCAGTATGCAATAACGTCTTATTACTTAAAACCCGTACAATTTGTGTATCGTATTAAAATGCTTGTATACACAAAATTACTTCACAAATTTAAGTGGTACAAAGACTTATACCAAAATCATGCTACTGGTAATGAATCATATACCGTCGTAGAGTTTCCCTTCATCAGGCCAACTTACTCCGACATTTCCAACATTGATAAAGGCAGGTTTTGCTTTCTTAACCGAACGGTCGATTTAGGCATACCAATCGACTGGAACCCCTCGACAGAAACAAAACTCTGGAAATACAACCTTCACTATTTCGATTACGTCCGATCGATAGCATTGATGCGAACAGGCGCGCCAAATGACAAAGCCTATGCGCTGTTTCGAAGGTTAGCCAGCGAATGGATTGCAAGCTGTCCTGTTGCAATGCCATTTGCATGGGACGCCTACCCAATCTCATTGCGACTCAATAATTGGTTGCGGGCCTACTCGGTCTTTAACAATGAACTAAAAAATGATGAGGCATTCTCCCAGAAGCTGCGGCAAAGTATGTACATACAAACGGTATATCTGGAAAAACACCTCGAATACCATTTGTTGAACAACCATTTACTGGAAAACGGCAGAAGCTTATGGCTTATGGGTCGTTTTTTCAATGGAACCGATGCAAAGCGTTGGCACGCCAAAGGACTCGCTATTCTGATGGACAGCATGAGCGGCGACTTTTATGCAGACGGTGGACATGACGAACGTAGCCCGATGTACCATCAGATTATATTAGAGGTTTACCAGGAAATGGTTGACGTCATGGAATGCGCCAACGAGCCAGTACCGGCAAACCTGACCTTACGCTTAAGCGAATTTAAAAACTGGCTTTCTAATGTATTACACCCTGATGGCAACTTGCCACTTTTCCATGACTGCGCATTCGACATAGCTGGTGACCCTGCAGACTTCACCGACTCTGTACCAGCGCCTGCAAACGGTCTGACGGCGTTGGAAGACTCCGGCTACTTCGTGATACGCGACTTAAAAAGTAATCACTTTGTGATTATGGATTGTGGTTCGATGGGTCCCGATCATCGAAATGGTCACGGTCATTGTAGTGCTCTTAGTTTTGAAATGAGCATTTCTGGACATCGATTTATAGTAGATTCTGGCGTGAGTGACTATAGCGGTGATATCCGTTGGAGGGATTATTTTCGAAGTACCCGAGCGCACAATACCATCGTTGTAGACGCTCAAGAGCAATCCGAAATATGGGAACGCTATCGGGTAGCGCGACGATACCAGCCGAAAGACGTTTTCTATTCCCAATCTGATAACTTATCCTATGTAATATCGTCACATACAGGATATAGCAGACTGCCAGGACGAGTTATGCACAGACGATGGCTGTGCTATGTCAATCAATCGTTTTGGATCATTTGCGATTTTATAGAAGGCAGTGGTCAACACCGCATAGAAAGTCTGCTACATTTTCATCCTGATGTTCAGATTTCCAAGGCTCCAACAAGCACAGAATTCGGACACTCGGGTAACTTGGTTCGCGCCGATACAGCATTGCAGATTCTCTCATGGGGTACTGATAATATTAACCAATATCATGGACAACAATCACCATTACAAGGGCACTATGCACCGCGCTTCGGAGAATGTTTCGACAATACGGTTTGGGGCTTTGAGCAAGAAATTACGGCACCGGCCTGGCTAGGCTACGTTTTAATTCCCGATGAAACCAAGGTCAACTTACAATTCACTGATCAAGATTACGCCGGAAAATTGCTCATTGAATTTACAGATGACAGTTATCAGCTGACATTTAACCACGACAGTGTTGAGCTGGTACATAGCTACTGAAACTTACACAAACAACATAGAGATTGCTAGCGAAATCACACCTATGACGACTTCACCCAAACGAACGGTCCACATAATATGCTAACTGTATTGCCATTGATCGGTCCGTGTTGTACGCTACATTCTGATTATCCAATCATTGCGTGTTACATTTTTAAAATCGATACACATACTGTTCTGTGACCTAGCCGTTGGCTTATAATTAGCGCGGTGTTTACTAATTACTAACCAGTGGCGTTGAATTTTTCATGTCCAAGAAAATTTACCCGGTTATTTTATGTGGTGGATCAGGCACACGGCTTTGGCCGTTGTCGCGTAAAAGCTACCCGAAGCAGTTTGCTCAGTTAACGGGCGTCAACTCTCTGTTTCAAGCCACGATAGCAAGACTTACCGGTCCCAACTTTGCAGCACCGTTGATCATTACCGGCAATGATTTTCGTTTTATCGTTACTGAGCAACTTGGTAACAAAGAAAATACCGACGCAACCATATTAATCGAGCCTGATGGACGCAACACTGCTCCAGCGGTATTGGCGGCCGCGTTGTGGCTACAAAAAACTGACCCAAACGCGCTAATGTTGCTATCTCCTTCAGATCATGTCATACCCGACTCAGAGACTTTTAACGACACAGTGTCAGCTGGCACCGAAGCCGCTGCTAGTGGAGAATTGCTGACATTCGGTATCAAGCCTGATCGAGCAGAAACTGGCTACGGATGGCTTGAGTTAGATCAAAACAACACCGATGCGCCATTCAAACTATCTCGCTTTAAAGAAAAGCCAGATCAGCGATATGCGGAAATCATGTTTGCCAGTGGTACTCACCTTTGGAATGCTGGTATTTTTCTGTTTTCGGTTCAGGCCATACTAGACGCCTTTGCGCAGCATAAGCCCGATATGATAGCACCGGTAAAAAATGCTGTTGAGCTATCTACGCCCGATCTGAATTTTGTGCGTCTGGATAAAAACGCATGGAGTCAGGTTGAATCTATTTCAATTGACTACGCCATCATGGAACGAGCAAACAATATATCTGTCATGCCCTACAACGGCCGATGGTCAGATCTGGGTGGCTGGGATGCTGTTTGGCGCGAAGCGGAACAAGACGATCGCGGTGTAGTATTGACCGGACGAGCAACAGCGCTTGATTGTGACAACACGCTGTTAAGATCAGAAAGCGATGCGCAGGAACTAGTCGGACTTGGACTAAAAGACACAATAGTAGTTTCTATGCCCGATGCCGTTTTGGTTGCTGATGCTGATCGTGCTCAGGATGTAAAAGATGTCGTATCGGTGCTCAAAGCAAAAGGTGCACCTCAATCACACACATTTCCGCGAGACCACAGGCCATGGGGTTGGTTTGAAACACTGGCGTTAAGTGATCGGTTCCAGGTAAAACAAATTGTCGTTAACCCAGGAGGAATACTGTCCTTACAAAGTCATATGCATCGATCTGAGCATTGGGTTGTGGTGTCTGGTACAGCGCGAGTGACAATTGGCGAAAAGCAACAACTGGTTACAGAGAACCAATCAGTTTATATCCCGTTAGGAGAGACTCATCGCATGGAGAATCCAGGAAAATTTCCAATGGTTTTGATCGAGGTTCAGACCGGGGCTTATCTGGGCGAGGACGATATTGTACGCTATGAGGATGCTTACGCCAGAGATTAATATTGAGATGCTATAGTTATCTACGCTGTCTCATTGCAAAGTGCATCTCAAATAATTAACAGTAACGGTCGGCTACTGGGTCGACACTTACCTGATTCAAACCAGTATTTCTCCCGCCGCGCGATGTTTCTCTGATGGTTCGGGATCGTCGTCATTGTTATCGGTGTATTGGTACCTGCTTGATACTATTAGCGCAAGCACAAGCCAGGTTGGTTTGTGGTGTTCATATGTCAGTGCTGATGCACCGAGAAACCAGATAACCATTACCGTTTTCCACAGTCGGGATTCCAATATTGGCAACTTGAAAGTACAGAACAATGCAATTGCAAACAACGTAACGAACAAAATCAATCCTACGATGCCTGTTTCCACCAACACAGATAAAAAACTATTGTGTGCGACCAGCCTGTGTTCTGATACTGTGGCAAACGCATCACTACCAACACCCAATATCGGGTTGTCTAGAAAACGTAAATATGCGTCATGCCAGATATCAGTTCGACCAGTTAAATTTCCACCGCCGGACAATTCTGAATAGGCAGTTCCCAACCGATCTAATGAAGATTGAGGAACTAACAGATACCCGACATAGGTTCCACCAATTGCAGTCATGATCGAAAAAAGTCTTGCCCATAGCGGCAGACTGCCAAGCGTTGACGCAATAAAAAATATGGCAGGCAAAGATGCAACCATTGCCCCTCTGGAACCGGTTAACGCGATTCCAATGCAGGCTGCCGGTAAAAACAAGATATTCAATATTCGAAGACATGTGGTAATTTTAGATTTTTCCGGTTTCTGCAGTACCAGATACCAAGCCAACGGAATCGCAAGCGCTATTATCAGTCCAATGTTAACCGAATGTTGCCCAGCGGCACTGTAGCGGCCATAAACGAATTCTGACGAGCCAAGATAATTGTAGATAATGCCACAAGCGCCAAACATCGCTCCCAGAACATAGGCTTGTATTCCGATAATAATCAGCTTTCTTGTGTCCAAAAGATCCCAGATGAGAACCACAACCAGGCCAAGCTGGAACCACGTAATGATGCGCCCCTCAGTTGCAGCTACATCTAAGCTCCAGAATAAGCTGGCGGAATTCCATAAAACAAATAGAAATAAGACAGCGTGAAATAGCTTGATAGAACGCAAAGGGTTACCGAGTAATGCATACAAGACCCACGTTAGCATCGCCAAAGCGCCAACTATTTTCGCCAAACTACCAAGACCTGGCACAACAACAATTTTTTCGGTAGGAACTACAAAAATAAATAGCACCAGAAAAACCAGTGCAATGTTTCTCAACACAATTTTTTTCCTTTAGAAAAGGTATTGGCCTCATTTCTAATCGTCATTATTATATTGTTCCCATGCTTATTACACATGTTCGATTCATACCGCCTCTCATATATTGTTTTCTCATTTTTATATAACAAATTAAAAATATCTGTAAGTCAAAATCTAGAACAGAAAAATAATTAAAAACTAACAATACTACTTATAAGACAGTTAGAAATCACTCTTTTGTCACCTAACAATCGTGTTCAATCATTCAGCGAACTATCTCACAACTCCTGATTTCTTTCGGTCAGTCCTGAGAATTTCGCTGAAACACAGTTTGACAATGTGGAATATTGGAGCCTGGATTTGCCTAGCACTCCACACAAGCACCGCAGATAATTCTCTGGGTGACACTAAGTAAATTCAATACTAATCCGCATTAAGCCCCTAATACTGAGTAACAAATCAATACCGGTAATCCCTTTATGCATGTAATCGTACCATTTCAAGCTTCACATCTTCGCGAGGCATTGGTCACATTATTGGGCAGAATGATGAAATCGCACCCAGAAAAACCGCGGGGCCTGTTGTTGACTTTAATTAACAAGCCTGTAAGGTTAGACGGGGTAAATTGACGTGCTCTTGAAATATTAGGGTTATAATGTTCTGATGGTGCACCAATAAAGACTCTGTTTTTTCTTTAGGCCGTGCATGTTCTGTTTATCACTTTTAAAAACTATCAGCGCGATTATTCTCTTGCAAATCTGTCCCAGTGCAAATTTCCGTTACTTGGACAATGCAATGTTGTGAGAGCATTTGATACCAATTTAAAATACGGGTGTACGCACGGAGGCATCTTTTGAATATTGCCATTATCGGATTAGGTTACGTTGGATGTGTCTCTGCAGCTTGCCTGGCAAGCGCGGGTCATAACGTTATTGGTGTAGATATAAGTCCAGAAAAAGTGGATCTAATCAATGCCGGTAAAAGTCCAATCATTGAGAAAGACATAGATAAACTGGTTGCAGACAATGTTAACGCCGGAAAATTGAGTGCTACATCCGATATTGCTGTGGCAATTTCGAAGTCTGACCTGTCGATGATTTGCGTAGGAACACCTAGTCGTGCGAACGGAAGCTTAGAACTGGAATACATCCGAAACTCTGTCGCTGAAGTCGCGCAAGCACTTAAAGGGCACACAGAATATCATGTAGTGACAATCAGAAGCACGATGTTACCAGGCACGTTGGAGAACGTTGTACTCCCGTTGCTGGAGCAAGAATCAGGTAGAAAAGTTGGACGCAACTTAGGCTTGTGTGTAAACCCGGAGTTTTTGCGTGAAGGAACAGCCATTGCCGACTATCGCAATCCTCCGTTCACATTGGTGGGGGCCTGGGACGAACAAAGCGCCTCCCCTCTGAAGCAGGTTTACAG
>CALIMV010000213.1 GCA_938045275.1 uncultured Granulosicoccaceae bacterium
TTGGTGACCGACGATCTTGGCGAGCCTGTTCCTAAGGCGTACGTTAGTTTGCATTCGCGAAGCCCTGCATTTGAGCGAGGTGTTCATACAGATAACGCCGGCTATTTTACTTTGAATGGAATTGCACCGATCAGCTCAGCGTCTGTCAAGGTTAATGCCGGTAATCAGTACCAGCCATTTGTGCTGGGCAATTTGTCGTTGCAGGAAGACTATAACTTGAACGTTACACTGCAAAAAAATGACCTGTCCAGTCTGGTCGCGATGGTGACCGATTCTGAAGGGAACGGAATTTCATCGCTGAACTTCCTGTCCCTGAGTTCTGCCCCTGAAGCCGCCTCACAAATAGCTACTAGCGATAGCGAAGGTATGCTGGTTGTGGACAACATTAAACCCGGCAAATTGATTTTGCGCTCTACAGCAAAATCACCGAGCATAGTTGTTAAAGGCATAGAAGTAGTTGCAGGCGATGAAAATCAACACAAAATTGTTGTTGACGTTGGGCCATACACGTTGCAAGGGCGATTACTTGATGAAAGTGGCAACCCTGTAGCGAATGCTGATTTGAATATGGTTCACGTCATAAATGAAGATGGCATAGAGTCCATAACTACGCGTAACATAAAAAGCGAGGAAGATGGCAGTTTCGTTTTTTCAGGTTTGGGAACCGGCGAGCGATACCTCACAGTTGCATCACGTACGCATGATGAGCAGACATTCGCAATGGATCCATCGGTAGAGACCAATGGAGAGCCGCTGGTTCTCTACTAACGTTAATCAACGTTCGTCTGCTGTTGTTGCTACTGTGCGTTTGTACGCAGGCGCAGGTGGAATATTCAGTACGAATTTTTATTTTTCGAAAAGCGGTGTTAATACAAGCTGTCTTTTTGCCGTCCCAATAACTGTGCGTCAGCGTCTCGTTTACACCCGGCATTAAAAAGAGTAGGGCTATACGCGGGTCGGTAACCAGATTTCTTAAGGTATCGAGTCGGTTGTTGCCACGTCTGTCCGGTATGGCAATAGTTTTATTATCCAGTACCCGAAATAATTGCCCGGGTTTGTCGCCACGCGGCGAGCAATCCATTCCTCCGTTGCCTCCGGATGCCACTGCCATAAACGGTGCTTGTTCTATCCAGTTACGATAAGCGGCCGTAAGGTGGTTGGTTTCTTTGGCCAACGAATTTGGGTTCACGGTGCCGTAGATGGTGTCAAGCGCCGCTTCATCATAAATGTTGGCAGAGGTTAGAGTGGGCGGCATACCTTTTCTTCCAACCAACTATCGCTGGGGCTACGGTTGGTCATATCCTAAATTCTTTGGCGAGCTAACCAAAATTGTGTATTTGGCCTACAAGTAATACCAAACACGTTCGATGTAGCAGTGGCGGGCCTGGCTCTCATCACATTTTCATGGCATCACTTTTTTCAATTAGCTCACCTCTGAACCGGCTGAGTCAGTAGAGTTTGTAATAACGGTTTGTATAGGTAACTAAATTCTGAATTCTGAACAGAAGGGAGTATGTAGCCATGAAGTATCGAATTACTACTTTATTACTGTGTGTCAGTGTTGTTATTTCAGCTAATGCAGCGATTGTTATCACAGAAAAAGACAATCGCCATCAGCCTACTAATGTGCCATGGGGTTGGGCGATTGCGCAGATTTCAGGTTCCAGGGATTCATTAAGCGTCCAGTACCGGGATAACAAAACGGACGGGCACTGTGCTTACGTGAAAACGAGAAGGGTACGAATTGATGGTGGTAAAAGAGTGCAAGTGGGACGAACCATAGAACACGGCCAAAACTGCTCAACAAGCCGACTTAGAAGTGCTTCACATGGGATTTTTGGTGATGGTGGTGGAGCAAAATTATGCTTGAGCGGGCATTGGTATTGCGGTGGCTGGCGCGACCAGTTTTAAATAGGGGGGGCTCTCATGAGACGTTTAAATCCTGCAAGTGTAGTTAAGTTTTTTCTCTTTCTGTCTTGTTTAACAGCGCTAGTGGCAAGCCAATGGGTGGGGGCGCATAGTAATAATGGGGATTTCTGGGGTAATCACTGGTATTGGGCGTCGGCGAATTACGACTCCACCGGTGAGGCTATGTCGGTAAGGTATAGAGACGCCGGTGACCCGGATTATCACTGCCCCTATGTCAAAGTCAGGGCTAGCCGTAATCACCGTACAACAGAGTCGCCGAAGAACTGTTCTACCCGCACCTTGGCTAGAATCAATCAGGGATTACTCGTGCGGCAAGGTGGCGGACTGGTTGCGTTACCGGGTCAGTGGAGAGTATGTCGCAGCGGCCATTGGACCTGCCGAGCTTGGCGTACGCCGTCTTAAGTCGGGACGTTTATCAATCCATGGGTATCAGGAGATCGATCAACATGTCTATCATCACAAAGAATACGCTCGGTGCATTTGCGGCAGGAGCAGTTTTTACCGGCGTTGCTGTTGTTGGATTAAATGCGATCTCACACCAACGAATACACAATGGGATAGTACACAATGGGATAGTTGAGTCCGGTGATCATGCGCATTCTGAATCGGGTCAGTCAAATCAGTCTGATGGAATTGTGATTGAACCGCAATCAGATAATGCTGAAGACAGGGTTGTTGTCAAACACGGTGTTATTGCTTCGCAGGCTGAGAAATTAGCAAGTGCTGAACACGATCATCATCACGATCAAATGAATGAAAGTGTTGAGCCGGATGATGCAACGAATTTAAATAGTGATTCAATGCATCAGCTAATGTCGCTGGTTGCATCGGTACGTGATTCTGAAAATCCGTATAACGTTGGTGGGGTATCTGAGGAATTTGCCAGATTGTTGAGCGAATCTCCTGAGTTGATCAGCGAAGTGATGGAGCAATTTGGCCAGCTGGAGTTTGGTCTGGATAAAGAGATTTTGCTGTCCATGTTAATTGATTCATCCATGATGTTGGGCAACAATGAGATAGAAATACAGGCAATGAAAATGATCGGCTCGGGGAATTATGATCATGATGATGGATTGTATGTGCTGAGCAAGGAAATTGGTGTGCGCACCGCTCAATCCCGTGAATTACTGCTGAACAAATTGCCTTCTCTGTCAGCGCCTGAGCAGGTTCATGCCGTTATTGAATCATTTGTACCTCAGATTGTGGCCGCGGAAGAAAAACAGAAGCTCATTGCTGAGTTGACGCCTTATCTTAATGACCCTGATGATCGAGTTCGCGGGTCAACTATAAAGGCGTTGGGTACATGGGGTGGTCAAGAGCAAGTGCCGACTATTGTTGGTGGTCTGCAAGATCACTCGGGTGACATACGACATGCTTCAGCTGTCACTGCATTGCGCTCAAGCGTAAGATCAGATGAAATTAAATTTAATCTACTGGATATCATGAACAACCCCAGCGAAGAGACTGATATTCGACAGCAAGCTTACTATGCGTTAAGTAACTATACGCTAGATGGCCAAGACTACGAAGACTACTACAGTTTCAATCTTGAGCTTGCAGAAGTGACTGGTCATGCCCATTAGGCTTCTCATTTCGCTTATTGTTCCGCTTATTGTCCAATGATGCTGAGCCGTCTCTTTTTCGTGTTGCCTTGCGACTGTTGATTCAGTGTAGTGAGGTATTGAGAATGAGATGGCAACATCAAAGCGATACCATGACAATTTGAATACAATGTGATGAATTTGAGTAGATAGTATATGTCCACTTTGTGAACATCCCCTCCCACGCCTCGTATTCTCTTCCAGGTACTCTCAGATATACCAAGTTCACTCGCTATCTGACGTTTACTTCGACAATTCGTTTTGCATAGATCAGAATCATCGGCTATTTGCCGTAGCGTTCGTACCAATGATTCTCGCGATGATGTTTTAAAGTTGTGTGAAATAAAAACCATTTTTTCCATAGACATAGCGTACTCCTGTTCATTTGAATTATGAGCGAGCTTTCCCTGATTTTTGACGATACGTTCCCTGTCAACTTCCCGAAAAAATTGAATGTGTCTTCATTTGAATAACGTGAATACGAGAGCTAAGTTTGTATAACCGGCGTAATTTGGTCAGGACTGATCCAAGCTGGCCTGTTACGCTATTGAAAGAAACCTGTGATGCGCTAATAGCTCAATACACAACCACGGTGCATGCGCGGCTTTGTCAAGCGTTCCGGGAAATTTTACTGACACTGTTTCCTTCGTATTATTTGATAACTCATGAGGTGAGGAGCGGGCGTACCACTTAGCTTCACCGTTATTGGTTCGGGTATTAACTTAGCCGGAGGTGATGGGAGTCTGAGGCTATTGGAAACCAGTTACTGTTTATTGGCGTTAATACAAACTGTCTTTTTGCCGTCCCAATAGCTCTGCGTCATAACTATTAGCATCAAAGTCCGGCAAACCTGATTTCGTCATCTCACCGGCAGTGGGTACAGACGCTTTTTCAACTTGTGCATCGATCGACCACAGGTCAGATCGCATCAATGCTCTGGCGCATTGAAAATAAACAGATTTGATGCTTACCACGACAACTGTCACAGGTTCACTAATGCCGCTTGCAAAGCTTTTTCTTAGCGCTTCATCGGTGGTAACAATGGCTTCACCATTTATCCTTAGCGTCTCGTTTATACCCGGCAATAAAAAGAGTAGGGCTATACGCGGGTCGGTAACCAGATTTCTTAAGGTATCGAGTCGGTTGTTGCCACGTCTGTCAGGTATCGCAATAGTTTTATTATCCAGTACCCGAAATAATTGCCCGGGATTGTCGCCACGTGGCGAGCAATCCATGCCTCCGTTGCCTACGGATGCCACTGCCATAAACGGTGCTTTTTCTATCCAGTCACGATAAGCGGCCGTAAGGTGGTTGGTTTCTTTGGCCAACGAATTTGGGTTCACGGTGCCATAGATTGTGACAAGCGCCGCTTCATCTTTGATCATGGTATTTTTATACATATAGACACTGTGTCCGTTGTTTTAATCGTTATATCATGAAGTGAGGAGCGGCCGATTTATTCGAAATGAATTCGACATGTTGCCTGATTGGCGTCCGATGACTCAATTAGAGAAAAATACTGAGTGTGAATGAGGGAATTATCGAATGAATGGAATAAGTAAACGCATACTGGCGATGTTGCTACCGGCAATGCTGGTATTTGGCTGCTCTTCAAGTAACGAAGGCACTGAGTCTGGTGTGCCGCTTAGCTTCAGCGTTATTGGTTCAGGACCGTACTTATCTGGTGGAGAGGGCAGGCCGAAGCTTGTGGAAACATACACAGACCAGGCGTCGTACGACAGCGCGCTTAATACGTATGCGTTACGAGTGGATGGCGAAGTGATTGACTTTGCAATCGACCAGGTTGTGTTAGTTACGATGGGCAGTCGAAACAGTGGCGGTTACACCATCGCAGCTGAGAGTGTAAAAGATGCAGGCGAAATTGTTGAATTAAACGTTTTGTTGAGCTCTCCCGGTGCAGACTGCGTTACGACGGATGCCCTCACCCACCCTTACCAGGTGTTGAAAATCAACAGCCTGAAAGAGGTGCGCACCATTGAGCGCAATGTTATCGAAAGCTGTGAGTGAAAGAAGATCATCAATACCGGCGCAAGCTTAACGAACAGCCTAGTTTTTCAATCGAAGCTTCAATAAAAGCTTCAATCAAGGCTGTTCGTCGAGCTGGCGGGCACCACTGTTACTGATTGTTGGTAGCAAAAACAGTAATGTCAGCATCACTCTTCAGAAACAAATAACTCAGGGTCGCTGTACACGAGATCTTTTCTGTTCTTCGTTCTCATGGTCGCGTCGGCCTGCATAGGTACTGGACACGTATTTGAACTGATCAGACTCAGAGCGCCATCCAGTAACGGGTCCGAAACATTGTTTGCAGCCGTCTCCCATCTATCCACTATATTGCAATCGGGCTGAATACCGCCGGCGACACTGACACCCACTGCGTTCGTGCGCACGGAGCGCATGGCATTGATGGCTTTGCCACAATATTCTCTGGTATTCGATGTGAACGGTTTACCGCTGGTTACCCCGCCAACAACAACCACATCAATATAAGGCTCAAGAGCATTGATAAACACTTCTGACGCTGAAGAACTGGCTTCGGTTACCAATACAAACACTCTCGGTAAATTTAATGGCATATCAACCGTGTCAAAAAAGTCAGCTTCATTGTTTGCTGCGTATTTGTCATTCCAGGTTCTTAGCAGAAACACTTCGTTTGCTACAGCTGAACCACCGACCACGGAAGCAATATGACGAGCAACATGCGTTCGACCTCCAGGGTTATAGCGAAGATCGACTATAAGCTCATCAAATCCAATATCTGAGGTCAGGAATGAGAGCGCTTGATCGATTTCAGCTTCAGTGGTTTCCAGAAAACGCCTTATAGGCAAGTAACCGACGGTAGGCAGGTCAGTCGCAGTGAACCGAGTGGCGGGTCCCGCCGTTTGCCAAACATATTCTGCAAAATCGACAGAAACTTCGCGAGGTGCTTCATCACCGGTACGAATCGTCAAAATGATAGGCGCGTTTTCTGGATCGAATGCAGCATCTAATTGCTCTTCAGAGAGTTCAACAAAGGGCGTACCATTAATACGCAAAAGTTCATCACCGCGAAGCATGCCTTGGTCATCTGCAGGCGAGCCCAAAAGTATTTCTTTGGCTCGGACAACATCATCCTGTGTTCTGCGCAGTACAAAACCAAACCCGCGAGTGCCACCATTATCTACCAACTCCGTTCGCTCCTCGGCATCGTCAACAAAACTGAATTCGTCAGGAGCCACCCGCAGATCGCGTATCAGACTCTCGGGTGTGTCATAGTCAGCCAGATTGAGCTGTGGGACCTGGTCATAAAAAATGTAATAGTCGCGCATATCAAAATCGACACGTAATTTTGTATCCTCTGCTGAGCAAGCGACTACACCAAACGGTGTTTCATATTCTGGAGGAAAATTATTTGGCTGGTTGTCTTCCATGGGGTCATCGTCCATGGGATTGTCGCCGACAAGATTGTTACCCAGGGTGTTGTTGCCATTCAATGCATCTTGATCTGTAACTGGTGGGGTGGTATCGCCACCTCCGCTGCCACAAGCTGTTAGCAAGGTCAGGAGCGCAAACACAACTGCAATTCGCAATGAGCTATACATGTTACAAATATATTGGGTATTCGCTTTTTTCTGTTTGTCCATTATCGTTTCATAATCCCTGTGTTTACTTCACTGGCCGTTTACCTGTTGCATCAAAAGTTAAATTAGACGCTTAATTTTAGTTAAGTGCAATTCAATCACCGGAGCTTGAAAGGGCAGGTTGTACTAGCCTTGTTGCTTAACGTTGTTGTGGGAACGAGTGGCGCCAATGGCGTATTCCGCACAGCTCAATGTTGAACCACGATATCAGATTTATGTACTGAGTAAAATGAAATCGCAATACGGTGAGATCATTCTCGTCATTGTTGTGTATTGGTTAACATATGCCGTGAGTTTGCCCGAAATACGGGTAGTTGGGGATATCGGCCTAGTCAAAGGCATAAGCGAGTGTTGCAACGCTCTGAGGAAAATAACGCGCAGAGGAAAATAGTGTGTGTTGGTAACAGCGAAGCCAGATCGATGGCTGTTTGGCAAAATAAACTGGACCTATGCGCTTTTGAAAACCAGCCCGAGTAGCTACGCAGGCGATATTGCATCGCCCAGTTTCACAGAATCAGCGATTTCAACTTCTGCCAACACGCCAAAATCCACATGATTGAATGTGCGGTTGAGCTGTTTTAGCACGGCCCGGTTTCTGGAACCGAGAGCAGGGTCTGCATCAATTGCGGCACAGCGTGCGATACGTTCTGTTACAAATAGTTGTGCATCGCCAATGTTAATTGGCTTACCAACCCAGTCATGTTCTTGCCACGCGTGATCGCCATCGAACCAGATGTTGCCGCGAAATCTACGTTTTACCAGTGGTTGACCCACAGCTTCTTCAAGCGCTCGAAGCGATTTTGTGTTCATGATAGAAACTGTGTTTGTGGGTGAATCAGTCAGGCGTTTTTGATCGGCAGCAGACACTAACCTGTAGGGTCCTGGTTGACCGTTTTTAATTACACCTGTTAACGCCTCGGTCAGCAATGCATCGATGTTTGTCGCGTCTGCTTTGCTGTGTAAAATGGTTTTGCCATCGTAAGTCAGTGTCAGCGATTTGCTCGTATGATCAAACTGACAATCAATTGGCCCAATCTCCGGGCTATGTGCAACAACAGCAAAATGCTTTCGATCAGTCCATGCACGATTATCGTGGTCAAAGAGACTCTTGCCGTGGCTTATTGCAAAAACGCGGTCGGCTGGCATGCCAACACCTGCGACCAGCTCAGTGCTGGCCAGTGATTCTTCACTCAGTCCTTTGATTGGGTATTGCAGAATGTCGGTAATTAACATGCTCATGTCTACATCACACTAGGTTTTCGCCGATGAAAAAAGCTTGAAGAAATTTGCCGTGGTAGCGTCAGCCAGTTCTTCGAGCGAAATGCCGCGAGCATTGGCAACAAATTCAGCGGTGTGCCGAACAAATGCTGGCTCATTCATTTTGCCGCGGTGTGGTACCGGTGCCAGGTAGGGTGCATCGGTTTCCACCAGAATGCGATCTAACGGTGCTTTTACTGCAACTTCCTGAACCGACTTTGCGCTTTTGAATGTGACTATGCCTGAAAACGATATATAAAAACCGATGTCCAGGGCCTGCTTGGCTATTTCCCAGTCTTCAGCGAAACAGTGCATAACGCCACCGGCGTCAACTGCGTTTTGGCTACGCAGCGTGTCCATCGTGTCGTCCGCTGCCGCACGGGTGTGAATAATAAGCGGCTTTTTAGTTATCTTTGCCGCTTCAATATGAGTATGGAAGCGTTCGTGCTGCCACTTTAAGTCGCCTTCAGAGCGAAAGTAGTCCAGACCGGTCTCGCCAATGGCTACTACCCGTGGATGGTCTGCGGCTTCAACAATATCTTCGACATTTGGCTCATGGCCGCCTTCGGTGGTGGGGTGTTTGCCTACCGAGGCAAATATTTCAGAATGATTTTCCGCTAACGCGATAACATCGCTCTGGTTTTCCCAACTGGTCGAAATACACAATAAATGCGCTATTTTGTTATCGGCAGCATTCTGTAGAATGTCTGGTATTCGGCCATCAAAATCCGGAAAATTGATATGGCAATGGGAATCTACAAGTTGCATGATGTTCAGGCGTTCGAAAAACCCTAGTTTACGCTTTTACGTATGGTCGTGGCGTCCACCTATTGCCAGCAGCACCTTACTGCCCGGCAAACTGTGAGTATTATGAGTGCTGATACTGCCGGTGGCTAAGCACAAAATGGATAGAGCGGGTATGGTAGATACACATGGGTTTAGTGATTGTCAGAGTCAAGTTTAATCAATGTTAAGTTAGGTATTATCGAATGAGCACAAACAAATCAGATCTTATGCCCGACCCTGTTGCTATGGTTGAGTCTTATGGTCAACAGGCCAGCGCCTGCGCTCAGGTACTGGCCAACGCCGACACCGCCACTAAAAATGCAGCGTTACTCAATATTGCAAAGGTTATTGATGAGTCTGTCGAGCAACTCATTACCGCCAATGCAATCGATCTAGCCACTGCAAAAGAAAGCGGCATTAGTGATGCTTTGTACGATCGACTTGAACTTAACCCGGCGCGTATTGAGTCTATGTCAAAAGGCTTGCGCGACATTGCGGCACAACCTGATCCGGTTGGTAGCTTGTCGGCCAGTGAACGCCAACCCTCGGGACTGGAAATTGCGCGCATGCGCGTACCACTGGGTGTTATTGGTGTTATATACGAATCGCGACCCAACGTGACAGCCGATGCGGCAGCGTTGTGCTTGAAATCGGGTAACGCGGTTATTCTGCGTGGCGGTAGTGAGGCCAGCCTTTCTAATAGGGCTATTGCACAGTGCATTGAACAGGGCTTAATCCAGACGGGTTTACCGGAGCATGCCGTGCAGCTGATTGCCACCACCAATCGTGAAGCCGTGGGTGCCATGCTGAGATTGGAACAGCATATCGATGTCATTATTCCACGCGGTGGCAAAGGGCTGGTTACTCGTATTAGCAACGATGCCAAGGTGCCGGTTATTAAGCACCTCGATGGTATTTGTCATGTCTATATTGATGTCGGTGCCGATAAAAACGCGGCTATGGCTATTGCGTTTAATTCAAAAACGTATCGATACGGTATTTGCGGTGCAATGGAAACCCTGCTGGTGGCTGAATCAGAAGCACAGAGCGTATTGCCCGATCTTTGCGCCAAATTCGTCGAGCACGGCGTAGAGCTACGTGGCTGTGCTAAAACGCAGGGTGTGTATGCTAATGTGAACCCTGCAACAAATGACGATTGGGAAACAGAATATTTGGGCCCTGTATTGTCAGTAAAGGTGGTAGCGGACGTTAATGAAGCTATGGACCACATAGCGCGCTATGGTTCTGGCCACACAGATGCCATTGTCACCAATGATATTGGCCGGTCACGGCAGTTTATGCGCCAGGTAGATTCGAGTTCTGTGATGGTTAATGCGGCCACGTGCTTTGCCGATGGTGCACAATACGGCTTAGGCGCAGAAATTGGCATAAGCACGAATAAAATGCATGTACGCGGTCCGGTTGGCGTGTTGGGGCTTACCACAGAAAAGTACGTTGTTACCGGTGATGGAACCATCAGACAATAGCGATGCCAAATTGCTTAATTTACTTACAATGTACAAGGCAAACATGAAAGAGGATAAAAGTAGTCATGAAGAAAAAACGCAAACAGGAAAAAAAGCTGCCCCCGCCAAGGGAGCGTAACGTTGTCGCGTTGAATCCGTTGCTGGGTAAATCAGCAGTTCATCGTAAATCAACCAAAGCTCGCCGTAAGGCCGACAAAGTACAATTAAAGAAAACGTGGTTTGAGCGAGTTGCTGCATAAGCGGCAACTGGCCAAAACCACGTTTTATCTGAAACCCACTTTTTGACTATCCAAACGCCACAACGTATCGGACTCTTTGGCGGTACTTTCGATCCGGTGCATTTGGGGCATTTACGCACGGCAATTGAATTAGCCGAAAACTACTCTCTGAGCCAGCTGCGCCTGTTACCCAACCATCGCCCGGCACATCGTGATCAGCCCACTGTGTCGACAGCGCAAAGAATAGAGATGTTGGAAATCGCAACACAAAACTTGTCGCAGCTCATTATTGACCCTCGAGAAGCGATGCGAGATAAGGCGTCTTACACGTTCGATACACTCACAGAATTTAAGCAGGAATGCCCTGATTCAACATTGATTTTCTTCATGGGGCAAGATGCATTTTCGGCATTTGATACCTGGTACCGATGGCATGAGATACTGGAATTGGCAAATTTGGTGGTAATTGATCGCCCTGACGCTAATTTGAGCGATTGGGCATTAAATCTAATGGCAAAACAAGCTGATAAAATCGGTGATCGTATTATTGATTCAGCAACTGGCGTTATTGAATGCTGCAGCGTGACTCAGTTGGCTATATCGGCCACTGATGTGCGACAGCGTATCGCCAATCGTCAAAGTGTTGATTTTCTCGTGCCGGAGCGCATTAAGCAGTATATTGTAAAGCACAGACTCTACAGCGAGGCTAGGAACTAAATTTGAGTATGAATAGTGAACAACTAATTGATCTGGTAACCGAGTCACTTGAAGCGCTAAAAGGCAAGGACATCACGGTTATCGATATATCCGAAAAATCCAGCATTGCTGATGCAATGATGGTTGCCACAGGCACGTCCAAACGTCACGTCAGCTCGTTGGCCGAATCGGTCCGCTTGAGTACAAAGCGGGCCGATCATCCGCCATTGGGTTTTGAAGGTGGCGACAGCAGCGATTGGGTGCTGGTTGATCTCGGGGATGTCATTGTGCACGTAATGACGCAGGAAAAGCGCGATTTTTATGAGCTGGAAAAATTGTGGTCGGTTGGGCCAGATTCCGACGAGACACAGCCGAGCGTAAGCGGCGCTGTGTAATCAGCGTACGCGTTCAATTCAGCGACGCTTAGTGCAATGCAACTGACAATATGTGCCGTTGGGCGAAAAATGCCTGATTGGGTGAATATTGCGGTTGTCGACTATCAAAAAAGACTACCGAAGCAGTGGCATTTCAACGTACACGAGGTCGCCCAGGCCAATCTTGGCAATACCACTAAAAATAAAGTAAAAGAAGGCAAGGCTTTGATGGAATGCGTGCCAGAGAGAGCACACGTTGTTAGTCTTGATAATCGTGGTAAATCATGGAGCACGAAAGAGTTGGCAACCGAATTAAATCGATGGCAAGAACTGGGAAAGCCGGTCAGCCTGCTCATTGGTGGTCCAGACGGATTGGACGATGCAACCTTCCAGCGTGCCGACCAGAAATGGAGTTTGTCACCACTGACATTCCCGCATCCGTTAGTTCGCGTGGTCGTCATTGAACAAATTTATCGCGCATACACACTCACAATAAACCACCCGTACCATCGTGCCTGATAACTATCACAGGGTTTCGATATTGGTCTCTTTTTTGGTCGCTTTTTTGATGAATAGCCACTCACAGAAATCGCTATTCCTTACAGATGACCAAATGCTCTGGCAGGAGTAGTTTTTACTATGGCTAACGAATTGGTTCTCGCCTCAGCTTCACCTCGTCGATTTGAGCTACTGTCCCAGATTGGCATCAAATCGTTGGTTCAGCCTGCCGATATTGATGAATCACCCATGTCGGGTGAATCCGGTGTCGAATTAGTAAAACGCCTGGCGCGAAGTAAATGTGAGTCAATTAACGCCAGTATGCCGGTATTGGCCGCTGATACTGTGGTGGTAAAAGGAACCCGAATATACGGTAAACCCGACAGTCAGGCACACGGAATAGACATGTTGCTCTCGCTTTCCGGGGCGGAACACACCGTTTTTACTTCAGTGTGTGTGAAGGCGCTGGAACAGTTTCACGCTTGTACAGTCGAATCAACTGTAACGTTTACGCATATAGATGAGAGCACGGCCAAACGCTATTGGGACACGGGTGAGCCGCTGGGTAAGGCGGGCAGTTATGCTATTCAAGGGTTGGGGGCAGTGTTTGTAGAGCACCTTAAGGGAAGCTACAGTAATGTAATGGGTTTGCCATTATTTGAGACTGCGCAATTGCTGTCAAATATTGGACTGAATTGCTTTGCGGAAAAAGTTGTGAATGACTGAAGAATTACTTATCAATGTGACACCACAAGAGACGCGTGTGGCAACAGTCGAAAATGGCATGCTCACGGAAGTCTGGATTGAGCGTGTACAGAAAATCGGATTAGTCGGTTCGGTAATTAAAGGTACGGTAAAACGGGTTTTGCCCGGCATGGAAGCAGCTTTTGTTGATGTTGGATTAGAAAAAGCGGCCTTTTTGCACGTGTCTGATGTTGCTGGATCATCATCGCTGGGGCCAGATGGTGAACGGGTAACACAGACGATTGCACAGGTGTTGCGCGAAGGTCAGCAGCTTGCCGTGCAAGTAGTAAAGGACCCTCTCGGCACCAAAGGTGCGCGTGTCACTTCCAAGTTAACCGTACCGTCTCGTTATCTTGTCATGATGCCAGGCGAAAACAGCATTGGTATATCAACGAAAATAGAAGCAGAAGACGAACGCGAAAAGCTGCGTGCAATGGTCGCTGAGCACAGACAAGATGATAGCTGTGGGTACATTGTAAGAACCGCTGCCGAAGGGATGGACAGTGACGCCATCATTGGTGATCTGCATTTTCTGAAAAAAGTGTGGCAAGGCGTTCAAACGCAACTCTCAGATGCACCTCACGGTCAGGTGATTTTTCGGGACTTGCCGTTGGTGTTGCGTACATTGCGAGATATTCGAGGCAACTCGATCGAGCGAATTCGTATTGACTCGCGTGAAACGTTTAAAAATAGCGTTGCATTTTGCGAAGAGTACGTGCCACACCTCACCCAACGCATTGAACATTATCCCGGTGAGCGGCCCATATTCGACCTGCATGGCATCGAAGATGAAATTGAACGAGCATTGAACAAAAAGGTGACGCTTAAGTCGGGTGGGTATCTGGTTATTGATCAAACCGAATCTATGACTACAATTGATGTTAACACCGGTGCATTTGTAGGGCGGCACAATCTTGAAGAGACCATATTCAAAACCAATCTGGAAGCGGCACAAGCCATTGCACGCCAACTGCGTTTGAGAAATTTGGGCGGCATTGTCATTATCGATTTTATCGATATGCAGGTTGTCGATCATCGTCGACAAGTGTTGCGAGCACTGGAAAAGGCATTGGAAAAAGACAATGCAAAAACCCAATTGTCTGACGTCTCGGCGCTGGGTTTGGTGGAAATGACACGCAAACGCACACGCGAAAGTCTGGAACAAGTCTTGTGCGGCGAATGCGCCGTGTGTGGCGGGCGTGGCATGACCAAAACGCTTGAAACAGTTGTTTTCGAAATTACGCGTGAAATTATCCGGCAAGTGCGCCAGTTCGATATCGAGTCAGTTACAGTACTGGCATCAACAGATATCGTTGAATGGTTTACAGAAGAACGATCCGACGATCTGGCTTTACTCGAAGACTTTGTAGATGTGCCAATCCGTTTACAAGGTGAGCAGCTCTATAACCGTGAACAATACGACGTTGTGCTCAAGTGAACGAACCCATTCATAATCCTGACAATGCTGCATTAGCCGGAGCTGGCGTCGGTTCGCCTTCTAAACCAGCGCCTGGGCGTAAAAAAGTCGCCGCTGCCGCAGGTAGAACAGCTAACTGGTTATTCGTGATTTCAGCCGTATTGCTGATTTTATTCGCTATTCTGCTGATCATTGCGCGTATTGGTTTGCCGTGGCTAGGTAACTATAAAGGGGAAATTGAAACCAGGCTTAGCGAACAATTAGGCACCCCGGTTGTTATTGATGAATTGTCTGTGCGGTGGGAACAGTTTGGGCCGAAGCTTAGCGCAACTGGTGTGTCTTTGAACGAATCTGCCAATAGGCAAGTGACGCTCGATGAAGTGCTGATCGAGCTGAATATGCTTAAGTCAATCTCACAGGCCTTCCCGGTTATCGATGAGTTGACTTTGGTTGGTGCAAAGCTTGCGCTGGAAATGTCGCCGGATGGCCGATATGAGCTGCACGGACTGAATCGATCTCAAACCAGTGAGACCAGCGAAACTAGCGCGAATCAGGGCGTAAATATGTTGTCGTGGCTCATGGATACGGCGCGTGTGGATTTACAGGACGCACAGATAAACCTGATTAACGCTGCTAACAACGATCAGCTCACCATCTCTGACTTGAATATCACCGCGGTGAACGAGGGTAGCCTGCACCAGCTACGCGTTGATATGCAATTGCCGGAAGAACTTGGTGATTTCATCGAGTTGGGCCTGGACCTGGAGGGCAGCAGTGACGACATACGCAACGCATCTGTTGATGTCCACGTAAAAGCAACAGATCTAAAAGTCGATGCATGGAGGGCTTTGCAAGCAGGGCGGTTTCAAGGGCTTCGATTGTCAACAACCGGTATTGCACGGCTCGATGCAACAACACAAATAGAGCTGTGGGGAACCATGTCTGATGGCAAGCTGCAAAGCGCACGCGGTCAAATTGTGGCAACCGAACTTACCGATATCAATACCCAGAAATCTGTAATAGATAGATTAAGCACCGATGTTGTGTTCAAGGACATGCCTTCGGGTTGGCAGCTGTCTACCGATTTACTGGAATTTCAAAATGGAGCAGAGCTGACGTCGGTTAACGACGTGGTTTATAAATTTAAGCCCGACGCTAACACGGCATGGAAGCTTGATGCTCGTGGAGATTCATTAAAGCTCGACGTAGCCACGCAGCTGGTGTTATCACTTTTTGACAAAAAAGCTGATTTACCGCGTGCGCAATGGTTGGCGCAAGCGAATCCTAAAGGAGATCTTACCGATTGGACTGCGTCTTTCGCTTTGGTAGACGGAAAGCCGGATTTTTCGTTATTCAGTGAATTCCGGGGGCTTGAACTCGGAGCGGCCAATGGTGTGCCCGGAATCAAGAACATTAGCGGCACTCTGGACGTATTGCACAACGTCGGAAAAATCGACATGCAAGGTGTGGATACAGAGTTGGATCTGCCAGCCGTATACACACAATCGCTGCAGCTTCAAAACCTGGACGGACAACTCGATATTGATTTTCAAGACCCTTTAAGTACCACATTAAAAGGGGATATAGCTGTTAACGATTTCGGCTTCAAGGCTGATACGCGAGTCGAAATTGGTCTTGAATCAGGCGCACCACCAACTGTTTTTACGCAAGGTAAGTTTTCACTCGAAGATGTAAGCCGTGTGTCGCAATATATTCCAGATCGACTGATAAAGCGAGGTACTTATGACTGGCTAGACAGAGCACTGGTTTCTGGTCGAGCCACCAATGGGGAGCTGCTGATGTTTGGCAAGGTCTCTGATTTTCCATTCACGCAAAACGACGGTGTTTTCAAAGTTGGTTTTGATTTTGACGATGCCTCGCTTAACTACCTGAATGGCTGGCCAGAAGCCACAGCATTGCAGGGTCGCTACGATATTGAAGGCGCTTCCATGCGTGTTACTGCCACTGATGGACTGTTGGATTCTATGCGCTTAAGCAGTGTTGATGCGCAAATTGATAATCTGTTTAATCCTGTGTTGGAGCTGAAGAGTACCAGTGCGGGGCCGCTGGCTAAGCTTGTCGAATTTGGTAACACAGGTCCACTGGAAAAAATATTGAGCCCGGCTCTTGTCGATGTTACTGCGAGCGGGCGGGCGCAAATGGATTTAACGATCAGTGTACCGCTAAAGCGAGAAAGCAATCCAGGCACCGATACATTGGCTTCAGTAAAGCCCGGCAATACGACTTCGGTACCTGAGTTGAAAATCAATGGTTCGATTTTTCTAAACAACAACGCCATCTCTGTTGCTCGTGCAAACCTTGAATTGAAAGAAGTGCGTGGCGCTATCGGATTTACAAAAAACGGCGTTCGTGTCAATAACCTGAAGTCTCTGATGTTCGGTCGACCAGTGCGTATTGATGCAAAAACCGAAGGGCAAGGGCAGGCGCGAACCACCGAGATAACAATGGCAGGTCCGATGCGCGCAAGCGACATTTTGACTAACTACAACATTCCATTAACTCGTTTTGTTGATGGTGAGTCGCAATGGAATGTGAGTGTTCGAGTGCCGATGACAACTGCTCAGATGACTCGAAGCGGCATCAAAGTTGCGGCTGTCAGTGGCCTGCTCGGTACACGGCTGCGTTTGCCTGAACCACTTAGAAAATCCGCTGCTACGACCGGGCGTATGGCCTTATCCAGCACGCTTATGCCAGACAGTGAGCGTCGTGAATGGTTAATTGACTATAACGATGTTATGCGTTCCATGGTTCGTGTAGATGGCGCCACCTTACAATCGATCGCTACTCGCTTTGGTGGAGGCGCACCTAACCCAAACGTGACTGATGGGATTCGGTTGGATGGGACTGTTGAGCAATTGGGACTGGATAGTTGGGTTGGCAGTATCGCCGAACTGCTCGACGAACTGGAACCTTCAGCAACGCCGACGCCCATTTTGCCTATATCAGCAGAACTGCAAGTGAACAAATTCATAGCTGGTCGGCAGTATGTTGGTGGCGGCACTCTGCGCTTTAATACTGA
Organism: uncultured Granulosicoccaceae bacterium; assembly: GCA_938045275.1. Classification (GTDB taxonomy): domain Bacteria; phylum Pseudomonadota; class Gammaproteobacteria; order Granulosicoccales; family Granulosicoccaceae; genus Granulosicoccus. Next base: position 17,689 of record CALIMV010000213.1, read on the forward strand.
ATCTGATTACATCAACGGCGTCATCAACAGCCAATGGCTGTCTGGCAGCGTACGTTATCCTCGGGCCCATTGGAAACAAGACCTGCCTGCGCTGGTACGTATCACGACCGTTGATAAGCGCTTTGTGGATGCATTGGATACGGCTGTAGAGGGGGAGAAAGGTGGTGACCTTGACCCGAGACAGCTACCGCCGGTTCAAGCTCGTATTTCACAGGTACGCTGGGGTAATTTGGATTTAAAGGATCTGACCATTCGCACATCTCCTGCGGTTAACGGTCTCAATATTGATACGTTTGGTTTTGCTTACCAAACAGCACAACTTATTGGTGATGGTTATTGGCATCTACGCGACTCGCAAGGCGTTAACGAAACTTTAACTGATCAGCACATCACTAAACTGAACCTGACTCTGCAAGGCTATGATTTTGGTGGTCTGCTTTCCGATGTTGGGTTTGGTGGCACGCTTAGCGAGGGCGAAGGTGTGCTGTCGGGATCGTTGGTGTGGCCTGCGGCAGGCTATAAACCATCACTGGCAAATTTGGTCGGTGAGATGAACATCGATGTAAAAAACGGTCGAATCCTGAAAGTTGAACCTGGTGCTGCCAGATTAGTCGGGTTGTTTGCGCTGCAAACGCTGCCTCGGCGTTTAAGCTTGGACTTCAAAGACCTGGTGCTCGATGGGCTTGACTATGAAACCATAGGCGGTCGAGTGCAAATTGCGAACGGCATTGCGCATGCGCCGCTGGTTCAAATGAATGGCGCCATAGGCGTGCTGGATATTACCGGCGAATCCAATTTATTGACCAAGCAGTACAACCAGCGTATTACCGTTCTGCCACGAGTCAGTGCCGCCCTGCCAATTATTGGCGTTATATCAGGAGGTGCGTCGGCCGGGTTGGGCGTTCTGTTCGCTGGAGGATTGCTCAAAGCCGTGGGTATAGATTTTGACATGATTGGTCTGCGTGAATATTCACTGACCGGCAGTTGGGATGAACCGAAGCTCACCATGGTGCCTCTCACGTTGCCTGAGTAACCACCTATTGCTGAACGAAATTATTGTTCGCCAGGCAGTGCCCAGATGGGCGCTGGTAGTTTCTCAGACGTAAACCAGACTACACCGTTCGAACCCACAGTAAGTGCCTCAGCCTGTGACAGCGAATGAGTATGTATTCGTTCACGCGGCTCAGCTAATACTTGCGCCCAACTCTCGTTGGGTTCGCGTTTGTATCGATAGATTGAGCGATAGGTCAGCACATAGGCGTAGCGATTTTGTGCACCGATATCAAAAGCCGTAGGTTGAGAAATATCCTGACCACTTAGCGATGCAATCAAACTCGATTCAACTGAAAAGGCAGGCATAGCGAGGTTGGCAATTTTCTCGGCCGTCAGTAGTCGACTTTGATTTGCCAGGTCCAGAGGAATGCGATACACCTGACTCGGTTGTTGTTTACCATCCACCAGTGCTTCTTTGGTGAGTATGTAAACCCAGCCGTCGGCAAAAGCCATTGATTCAGAATTGTGTGCACCGTCAGGATAGCGAAACTGTAGCGTGTAAGCTGGCACCAAGGGTTCCACTGCGCGATTGTCAAGCAGTGGTTCTGGAATGACGTGAATGTTGTGTTCTTCTTTAATTTGTTGATTGTCGCCAATGTCGGCGATCAATAAATAGGATTCTCCATTAATCCACGCCGAAGCCAAGTCTTCCCAGTCTCGATTTTTTACATCAACTGCAAAGCTGCCGATGGATTCGCCTGTGTGTTTCAATGCAAATAATTTAGGCGCATTGCCACTGTCATTGACTGCCCACAAGGTATTCTTGCGTCGAGTAGAAGATGCAAGTCCACTGACTTCACTGAGTTCAGGGTGATTAATATTGCCGGTTAACGTGGGGCTGTTCGTGGTGAATGCGTCGGCTTGGTCGATATAGTTCGACGCTAAGGTATCGTTGTGCTGATCGCTACCGTTGATCTGTGGTGCAGTCTGAAGTGAGGTCGTTTGGTCTGACTGGCTTTGTAAATTATCGGCAAGCGTTGATGGCTGCTCATTGCTCACAGTCGCAGGGCTTGATGGTGAGGGCGATTGACAAGCGGTCAAAATCACCAGAAAAGCAATCACTTTCATGATCAAACACAATGATCTGATCATTATTGTGGCATTTTCGTCATTGAGGTGATTCGGCAATATAATTCACTGCGTCTCGAACTGATTTGAATAGCAGGCGGGCCGCCTTAGGTGGTTTGTTTTCGGCCTTCTCTTTGACTGCAGCCCGTTGTAATTGCCGCAGTTGCTGGCGATCTGCATGCGGGTATTTATCCAAAAAGTCGGTTAACGCCTGTTTTGGGTTGGGATTATATTCATCCCCCAACAGCTTGTCGCGCCATTGTTTTACCAGATGTAATGTTTGCGTATTTGCGCGGGCCGCTTGGCGAATGCTCTCTAGCGCCGCTTCAATGGGTTCAAGGTCAATTTTACGCAAGCGTTTGGCGAGCCATCCGAGTTGGCGCTTTCGGGCGCCGTTTTTGGTGGTGCGATTGAGCTCGTTAATTGCGTCAACTACATCTTCGGGTAGTGGAACTCTGGCGCGTTCAGCCGCTCCAAGAGACGCCAGTTCCGATCCCAGGTCGCGGACTGCCAGGGCATCGCGTTTTAGTTGTGAGCGACTCGGTTCTTGGTCAAAATTGTCATCATCAAGACCGGTTTCTTCGACTATCATCTAGTGTTGGCGCCTTTGCGTCCAGAGATTTTGGTTGGAGTGTCGCGTAAGACACTGTAAAAACGAGACATATGGGTGTTGTTTTTTTACGACATTCGGTATCTAATATGCGCTCAAAAAGGAGAACGTTCGTCTATCATGGCACGTATTACCGCAATTGCCACTATTCTTGCACCATTTTTGGTGTCGGTGGCGCATGCGCAGTCATTCGAGCTGGCCAATAGTGACACAGCCGTCGATCCGTTCAATTTCGATAGCTCAAACCTCGATACCATTCGCTATTCTCGCATTAACGAAGCAGATTCTGCTGTAAATCAACCGGCACGCTATGCCGATCGCCAGACTGAGCTTTCTCTTAGCCTCAAACCAGCTCGACCAAAATTCAGCCTGAAAAACGGCTTTGGTCTAAATATGTTCAGCCGGGCACAGCCTGCTATGGAAGTGGAAAGTGGACGTTTGGGCAAAAATCGCCTGGTCGAAAGCATCCCCGATCTTCACAACGGCTTTGCCTACTCGGCTGGCCTTAAAGTAGAGCATGAGGACGAGGACATCGACGGTACGGCCTATGTGAGTTCAGGTTTGCTGGGGTTATCTTACGGCCGTCTGGGTACCCTCTGGTATGGCGGGCTCGATGTCAATGTCGAGCAATTTGTAAACCCAGATGAAGGCACAGAACACAGAGACGTACTGAGCGTGGATTTCACGACTGGCCGACGACTCGGTTGGGCAGGAACATCAAGTGAGTCTCCGTTGTGGATGTTATCAGTACAAGGAAATTTGGATTTACAGTCAAATAGCGCCGACAGTGGCGAAAATGTCGGTGATTGGTTCTTGAATCCCAGTCTGTTCTGGCAAAACCCTGGCTTTACTTTCTCAGCGCAGGTGCAGTTACCTGTCCCGGTTGAGTCACCCTCATCAGACGATGCGTTAGAACCCGACTACCGTTTGCGCGCTGTGTTTGAAAAACAGTTCTAAATAACTGTTCCTTATTTACCGCTGATTACCACCTACCACTGAATACCACCGACTAACGTACTTGCCGGTTTGCGCCGTTTTATCTCAGTTATTTTGTTGAATAGACCTTGGCACCACCGCTTTCTGTTATACGGTTACGCAGAGTCGAAAGCTTTAGACGGGCAACCAGTTTATCTCGTTTGAACTGTTCGATCTTTACAGGCACATAGCCCAGCTCTGGTGCAAACCAAGTCATGGTGTGGCGTGTTCCTCCGCCAACGGCGGTGCTGCGAACGCGTATTGTTTCAAGGTCACCCATAAGGGTTTTGACTTTTTCAACCCCTTCGTTAGCAAACAACATGGTTTTCACGCGTCCATTATCAAATACGTTCAGTTCTATTTGTTCAAAGTCATTGCGTTGCAGTGAATCCATCACAGTTAACGTGACCGACAGTCGATCGAGAAGCGGTCCGGAAATTGTTTCGCTTGCCTCTTCACCACGACGTTTATAGGTAAGTTGATTATTACCCCAGTCAAACCAGGCATCAACACTGCGTCGTGATTCTTTATCCTGTCGGTACGTATAACGCTGTGGTTTTATCTCCAGGTTGTCAGTGGTGTTTGCTACGGTAAATACGCTGACTTCCTGAATGTTACCTTTACCGGTGAGTTTAAACACGCCAGTGGGTTTTGTTATGAGGCTGTAAACCCATTCATCGCCATCGTTTGCCAACTGTAATACGGCACTGCCTGCATTGATGTGGTTATTGCCAACTTCATATTCAACTTCGAACGGGGCAAATTCGTCAGGTTGGGCATGTGCTGTACTCAAACTCACTCCGGCAATAAAGCTTAAGCCGATGGCGAGTTTGCCGTGCCAGTGAATTGTTCGGTTAAGCATGTTTGAAAATGTCATTTTATAGTCCGTCCGAGGCTAATTTGGCATTGTTCGCCCCGATTGTAAATTCGTTATGGCAGCGCCGTTTTATTTACTAGCCTGGCATCGCCATTGACACACCGCTGCAATGCCTCCGCGTAGAGTTTGTGTTCTATCTGTAAGACACGCTCAGCGAGTGTCTGTTCTGTATCGTTCGGTAAAACTGCGCACTCTTCCCTGGCAATAATCGGTCCGGCATCGAGTTCTGGCGTGACGAAGTGCACAGTGGCTCCGTGTTTGGTATCACCGGCTGCCAGCACTTTCGCGTGGGTATTCAAACCTGGGTGTAGCGGTAGCAAAGAAGGATGAATATTGATTATGCGACCCAGGAAGTGATTAACAAAATCGCTACTGAGTATTCGCATAAAACCGGCTAGCAATATCCAATCCGCTTCATACGAATCGATCAGGGTTTTTAGTTTCGAATCAAATACATGTCTGTTGTCGAATTGTTTGTGATCTAACACCGCAGTATCGATATTTTGTTCTCGAGCGAAATCCAAGCCGCCGGCATTTGGATTGTTGCTAATTACAGCTACCACAGTCGAATCGACTGTTCCGTCCTGACACGCTTCTACAATCGCACGCATGTTTGAACCGCGACCTGAAATTAGCACAGCAATGCGACTCATGTATAACGGACCACTGCATCACCGTTAGCAGATGCTATCGAGCCAATTACGCAAGCGCTCTCACCGGCAGTTTTCAGTGTTTCGAGCACCGCGTCGACATCGCTCTGATCGACCACCAGCGTAAAGCCAATGCCGCAATTAAAAGTGCGCAGCATTTCTGCCTGGTCAATGCCGCCTTGTTCCTGCAGCCAGGCAAATATTGGCGGTGGCTGCCAGGAGTTTCTGTCGATTTCGGCGACCACATTGCCAGGCAGGCTGCGCGGCACGTTGTCAGTGAGGCCACCTCCGGTAATGTGTGCCATGGCCTTGACAGGTACTTCTGACGCAAGCAGCGACAATATCGACTTCACGTAAATGCGCGTGGGTAGCATCAAGGTTTGACCGAGGGTAAGTTCACCGAAGCGTGCATTGATATCATGTTTCTCGGCCACTTTTCGTATCAAAGAGTATCCGTTGGAGTGCGGTCCGCTCGAAGCGATACCGATGATGCGGTCGCCTGGAATGACGCCAGTGCCGTCGATAATCTGATCTTTTTCCACAATACCAACGGCAAAGCCTGCCAAATCATAGTCGCCAGCGTGATACATGCCGGGCATTTCGGCAGTCTCACCGCCCAGCAAAGCCGCCCCAGATTGCACACAGCCTTCGGCAATTCCGCCAATAACACGAGTAGCTTGTTCGATATTGAGCTTGTCCGTGGCAAAATAGTCCAAGAACCAAAGGGGCTCAGCCCCACAAACCAGGATATCGTTGACACACATTGCTACAAGATCAATCCCGACGGTGTCTGGCATATTCAAATCGATTGCCAGTCGCAGCTTGGTACCCACACCGTCGGTACCGGATACCATGACGGGTTGGCGATATTGGTTGACCGGAAGTTCAAACAGGCCGCCGAAACCGCCAATAGCACCTAAAATTCCTGTACGGTGGGTTCGCTGTACATGTGGCTTAATTCTTTGGACAAGTGCATCGCCGGCTTCGATATCCACACCGGCGCTGGCGTAAGTCAGACCGCTTGATTTAGACGATTCTGTCATGATGACGTTGGTTGGCGCGTAAAAGCGTAATGATACTCGTATTACTTTTTTAAGAGTGCAAGAAATGAGAACGAGAAAACTCAGTACTGCTGTTATTTGGCGCAGAGTCACAGGCTTTGCTGTTTTGTTCTTGACTTTGGTCGCGCATATTGGTGTGGCTCACGCACAAATGGATGCGTACAGTATTCAAGTGGCCGTGGCAGATCGATCAGACGCAGAGTTACAGAATGCCAATCTGATCGGCATGCGATCAGTATTGCTGGCCAATAGTGGTGATAAAACCTTGCTAAACCGTGATGATGTCCGTGCGGGGCTTGATCAGGCAGACACGTATGTTGCGTCTTTTCGCTACGACACGCCGGCACCAGGAACCGTTATTTCACCCAATACACCAGTAACAGATTCAGTCAGACAAACGGGCAAAGCGACGCAGATAATTTTGATTCAATTCGATCGCGAACTGATCAATGAGCTTATTCGGCCCAGCGCCGACAGTGAACCGGAACCTGAATCAGAAGGAGAGCCCGAGGAAGTTTTTGACCCATTCAGCAATGTGACCTCCGCTCTTGTGTGGTTGATTGTTGAAGATGGTGACAGTCAAATGCTTATCAGCGCGTCTAATGGTCAAAACGTTATGGAGCGAGCACGGGAAATTGCTGGTGGTTCTGGATTATCTTTATCTTTCCCGGCAGGCGATTTGACAGATGTGCAGGCGGTTAGTAGTGATGACATCAGAACTGCGTCTATCGACAAAGTCAGCGCTGCAGCCACACGCTATGCACAACCACTGACATTGGCCGCGCATCTGTCGCGCACTCGAACCGGTAAATGGGAAGGCGTATGGCTCAAGGTGGCAGCCGGGCAGCAATTGAATCAGGCATCCGTCAGTCAAAATTTGGACGAGGAGCTTCAAAAAGGCATTGCCTGGCTGATTTCCGATTCGCCAGAGACTATTGCGCCGCAAGATAATTTTCAAACCAATCTGAGCGCGAATACATCCAGTACCGAAGGGCTGGTGTGGGTGAGCCCGCTAAGTTCAACACAGAGCTATGCTCAGGTAATGTCGTTTTTGACATCCATAGACGGCGTTAGCGTAGCTTATCCAAAAGAGATACTCGATGGCGGTGTGGTGTTTGCAATTCTGCCAAGAAGTGCTGTACCCAGCATTTCCAACGCTGCCAGTTCTTACAATTGGATTCGGCAATCCGCAACGCCAAGTTCAGCTAATGAAAGCCAATTTGCAGGAGCAATTTCGGCGGCTTTCGAATACCTGCGCTGAATCGATAACGCATGAGGTAATGCACTTTTTATGTTGCATCCGCAGCTAACGCTCTCGATCGGTAACGTTCCGTCTTCTTCGTTCGAGTCATTTATGCCTGGGTCTGGTAATGCAGACGCTTATGCTACTTTGATGGCGTTTTGCGTAGGTGATGTCAATGAAAAGCAAATGCTGCTATGGGGCGAAAAGGCTTCGGGCAAAACGCACCTGCTAAGTGCCGCTTGTCAGCACTTTGCGTCTCGTGGATATCAAGTCGCTTATTTAACGGGCGAGTTAGCAAGTCACGATGGAGCGCTGAGTGCATTGGAGAGCATAGATTTACTGTGTCTGGACGATCTGCACTTGCTGGAGTCATCAGCGCAGGAAACGCTATTTCACTGTATCAATCGATGCAGGGATTCCGGTACGCGGCTGATTTTTTCTTCAAAGTTGTCTATCGATGAGCTGAGTTTCTCTTTAGTTGATCTGGTGACACGATTAAGCTGGGGACCGGTTTTTCAGCTTCACACGCTAAATGATGATGAACTACCCAATGCCCTGGCTTTACAGTTACAACTACGTGGTTTGGATGTAAGCACCGAAGTTATTGAATACATAGTTCGACGTTATCCGCGCAACATGCATGATTTAAATCAATTGGTTGACCGGCTTGACCAGGCTTCCCTGTCCGAACAGCGCCGCATTACGATTCCAATGGTTCGTCGTGTCAGCGAGCTGACGGTGTAAAACGTGCGAAGAACATGCTGCCAATAAACAACAGCAGGCTAAACACGATGGTTAAATACCCTAGCCATGCCTGGCCTTCACCATGATTGAAGCTGGCGTCTACTCCCACTGTGAAATAAAACAATGACAGGAAAGTGACCCATTGATGAGTGTATCGACGAGCATGTAGCAGGCCGCGTAAAGGGAACAATAGCGGCACAACCAGCAACACGATAGGCACTACACGAGGCACATTCACAGGTGGGGCAAGCCAGGTAAACCAGCTCAACAGCAACGCAAGCAGGCCAAAATAGCCAATGAGTGCGCACCAACGCGACAGCAATTGTTTGTTCATGCATTGATTATCGCGCATTGGCGCAAGGAAAGGGAATGCAGCGGTGCATTCCCTTTTACTGAATGCGTATGACGCCTAAGAGTACAGGCAGCTTTATTAGCCGGTCGTGAGTTTATGACACTTTACGAGATAACTACACGAGCCGGCCACATGAGACGGCTACGTCAGGTTTTCTTTAAACAGTGCCAGCGTTCTATCCCAAGCCAACTGGGCCGCTGTCTCGTTGTAACGTGGTGTGGAGTTGTTGTGAAACCCGTGTTTGGTGTCTTCGTAAACAAAGCGCTCAAATTGTTTGTTGTTTGCCTTCAGTGCAGCTTCAAAATCAGGCCACATTGCATTGATTCGCTCGTCATCTTCTGCGGCGTGAATATACAAAGGTGCGCTAATACTTGCCACTTCGTCCGACTTGGGTGAGGCGCCGTAGAAAGGTGCGCCGGCACTTAGATCTGCCCCCATATTAACGGCTAGGTAGCTGGTGGTTCCACCGCCCCAGCAGAATCCGGTTGCACCGAGCTTTCCGCTGGAGAGCTCATGGTTTTTCAAATACATAGCACTATTCAGAAAATCGGTTTTCAGCTTGGCCTGGTCAAGGCTTTTCTGCAAAATTTTTCCGTCGTCATCGTTGCCTGGATAGCCACCAACCGGTGCAAGCCCATCAGGAGCCAGAGCCAGAAAACCTTCTGCTGCAAATCGACGTGCTACATCTTCTATGTATGGGTTGAGCCCGCGATTCTCATGGATAACCAACACGGCCGGATGTGGCCCTTCGCTTGTCGGCGCAACCAGATAACCACGCATTTCACCAGACGTTCCGCCCGGTGACGGGTAGTCAACATAATTGGCTTTGATTCGTTCATCAGTGAACGAAATGGTTTGCGCTTCAGCGTATCGAGGCAGCAACGCTTGCGCCATGGCCAATCCGGATACACCGGCAATCGTGATGGCACTGGCTTTTTGTAAAAAGGTGCGTCTGTCCATGGTGCTGTGGCAGTACTCGTCGTACAGGTCGTAGATCTGTTGGTCGATGTCTTGATCTTTCATCATCCTACTCTCTCTAAGTTTTGGTATTAGATGGTCAGACTAATACAGGGTTTCCATGGCTGTCAATGCGGCAGAGCAAAGGCCAGCGAGCTGATGGCGTATAGCGGAAGGATACCGAAGAAATAACACTGTCAGCGGGGTGAA
>CALIMV010000214.1 GCA_938045275.1 uncultured Granulosicoccaceae bacterium
GATGCGTTTTCCGGAAGGTTTCGTTAACGCAATGACCGAATCGATATCTTTGTTAGTTACGGCGGTCTTTAATTCAACGAATTTGCCTGCAACGAAATTAAAATCATCGTCTGTTATTGCCACAGACGCAGGTTGAGACTGCAAAGTCGCTGGCTGATTCACCAACTCTTCTTCTGATCTAATACGTTCGGACTCTTGCTCCTGCGCTTGCTGGCGTGAAAATTCAGCGTCGGCCTCTCGTACAAGTCGAGCCCGCTCCTCACTGAGCCGATCCTCTGCTTTTGCTGTTGCTAGCGCTAAAGACTCGTCTGCCACCTGCGCAACTTGTGCCGGTTGTTCTACCAGACTAGCTGCGGCTTGCTCAGCCGCCAAGCGCTCTGCTTCTGCCAGTCGTGCTTGTTCAACCACACGGGCTTGCTCCTCTGCCAATCTGGCTTGTTCTGCCTGCTCGGCTTCGGCCAAACGCGCCTCCTCAGCCAAACGTTCCTGTTCGGCAATTTGTCGAGCTTCAGCCTCAGCTTCGGCTTGTAATTGGGCTAATTCAGCTGCGCGTGCTTCCTCGGCCAGGCGCAGTTCTTCTGCCTGCCGAGCGGCTTCGACAGCAAGCGCCTCATTGGCTAATCGCTCCTGCTCAGCTGCTTGCTCATTCTCCAAAATACGTTTTGCCTCAGCCAATCGTTGCTCTTCAGCCAGTTGTTGCGCCTCGAGTAAAAGCTGTTCTTCAGTGAGTGTTTCTGCCGACACCGCAGATCCCGTTTCTGTGGTGCCAGACAAATTGGTCAGATTGGTATTGTTGGCCAATTCGGAGCCAGCCAGTTCGCCGCCGTTTGCCGCGCGTAGCTTCGCTATCTGTTGCTCAAAACCGGTAAATTCGCTGGCACCGTAGCCATAAACTGCTCTATCCATTGTAAAAATGGCTTGCTCAGCTTCGTCTAACTTATTTTCGGCAATTAAGCTTTCGAGAATCTGAACCTGCGCATTGAACCGATTAAACAGCGTGTTAGGCAGTTCTGTCGATTCGGTCGCTTGCGGTAATTCTGTGGTTTCTGGTAATTCTGTTGTTTCTGGTAATTCTGCTATTTCTGGAACTTCCAGGATTTCTCCGTCAGTGGGTGTCGTCAGATCCGTTCCATCGGTCGGTGCAGGTGAGATTTCTTGAGTTTGATCGAGAGACGTATCAATTTGAGTGATTTCAGACTGATTGGTGTCTTTGGTGGCGACGGTATTCGATTGAGTTTGTACGTACATCGTGTAAGCAAACGCTGCCCCGGCCAACAACAAAACAGCAGCCAGTATTGAGACTAATTTTTTTGGACCAGACGAGCTAGCATCGTCTGCATACATCTCGTCATCCCATTCAGCATCTACATGATTTGAGGCAGGACCAAACGATGTGTGTGCATTATTCGGATAATCGGGATCATGGCCTAATCCGCTCAAATCTACTCGCATCGGCCCGGATTCCGAAATGGGTACCGGTTTGCGAATAATTGGCATTTCAAACGATCGACGTCGACGAGAACCGGGCGGGCGCGCACCATTACCAGCAGCATCACCAGCCGCATTATCTTGCAGGAAGTCAAACATTTCGTCAGGATGACCCTGCGATTCGTCAAAGTCAGGCTTGGACATGCGCCTTATTAAAACCTCATGGTTGAGGGGCTAAACCAGTATGTAGTCGATGGCGGAGCCAGAAATCGGTTACATCTAAACCATAATAGCCGATTGCACGCGATAAAATGCCGGTTATGGTGTGTTTACACAAGGTTTTTAGAATTCGCCGTAGTTGAGTGGCATTAGTAAACCTTTTAACTTTCATAAGCTTACTAAATTCAGGTAAGAATTTCTGTATATTGGGTCTCGAAATTTTGGCTAAAGCAGTTATGTGAACAATGGTTATTGACCCAGTTATTCAAATAAGTTCATACGCCAAAACTGTTGATCGAGTCCTAGAGTAACATTTGCTGGCATATGAACCTCCAAAACAACACTTTCAGATGGGCCCGAAACCACGAAAGCACCAGACGCTAAGCTGACTACCGAAGGCGCTTGATCAACACCTGACAATGGGGCGTGGGTAATTCGAGGATCGTCCATAAGTGCGGTAGTTATCAACATTCCATCGGTATTGAACCAAAGCAGCTTAACTTTTGAAACAGCGTCTTTAGGTGTTATTGCTGCTTTAGCCTGACCATCCAGATGAGCTGAAATTGGCGCAGGTCGGCTCGATGGAAGCTCTACCACGCGCACCAGGCGGTGCCCGATACTATCGTATTCGACAATGACACGCACTTCGGCCAGACAAATCGAACTGAATAATGACAACGCAGCCATCACGATAACTGTATTAATTTGCTGAAATGAAAAACCAGTCATCGTTATTGTGCCTTTACTGTCCAGTTCCAATGAAACACGCCTGCATGAGGTTCAGGTTTACGAATCAGACCACTTATGTCGCGTACCGTAAGTGAAACCGTAAATTCGCCCGGTGGAAAACTCAACGAAATGCTAGGACGAACGGTGCCAGAGTCGGGAATTAGCCTTGAATCCAGGCTCCATTGCACAGACTGAACAGCTGAGTCGAACATTGGTTGAACCGAAAAATCCACAACCTCACCGGCGGTAACTTCAAGCAACCGGCTCACCGGTGAAATGTCTATCACCGGGTTGGCTTTGGCGTAGACACTAAGCGCCCATTGCTCGCTATTAACTGGACCGAGCTCTCCCTCGTAACTGCGCATCAAACTGTTTTCAGTTGGTCTGTAAAATCCACTTGCCTGATAAAAGGCTCCCTCAAACACGCCCACCTGCTTTGATGGTCCATCTGCATTTGCGGCATCGCCGCTCAACCAATGTTGCCAAGGGACGGTGCCGGGGTCATTGTTTTTAGAAACATTGGCAAATTCACCCTCGGTATAAGCCGGAATGCTGGTGTTGGTAATGTATTGATCTACGTATTCGTCGGCCAAATTGGCAATTGAATGCCCCATTTCGTGTAGAGCAATTTCTACAGAATTTGTAGAGGCAATGGCGATATTGCCACCGCTTCCACCATAACGAGAATCATTAACCAAGACCAAAATCTGATCGAAGTTCGGATATTCACTGATGGCCACACCGTATACTTTTGATCTGTCCCCGCAAATGAGACGGCGAATCTGCTGGCAGAAATAAGCGGTGTTAAATACCGTATCGCGAACATCCTGCTGAATGTTGTCATCGCTTCCTGAATCCACTGACGGTGTTTCCACCATGTGTACGTTCCATGCAGAGAAATGTGTACTCATACCGACATCAGTCTGCATTTTCTCGATTACCGCCTCAACGTGCTCTCGAAATTTATCCTGCTGATCTTCGCGATAGCCATCACCCAACACCACTAAATGAATGCCTTCACCGGTAGCATCGCGACCAAAGAGCGTGCGTCCCCTGCCAGTACCATTAACCGGGTGAATGGTCATTGGCACAGAGCTTCGTGAAACACCCCCACGCACATCGGTAGCCTGTAGCACCAGATTAACCTCGGTAACTTTATTAACCTCTGAAGCAATGACTTCTACAGAACCACCAACGACATTCACGTCCAGGTACTCATTTGCCTCGAAAGCCACTTTAACGGCATCGTCGTCCGGGTCGTCAGGAAACAAGTTGACCTTTATAGCCTCACCGGCGTCTAGCGTCGCCGGAAACTGATCTATGTTGATAGTGGGTGCATCATTGCCTTCAATGACTTCGATTCGAACATCGGTAACTTCGCTGGACAGCCCTTCTGGGTCAGTCACTTTGAAAACAATGTTTTCAAATAGCCCGACATCATTCATGGTCGGTGTGCCGCTGAGCACGCCTGTATTTGAGTCCAGTGATAGCCAACTGGGTAAATTTTTGGATTCGTATTTAAGCGGCTCATCGTCGGGGTCGATGGCACTTAACATCCCGGTATAGCTATCCCCCAGCTCAACCACCCGCTGAACGTCAGCAAAAATAGTTGGTGGATCATTAACGTTGAGCACCGTGATTTCGACGCTGGCAGGCACGCTCTGGGCAATTGTATAAACAAAATTATCGGTACCAAAAAAATCCGATTCGGGCGTGTAAATGAACTGAACCGAATCCGGTATTAGAGCAAGTGTGCCATGACTTGGTTCAGAAATTATTGAAAGTGTTCGCTCTGGGGGTTGTGCCGCAGACAAGGCTTCTGGTGAAGCAAATGCCGCTGTGACAGCCTGCTCTTCCAGGGTCTGAATTCGAACGGATACCGGAATAAGATTTTGCGAACCACCAGCTGGGTCGTCCGATGAGAGCAAATTGCCGTTTTCGCCCGAAATCGGGCCACTATTCGGACCACTTAAAGCTGCAAGCTCTGCTAACGGGTCTGAGGTGCTATCGGAGCCGCACGCGGCAAGCAGGATTGCCTGGCACACAATCAGGCCGGCACGCAATACATTGCGTACTTCGCTACGTAGACTGTTTATATGGCGATGCATCACCATTTAAGTAATTTTACTCCTAGTAGCTGCGCTAAGACTTAATGTCTACCCCATTGTAAACCGAAAGGAAACCCCATGAGCATCCAGATAAGAAAACTATTGATTCACACCAAAGGTAACCGGCTATAAATCTGTTCGTTCGAGCGCCGTTGATATGTAAACTCTGCGTAACTGTTCTGCTATCGGACCCGGTTTTCCGTCGCCGATATCTTTACCGTCCACACTGACTACAGGCATGACAAATAGCGAGGCGCTGGTAATAAACGCTTCAACGGCCTGTCCAATTTCTTCGATACTGAATGCCTCTTCCACCACGTCCAGATTTGCCTGTCGCGCAAATTTGAGCACGGCACTGCGAGTGATACCAGACAGAATCTCATTTCCCAAATGTCGCGTTTTTATTTTTCCATCGGCGGTGACGATAAAGGCATTGTTGGAGGTGCCTTCAGTAATCAACCCGTTCTCAACCATCCAAGCATCATCTGCCCCCGCATCGATGGCAGCTTGCTTGCTCATGCATGGAGCCAGCAGACCAACAGTTTTAATATCCCTGCGCCGCCAGCGAATATCATCTACGGTAATCACTTTCAGACCGTTTTCGACTTTCGGGTTGTCGAGTATATTTTTAGTTTGAGTAAACATGACCAGAGTTGACTTGGTATTGGCTGGATAACCGAAGTCGCGGTCAGCGACCCCTCGGCTCATTTGCAAGTAAAGCAACCCTTCGCTGACGCCATTCAATTCAACCAATTTTCGCTGGGCAACGAGTATTTCCTCATCACTACAAGCAGCAGCCATAGACAATTCAGACAGCGACCGCGCTAGGCGTCGCAAATGAGCATTGTTATCAATTAATCTACCGTCAAGTATGGTTGATACTTCGTATACAGCATCTGCGAATAAAAACCCTCTATCAAACACAGAGATTTTTGCATCTTCCTCGGGCAAAAAATCACCGTTTACATACACTACTCTACTCATAAGTTTCTCATTGGCACAAATGCCGATACCTGTTATTCATTAAGTATTGATACTCAGATTAAAACGCAGCGTGCTGGTTTGTTCAGGTTAGCAACTGCTGCAGTTCTGCCAGAGACTGCACTTCAAAATCAGCCCTGGGCAAAGCTTCAGGCCAATCAGCACCAAATTGATTGAACCAAACCGTTCTGATCCCTGCATTATGACCGCCAACCACATCCGTTTGCGGGTTATCCCCGACATGCAGCAGCTCATGGGCGGCAATCCTAAACTTTCGACAGCAAGCTTCAAACATGTCAGGCTCAGGTTTTGGTGGATTGGCCAAACTCGCACTCTGAATATCATGAAAATAATCAGCTATTCCGATCAATTCCAAACTGGCGTTACCATTAGTTATAGCTGCCACTTTATAATCTTTTTGCAAAGCCGCCAGAAGTTCGTGCGTGCCTTCATACAGCTCTACCTCGCTGCGCGCCGCGAAGAAAACAGAAAACGCCTCCTCTACCAGTAGCTCACGGTTTTCGTGCTGATCGAATAACAAATGCAACATTGCTTTTCGCATCATAGAAACATCTGTTATCAAGTGCGGATGAGTCTGGTACATATCGGCGCGCAGTTCTCGAAGCTTATCTCGGTTCCGGCGAGCAACGATGTGTGGATGGTGTTGTTCCAACCACGAGTACAAAGTATTTTCAGCATGTAAAATCGCAGGGGCACAATCCCAGAGTGTGTCATCGAGATCAAACGAGACGGCACGAATATTTTTTAACGCCGGATTGGCTGTAGGGAGTTGATTGCCACTCATGGACTGGAGTTCAGACGTTTTTCAAAAAGACAAATAACCAAAAAAATACAAAGTAATGTTGTTTAAAACTTTTCTAGAAATTTATAAATCTATAATCTATATATTGCAAATGAGATTTTTATATGAGGTAACATATTATAAAATTCTCAGGGTAACAAAAGAAATGGGGGAAAAAATGGAACAGACAAGGGTACAATGATTTTGACAAGGGAAAAAACATGATTTGGGTCAAAATTGACCTATTAAATCAACTGTATTTCAGAATTCAAGAATTAAATGTTGAATATGATTATGCCACACTATGTAACTATATAGAATTATAAGAAAAGGTAT
>CALIMV010000215.1 GCA_938045275.1 uncultured Granulosicoccaceae bacterium
ACAAACGGCTCCCCGCGTCGCGCCCGCTCGGGCCAACCGCAAGCTAATAATAAGCTGGCAGCCAGATTTTCCTTAACCGGGGCCGGCCCTGCCTGTTCACGATAACCACGCCTGTGCAGACTGCTACCGGATAGATCGATAGCAATGCGCGCCTTGTTGCGGAAAAGGTATACGTTGATCCGCAAATCAGGGGTATCTCGCTCTACGTTGGGTCTGGCTCCGGTGCGTTCGCGAAATTGGTCAACCACCGCATCTTTGACTTTCAATGCCCCATACTGCGAATGGGTAATGTTGGAGTTTGCCGTGAAAAAATCGACCGCCAGAGTGCCTTGCAATGCCAAGTGCACAGACCAGTCGACCTGTTTTACCAGTTCGTAAAGCGCTTCAGGAGAGTCTGCCATCCCGGTATGAATGGGCAACAGGATTCGATTAGCCACACGCGACCAGAGACACGCCTTATAGGCGATATCCAGCCCACCAGCAAAGCGAACCCCTGCGCCAGCGGTAGACACGGATTGCCCGCCCAGCAGCACTAACTCGTCGGCAAGTAAGTTTTGCAGCCCGGCGGCACAGGTGGCGTAAAGTGGTTCGATTGCGGACATGCGGCAGTATGACGTATGCAGACGTTAAGTGCGTAAATTGGCAGGCTATAATACGGTAGTGTGCCTTATTTTAACCCGAGGATGTGCACACACGAACATAACCGCAATCGACCGAGGCACACTCTCTGCAGTATTCCTTCAATATTGCCGATTTTTCGGACACATGTACTGATTCAGGACCCATTGATATAAACATGAAATTGACCAGTTACGGCGCAGCCGAGGAAGTTACCGGATCCTGCCATTTAATCGAGGTTGGTGATCGAAAAGTCCTGCTCGACTGTGGACTTATCCAGGGACGATCAAAAGACGAACTGCGAAACTACGACGGCTTTGACTTTGACCCTAAAACAGTGGACGCCGTGGTGTTAAGCCATGCCCATATTGACCACAGTGGCCGGTTACCGATGCTGGTCAGACTTGGATTCAAAGGCCCG
Source organism: uncultured Granulosicoccaceae bacterium (assembly GCA_938045275.1). Classification (GTDB taxonomy): domain Bacteria; phylum Pseudomonadota; class Gammaproteobacteria; order Granulosicoccales; family Granulosicoccaceae; genus Granulosicoccus. The sequence continues at coordinate 1,040 of CALIMV010000215.1, forward strand.
ATATTTACACACGAAGCCAGTGCTGATTTGTGTCACGTGCTATTGCGCGATTCGGCCAGCCTGAATGAACGCGATGTTCAGTATAAAAACAAGATCAGACAACGCAAAGGCAAACCACCACTTGAGCCATTGTATTCAAAACAGGATGTCGAACAAACGCTAAAACGTTTACAAACCGTGCGGTATCAACAAGAGCTGCAGGTAACCGATGGCGTCAGCATCAAATTGTACGATGCCGGGCATATTCTTGGCTCAGCCATGGTGGAGCTGACACTGACAGAAGGCGATCAAAGCCGTATCGTTGTGTTTAGCGGCGATCTGGGACATCGTGGCGCGCCAATATTGCGAGACTTTACTTATTTAGAGCAAGCCGACCTGGTGTTAATGGAAAGTACCTATGGCAATCGTTCACATCGTGACTGGTCTGAAACCTTCGACGAAGTCAGTGAAATTGCTAAAGTCATTCAGCACAGCAAAGGCAATATTCTCATCCCGGCATTCTCTGTTGGTCGAAGTCAAATGATTCTGTACATGTTCGCCCGCTACTTTGAAGAGTGGGGATTAGATCGCTGGAAAATATTTCTGGACAGCCCCATGGCAATTGAAGCCTCAGAAATTTATTTAAAACACACAGCGCTCTATGATGAGACTGCAGCGGCCTACTACAAAGAGCATGGCCCACTTCTGAACATGCCCAATCTTTCGTTCAGCAAATCACCACAGGATTCAATGGCAGTTAACAAAATTCAGTCCGGCGCCATTGTTATTGCCGGTAGCGGCATGTGCACGGGTGGACGCATCAGGCACCATTTAAAGCATAACGTTTGGAAGCCAGAAACCCATGTCATTATTGCCGGCTACCAATCACCGGGCTCAACAGGACGAAAACTGGTGGACGGCGAACCGTTTATAAAACTCTGGGGTCAGCGTATCAAGGTAGCGGCCCAAATTCACACTGTAGGTGGCCTATCCGCCCATGCCGACCAGGAAGGCATGATGGACTGGTATGCAAGCTTTAATGATGCCCCTCCAGTGTTGCTGGTGCATGGCGAAAAGAGAGCTCAGAAAGCGTTGGCAAAGCGGCTGCGAAAGGAGCATGGCGCACGAGCAAGACCTGCAAAAAAAGGCAAAACCACCGATTTGTTGGCGCTTGAGAGCTTCTAGTTCAATCCACTAATACAAACAACCCTATATAATTCAGTGTGCAACTCACAACTGAACTAACGCCTACCGCAGCGTATCCATGGTAATAAGCTGTTTATGGCCTCTAACTGAAATACCGAGTAACCACTATGACTACAGAACGTGAATCGATGGAGTTCGATGTTGTTATTGTTGGCGCAGGTCCTGCCGGACTCAGTACCGCCTGCCGCCTTATGCAATTAGCCCAACAAAATGATCAAGAAATCAGTGTAGTTGTGCTGGAGAAAGGTTCTGAGGTTGGCGCTCACATTCTTTCTGGTGCAGTCATTGAACCTCGAGCCCTAACCGAGCTTTTCCCGGACTGGGAAAGCATGGGGGCACCATTGAAAACACCAGTTACAAAAGACGAGATATTTTACTTCACCAAACCTGAAGGTGCCTTCAAAATTCCGAACTGGATGGCACCCAAAACCATGCACAACGATAACAATTACATCGTAAGCCTGGGTAACTTGACACGATGGTTGGGTGAGCAAGCCGAAAGTCTGGGTGTTGAAATATTTCCAGGGTTCGCTGCTGCGGAAATTCTGTACAACGACGACGGTAGCGTTAAAGGCGTCGCCACTGGCGACATGGGTCTGGACGCTGAAGGTAACCCGAAAGACAGTCACGAAGTCGGTATGGAACTACACGCAAAGTACACCGTCTTTGCGGAAGGTTGCCGTGGTCACCTCGGGAAGGAATTAATTAGAAAATTCAAACTCGATGAAGGCTGTTCACCACAACACTACGGCATTGGCATCAAAGAGCTTTGGGATGTTGACCCAAAACGCCATAAGCCAGGTTTGGTACTTCATGGTACTGGCTGGCCATTGAATGAATCGAAAACCACCGGCGGCTCGTTTCTTTATCATCTGGAAGACAATCAGGTGGTAGTGGGACTGATCATCGATTTGAACTACAGCAATCCACATTTGAGCACCTTCGATGAGTTTCAACGTTTCAAACATCATCCGCTTATATCAAGTCAACTCGAAGGTGGAAAGCGCGTTAGCTACGGAGCCCGTGCCGTTGTTAAAGGTGGTTTGAACTCCCTGCCCCGTATGCACCTACCGGGTGCACTTTTAATTGGTTGCGATGCTGGCACTTTGAACTTCGCGAAAATCAAGGGAACTCACACTGCCATGAAATCCGGCATGATTGCTGCCGAAACGCTCGCTACCGAACTTGCCAAAGGCGATGGTCGTGCAATTGATGCAACCCTGTTTGCCGATAACTTTAAAGCCAGCTGGGTGTATGACGAATTAGAATCATCAAAGAATTTCGGTCCGGCCATGCACAAATTGGGCATGTTTTTCGGTGGTGCTTACAACTTTATTGACCAGAATATTTTTCAAGGCAAACTGCCCTTCAAACTGCGTGACGATATTCCCGATCACGCTACCATGCAGCGCGCGGATAGCTGTCGGCCTATCACATACCCGCGTCCAGACGGCAAGATCAGTTTCGACAAGCCCTCATCTGTGTTTCTGTCCAACACCAATCACGAAGAGAATCAGCCGGTGCATCTGACTTTGGCAGACGCCAGCATACCGATCAAAGAGAATCTGCCTAAATACGCAGAACCAGCCCAGCGTTACTGTCCGGTTGGCGTGTATGAGGTGGTGACCGAGAACGATATTCCTCAATTCCAGATTAACTCGCAAAATTGCATTCACTGCAAAACCTGCGATATTAAAGATCCCAGCCAGAACATCACCTGGGTGACGCCAGAAGGCGGCGGTGGGCCGAACTACCCCAACATGTAATACGTATGGCTAATCAATGCTGCATTGTCGCGGTGATCTATCCGTTTTTCAACGGACTCACCGCGCGCTTGCATTAGCTATCAAGCACTTACGCACGCCACAATTTCTCACTAAATGTTAACGCTAATTTGCACACTCTAGCGCGAATAGCGGTTGCAGAGCCCACCGATCCGCGTGTTAACCTATTGCTAAATCCGCAGTCGTCCCCATTATCATTAGGGCAGACTCAGTCACTGTCGGCCTTCGGATTCCATTCCGTCGGGCAGGCAATTTAATATCGAAAATGAATTTGGTAATTAAACTACTAAATTAAACTAATTGTGGGGTAAGTAACTATGTTGTGGTCGTTAATTTTATTCGGTGCAGGTTGGTGGGTTGGTCGTAATTGGGATATGGTTAAACAGATGTATAACGATAAAGTCAAACCCAAGCTTCAGAACTCTGGTAAGGGTAAAGCCACAAAAATCGATTAATTCGAATTTGGACTTACCAGCGCTAGAATTCAGTAATTGATTGAAGCAGGCAAAAACGGCAGCTGAATAATGCATTGCAAGCTGTGAGAAGCTACCTATTTTAAATTCTGAAAGGGCTGCAATCGCAGCCCTTTTCTTTTGTTACTCTTTTGCTAATATTGTCCAATGAAAACGATTGGCCTAATCGGCGGTATGAGCTGGGAAAGTACTGTTGTGTACTATCAGCTATTGAATCGACTGACACGCGAACAGTGCGGTGGCTTACATTCCGCCCAACTATTATTATGGTCTTTCGATTTCGCCACTATTGAAGCTTTGCAGGCTAGCAACAATTGGCCTGCGGCCACCGAAGAAATGATTCGAGCGGCTCGAAGGCTGGAACAAGGTGGTGCACAATGCATTGTCATTTGCACCAACACCATGCATAAAATGGCCAAAGAAGTATCCGACTCGGTGACGATTCCGTTAATACATATTGCCGACGCCACAGCCAGTGCAATTAAGGCAGCTAATGTTAAAAAACCGCTATTGCTAGCCACCCGCTACACAATGGAGCAAGATTTTTATAAAGGACATCTTGAATCCAAACATGATATCCACGTTTCAATTCCAGACGAATCAGAACGAACCATTGTGCACGACATTATTTATGATGAACTTTGCCAAGGCGTCATTAAAGATACATCACGGAGAAAATATCAGAATATAGTGCAACGAGCTGTTGATTCAGGCGCTGATGGTGTGATCTTCGGTTGCACTGAAGTCGGGTTGTTGTTATCTGCCAATGATGTACCGGTAACCTCGTTCGACACGACCCTGTTACACGCTGGGGCCGCTTTAAAGTTCGCCATCTAGCGTTTCATGCCAATCGCACGATATGCTTGATCACGTCGATTTCAACATTGCGTCCAAACCATCGAGTATCAGGTCTAATCCAAACTCAACGTTATTAACACCATTATGATCGCCACTGATAATCAACTGCATCATCGCGTGCACATGTGGATAGGTGTCTTGAGGCACCACTGGTAGGTACTGCTTTGCAGCTTGTGCGTAGTCGTTTGAATCAACCGGTGAATTGATCAGCGTTAAAGTAAAGCCATAAATATGATTACTGATCGCGTTCCACGCATGATCAGTCAACTCGTAAGTAAACCCCGCATTGGCCAAACAACCGAAACACGCATTTGTATAGACCATCATGCTTTCACTGACCGAGATTCTTGATATCAATAGCTGTGCAGCCCACGGATGTTCGAGCAGTGTTTCGTGAGTGGAAATCGCACAGTTACGCATCGCCGTTTTCCAGTGCTCACTGCTATCCGGTAACCTAAATTGAGCAATGACCAGGCTGACAATGCCGTCAATAACATCGTCTTTGTTGCGCACATGGTTGTACAAAGACATTGCTTCAACGCCCAACTTATCAGCCAATTTTCTCATCGACAAAGACGCCAAGCCGTTTGCATCTGCCATTTTTAAAGCCTGATGCAGCACTTTCTCGCGAGTCAGTGACGGTTTCGATGTTCCTGAAGCGGACTTTCGCGCAGCCATACTTTTCATTCGACACGGTTGACAAAACTTACACTGTAAGTATAAGCTATTCATCATTAACTTACAGTGTAAGTTTGCGAGGAAGAATGAACAGCAGCAATACTATGCGAGCGGCATGTTACGAAAAATACGGCGCCCCGGAGCAGCTTGAAATACGCCGCATTCCGATACCCAGCTACGCGGCAGACGAAGTGCTAGTGAAAGTGCACTACTCAACTGTAAACAGAACGGATTGCGGCTTTTTACGTGGTCAACCTTTCATCTTACGATTTTTCGCAGGGTTAACCAAACCACGTAGCACAACGTTAGGTTGTGAGTTTGCTGGTGAAATTGTGAAAGTTGGGCAATCGGTTCATGAATTTAAAGTAGGCGATAGGGTCTGCGGCTTTAAGGATGATGATTTTGGATTCGGTGGCCACGCAGAATACACGGCAATGAATGTTAATGGCTTGATCGGAAAAATACCTGAACATTTGTCATTCGCTCAAGTAGCACCAGCTCTGGAAGGTGCTCACTACGCACTGTTCGGCATTCGTTCAGCCAGGATTTCCGCCGGACAGCAAATACTGGTTAATGGTGGTACCGGCGCCATCGGTTCTGCCGCTATTCAAATTATTCATTCACTGGGTGCAGAGGTTACGGCGGTTTGTGGACCGGCACACATCGAAACAGTGAAGCAGCTGGGTGCCAAAAAAGTTTTGGACTTTATGAGTGAAGATTTTACCAAGCTCAAAACAACGTTTGATGTGGTATACGATGCTGTTGGCAAGAGCACGTTTGGTCAGTGCAAAAATATATTGAAGCCACACGGTATATACATGTCCACCGAATTGGGGCCTTATGCGCAAAACCCCTTTTTGGCACTGTACACCGCAAAGCTCAGTAAGAAAAAAGTGCATTTTCCGATACCAGAAAACCGCAAAACAGATGCAGATTATTTGTGCGAATTACTTCAAACCAACCAATACCTGCCGCTGACCGATCGCACATACACACTCGACGAAATTGTCGATGCATTTCATTACGTAGAATCAGGTGAAAAAATCGGCAATGTTTTGCTGAAAATTAGCTAACTTTCTTACGTTTGCCGAACGCAATTTACTGTTGAGCATCGTTAGTCGTTGAGTAAGTACAAACCTTGATAAATAAAATAACAACCGCCGGCGAACATTAAGAGTTCGACAATAACGGTGTGTACTTCAACACGGGAACGTTTCACAATCCATTTTCCAAGCAAACCGCCAGGTATAGTACAAACGCCTACAATAATGCCCAGCGCCACCATTTCTTCATCCAGTAAATTACCCACCCCGAAAACCAGTGTTTTTGTGATATTCAACGTTAGCCCTAATGCGGCAATAATGCCAACAATCCCCTGCCCGACAATCCCGGCACCAAGTAAAAACGGGCCTAGAATCAAACCACCGCCAAACACGGTACCAGAGACAACACCATATACGACTCCCACCGCAGACAAACCACCGTAACCAACATTGTAGTTTCGCTTTTTGAACACCCGCCGTAGTGGAATAGAAATAATCAGAAAGCAACCCATAACAAATGCTATGGCTTTTACCGATAGAAAAAGATACACAACCGCTCCGAACACAATGCCCGGAAAGCCCGTGATCATAATCGCCCCGTAAGCCCGCCAGTTTATATGTGTGCGGAATAACAAGATTCGATTTGAATTACTGATGATCATCGCGAGTGCCACGACTGGAACAACCGCCCGCACGCCAATTAACGGCGCAAGGCAAACCGATAACAGCAAGGCGCCTGCGAATCCGGCGACTGAGTGGAATAAGGCCGTGGCAAACGCCGCAACAGCAACAAGCGCCAGAGTCAGTCCATCAAGTTGACCTAAAAGGCCCAGAAACGGAAAATCCGAGGGCATATTAATTCAACTTACACACGCAATGATACATAGTCAGTCTAAGAGAAAAAGCGGCCCAGTAGTATCCCATTATTATCGTTGCATTACGGTGAATATATTGACGCACAGACGTGAAGGCTTTTCACCAGGTTCGACGTCTTGCAGCAACTCCAGCTAATAGTCCGGGATACATTGCTCGGCGCAATACAGAAGTGTATTTAGCGTATGCGATACTATGTCCACCGTGCTATTCGTATTAGGAGCTTGGCAAATGTTTACTCGCAAAACCATATCGTTTCTTAAGGAATTAAATCAGAACAACAACAAAATCTGGTTTGATAAAAACAGGCAGCGTTACGAGGATGAAGTCAGAACACCGGCATTGGACTACATCGAGTCAATGGATCAGCATATCGCCAAGATATCGCCACATTTTGTTGTGAGCCCCAAAAAAGTCGGTGGTTCATTAATGCGCGTGCACAAGGATATCCGGTTTTCCAAAGACAAAACACCGTACAAAACCAACATAGGCATTCAATTCAGACACGCACGTGGCAAGGATGTGCATGCGCCCGGTTTCTATTTGCACATTGAGCCCGGTGATGTTTTTCTGGCCGCCGGCATTTGGCGCCCCGAAAGCAACACACTTAGAAATGTTCGTACCTTAATGGACGAGTATCCAAAAGAATGGAAAAAAATCACCAAAAAATTAACCGGCACTAACGATTTTAACTTTGGTGGGGAATCTCTCAAACGACCACCAAAAGGATTTGATGCAGATCATCCGTTAATAAACGACCTAAAACGAAAAGACTTTATCGCTGCTCAAAATCTAAAAATATCAACCGTTTATGCAAAAGATTTTAGCAAGCAAACCGCGCGACTGTTCAAAACTGTTTCACCATTGGTGAAATTCATATGCGACGCAGACGATTTACCATTTTAGTAACATTGTCAGATTCGCACATCACATCTCAATGAACCACAAGTCAACAGCGGAACTCGCCGAGCCGCTGTTAGAGCTCATTAATTCTCATCAAAATCAAAGCGATGAACCCTGCTTTGTCGCTTTGGATGGCAGAGGTGGCTCAGGCAAGTCAACGCTGGCAGCGTATATAGCCAACAACATGCCTTCGGTAAGTGTCATTGAAGGAGATGAATTCTATACCGGCGGCAGTTTGAAATTGTGGTCATCACGACAAGTTAGCGAAAATGCGCGTTGCTGTATCGATTGGAAAAATCAACACTCGGTTATCTCAGCGTTGAAAGCCAAAGGTGTTGCTTCCTGGTACGCATTTGATTGGCACAGCGAAAACTGGGATTCAGACCGAGTACCCTACTGCAATTCCAAATCCACCTGTTCGACCACGGCAGTCGTTTTGCTTGAAGGCGTTTACAGCGGTAGAACCGAGCTAACATCACTGTTTGATTTACGCGTAATGTTGGAAGTACCAGGGCCAGTTCGAGAAAAGCAACTGATCGCGCGAGAAGGAGAAAATATTAGAACCGATTGGGAGCAGCTATGGGCGCAAGCTGAACAGTATTACTTCGATGACCAACTTAACTATCATTCACTGGACTTGATTCTGGCCTAGATAGCGGCAATGCCAATACGCTGTGTTCGCTATAACAAGTTTGCTGTAAGAACATCGCATCGCGGCCATTTAGCCAAGTTTTTTGTACATTAACGTTGCATCACCTGGACATAAATCGCTAAATTCAGCGGTATTTTTTATCGCTGTTGGTGCACTATCCCTGGGTACTATTGTGTAGTTCATATCTGCAAAAAAGGCTTCGGCTGTTTCAGTTAATAAAAACAGCTCGTCAATTCCGGCATTTTTCGCTTTTGACTCAAGAGCTGCGACCAGGGCTACGCCATACCCCTGATGTCGCCGAGTGTGAGATACCACTAACGAACGCAGTAACCCAACTGTGCCCTCGATCTGCAATCCAATGACGCCAGTTGGATTTTCAGCCGTTCCACAATACAAAAAATCGTTTGGCAGTAACGCAGATAAATCGGCAATAGGCAAGTCATTCGCATGCAACAGTGCTTCTACTGCCTTAATTGAAGGACCTTCTGCAATTTGCATAATTTAGTTACCTATTTAATGAGCAAATACACTTCGAGCAATATTCGCGAATTCGTTAGCGATGACCTTATCCACACTTGGCGAAAAATACATTACCACCTTATAGTCTGGCAATGCAGGCAGTTCGCCATCGTGCTGTATTTCGGTAATTCCGTTGATACAACCGTCCGTCATTTCTGCACGCACGCCCAGGTCAGCAGAAGAGCACACCAACGCTGATGTGTCGTTCATTGAATGCGTAACGTCAACCCACGATACACCCGCCTTGTCCAGCGCCTCAAGCGCAGGCTTTCTGAACATGCAGTTGTGAGACAAAGCCACTGGTAGCGGTCGTTTTTTCCAACAAATACCATTCGGTTTGGTTTTCCAGACCAGACTTTGTTTCATCAACGCCTCACCACCCTCCGCCGGTGCCAGTTCTGTGGTGAGGATGACATCGTACAGACCATTTTTTAGTCCACGACGCAGAAAATAACTGAAGTCACATTCGACGTTTACACCCAATTGTGGGTGAGACAAATGCAAGCCCTGCACTATTTGCGGCAAATAAGGATGAACAATGTCTCCAGACACCCCACAATTAATGCTCAGATCGTATACGGGTTCACTCAAACTTCGTATTGCTTCGTGATTAATATCCAGCAAACGTCGTGCATAACTGATCAAGCGGTCACCTTCCACCGTTGCAGCCACTTTGCGTCCATCTCGCCGCAGTAACTGAACAGAAAGTTGCTGTTCAAGGCGTTTCATCTGCATGGAAACTGCCGATTGCGTCATATGTAATTGGTTTGCAGCTCGTGTCATACCACCAGATTCGGCTACGGCTATCAGTGTTCGCAAAGACACCAGGTCAAGATTTCTGTGCATGGTTTAACTCAACTTTCAAAATCCACGATAACTATCAATATCCGTGATAACAGCAATCACATAAGTTTGTTTCCACTTTTAAGCAATATGATCAAGACTGTATCCACCATGTTTACCGCAACTAAACAGAGGATGCAAATGAAAAATAAAAATTCAGAGCAGCGAACAAGCTCAGTGGCGATGAAATTTAGCGGAGCAATAGCAATACCGTTTAAGTTTCTTAATTACTTATTCGTGACGGTCATCGAACTAATGATCAATGTTCCGGTAATGAATGCGGTATGGCGTGAACGACGCGAACTTGAATTATTGTTCGATGATCACATTGATGAACACATCAAAGATATTGGTGCGACGTCTGAATCCGTTCGTCAAGAGATGCAAAGAAGCTATTTCGACATTCCGCACGATCGAAAACGCTCGTATAAAAGTGCTGTTAGTAGGAGTGCTGTTACCGCTTGCTACGGTAAGCCGATTTAATTCAGTTAAAAAACCGATAGCTTTAGCAAACAAGTGTAGTAGAACGAAGGAATTTAATAAAAGCAGTGCGAGAGATTAAAAAAGATTAAGTTAAGAAAGCTTGAGACACTGATAACAAATTTAAGTGGAAAAAATGCTAACTAAACAACAAAGCACCGAGCCAGCTAGCGAACCACACGGATTGCGCTAGCTTGACTCTGTTCAGGTGTCGATTTCTGATGTGTTCAGTCGTGTTCTAATTGGTCGGGAATGAAAATACCGAGCCTTCTTTAATCCCGGTGGGCCAACGAGAAGTGATGGTTTTCAGTCGTGTATAAAAGTGCACACCTTCCGGCCCGTAAATGGAATGATCACCAAACAGCGAGCGCTTCCAACCGCCAAAGCTATGATAAGCAACAGGCACCGGAATGGGCACATTCACCCCAACCATGCCAACTTGAATGCTGTCGGTGAAACTGCGAGCAGCATCGCCATCACGAGTAAAAATCGCTGTACCGTTGCCGTATTCGTGGGCGTTGATCATATCGACTGCTTCGTCGTACTTGGCTGCACGAACAATGGACAGTACAGGTCCAAAAATTTCTTCTTTGTAAATGCGCATATCAGTGGTGACGTTGTCGAACAAACTTCCGCCAAGGAAATAACCATTCTCGTAGCCTTGCAGGCTCAGGTTGCGTCCGTCAACGACCAAATTAGCGCCAGCATTAACGCCGTCATCAATTAGCCCAACGATACGTGACTTTGCATCAGCGGTAATAACAGGCCCCATTTCCGCATCACTATCATCTGATGGACCTACTTTCAGGGCTTCGACTCGTGGTCGCAATTTTTCCACTAATCTATCAGCAGTTTCCTCACCAACAGGTACCGCAACCGACACAGCCATGCAGCGTTCACCGGCAGACCCGAAGCCTGCACCCATTAACGCATCTGCTGCTTGATCAAGATCAGCATCAGGCATGACAACCATATGATTTTTTGCGCCGCCCAATGCCTGCACCCGCTTGCCAGCTTGAGTGCCTCGTTGATACACGTATTCTGCAATCGGTGTTGAACCAACAAAACTTACCGCTTGCACGATCGGATTATCCAGAATCGCATCAACTGCCGTTTTGTCGCCATTCACAACGTTCAACACACCCTCAGGCAAACCGGCTTCCTGAAATAACTCGGCTATCATCATGACAGAGGAAGGGTCACGTTCTGATGGTTTCAGCACGAACGTATTGCCACAGGCGATTGCAACTGGGTACATCCACAAAGGCACCATTGCCGGGAAGTTAAACGGTGTAATACCGGCACAAACCCCAAGCGCCTGTCGATCGGAATAACTATCGATCGATGGCCCGACATTTCGAGAAAACTCACCCTTGAGCATTTGCGGCATTCCACAACAGAATTCAACCACTTCCTTACCGCGTTGTACTTCGCCCAATGCATCGTCATGGGTTTTACCATGCTCGCGAGAAATTTCACGAGCGATAGCATCAGCATTCTGGTTTATCAGCTCGTTAAAGCGGAACATGATTGATGCGCGTTTTAACGGCGGCTGATTTGACCAGGCCGGGAACGCCGCAGCCGCTGCATCTATAGCTGCATTGACCTCTTCGACTGTTGACAAACCCAGCGAATCAATTGCCTCGCCGGTAGCCGGGTTGTATACGGGTTGTTCACGTCCGCTATTGCTGGCAGTACGCTTGTTATTAATAATATTCTCAATCATGACCTTGTCTCAAAACTGTGTCCGGAATAAAAGCAATCGGATCGGTATGGAAGCGCTCACCAAAACACAATGGATTCGATGGTGTACGAGAACCGGGACCGTTCCCAGTGCGGGTATCATAGCCTGAACTTACAGGTACACGGAAGCTCATATGGCCTGTCAGCTCGTCAGTTTGGTTACTTTAAACATAAATTCATGTACTGGTGCTACAGAAATACCCAATCAGGACTGCATAGCCGTCCGCCAGGCTTGAATAACCTCGGCATAGTTATCAGCAACCTGTGAGGTAAGCTGGGCATCGTCGATATCACCGGCCAACCACGCACGCGCAGCTTGCCCAAAAATTGTCCGCCCAACGGCAAAGCCCCTAACCAGCTTGGCTTCACGAAATGCCTTGAACCCGGTTGCCAGTTCATCGCTGGGCGCGTCCAGGCCAAGCACCACAATACCCTTACAGTGGGGTGTCGTTTGGGCAATCAGTGCATCGATTTTTGTTACCCATTCGGTATCCATGCACGGCAATTTCCACCAATCGGGTCTTATACCAAGCGCAAAGATATGAGTGATGCTATTAAACAGTGACTCCCCAACCGATATCGCCTCTTCAGGTGGGATAAGTTCCAATAGCAATTCATGCTGGCTGTGGCAACATGCATCGTAGAGCTCCAGCATTTTAGCGTCCTGACGTACACGCAGACTTTCCTCATCGGCCGCACTGTAAAAAACCAGACATTTCACAATATGATCAAGGGGCCAGGTTTCCAGAATGGTGCCTATGCTTTGTCCATTTTCAAATTCAATGGGTATCGATTTAGGTTGCTCTACAGGTCGACCTATCCAAAGCTCTGAGCCAGTTGCAGCATTTAAAACGTTTTGTCCAAACTTACCGTCACACAGCAATCCACTGCTGCCTTGCAAATTGTGTTGTTCAACAACACGGTTGGTGGCATCGAACAACAGCTTTTTCAATTCCGGAATTCGCGATAAAGGCGCGTTCGCAACTTGTGCCATCTCTTCAAATTGAACACGATGATCAAACGCATGAATATACAGCGACTGCCAGCTATTTGACTGGGTGGTAACACGATGCAAGTAATTTAATTCCGCGTCCTGATCGGGTTTTGGGATGTTTTCGCTGTTGGCCAAATAGTAGTCAAGCTCTTCGCGGGTTGGCATGGCAGGTGTACAACCATGACGAGACACAACCAAGGCCCCACAGGCGTTGGCATAACGAAGCGCCTGTTCATAGCCTTCGTTATTGATCCAACCACGTAAAAACCCTGAAATAAAGGCATCGCCTGCTCCAAGCACGTTTAATACATCAACGTTTACACCCTGTACGGTAACGCCATCATCGAGATGAGCTGGTATATCGCCCTCGTATACGCTGGCACCGTAAGGCCCTCTTTTAAGTACCAGCACCGCATTGCTAATATTGCGAATGTTACGCATTGCTTGCACAGTGTCTGTACTACCACCGGCAATGTGAATTTCCTCTTCAGTACCAACGATGAGATCGAACTCAGGCAGGATAGTTTGCAAGTGTTTGGTCACTGAATCGCTGGCAATGAATCGGGTTTCGCCATCACCTTTGGATGTTAGACCCCAAAGAACCGGGCGATAGTCGATATCAATAACCGTTTTTACCTTGTTCTGTTTAGCAAGCTTCAACGCATGGCGAGAAGTTTTATAAACCTGTTCAGATGAAAAATGAGTACCGGTAATTAACAGGGCTTTAGCGCTGGCAATAAACGACTCGTCAAAATCATCAGTGGAGATGGCCATGTCGGCACAATTCTCCCGATAGAAAATCAGCGGAAACGTATCTTTGTCTTTAATGCCCAACACGACTAAAGCAGTAAGCCGTTCCGGGTCGGTTATAACGTGTGAAGTGTCAACGCCTTCGCGCTGCAATTGTTCACGAATGAATTGGCCCATATGTTCATTGCCAACGCGTGTGATCAAAGCCGACTTTAAACCCATGCGAGACGAGCAACACGCAATATTGGTGGACGAACCACCAATGTATTTGGCAAAACTGCCGACATCTTCCAGGCGTGCCCCAACCTGCTCGGCGTAAAAATCGACACCTGCGCGGCCAATACAGACAAGGTCGAATTTCTGGGTGGATGTTGGCATAGGTTTCGTTTCTGGCTTCATGAAAAATTGGGTTGGCTCAGCTTACCGATATTCTGATCGGGAATAGGCCCTAATATTGACCACTCTCGCACACAGCAAAGCTGCCTGACAATTATAACAAAGGAATAAACCGGTCAATAACCAAGCACTGACCAGCGTTAGCGATATTGATACTATTTAAATTAGCAACAAGCAACCAGGATTTAGCCAGGCGGCAGACTGAGTATCATGACAAAGAAAACGATTGCCCTTTGCCCTCATGAGCCCTTTTGGTCTGTGCGCTACAACGAAGAATCGCAGCGTCTGCGGGATAAGCTTGGTGCGTTGGTAGTGCAACTCAACCACGTCGGTAGCACTGCAATCCCAGGTATCAAAGCGAAGCCAATTTTGGATATGGTTCTTGAGTCTGAGGTATTTCCGCCAAGTGCCAAAGTCATTAATTCACTTGCTGAATTGGACTATACAAGCCGAGGCGAATCGAATGTTGCCGGGCGTTGGTGGTTTGTAAAAGGCAACCCCAGACAGTTCCATTTGCACTGGTGTCCGCTCGGCGGTGTTGTCGCTCAGTCACAAATAGCGTTTAGAGATAAACTCAGGAACAACCCTGATCTGGCCAGGCAATACGAACAAATCAAAATCGCCGCAGCGCCAGGACAAAAAATAGACAGCTGCGGCTACGCCAACGCAAAGTCGGCTTTTATAACTAATGTGTTAAGTCAATAACTCTACTTGTAGTACTACTTGGGCACTACCTGTTTTTCAAAGATTCCAATGCCAATTCAAACGGTACAATCAATTCAATGCCAGCGTCGATATTGTTTTCGTCTTCTATTAGATTAGCTGTTTTTATCTGTTCCCAATTAAAACCACTGCCTGTTGTACGTTCGGCAAATTCCCAAAGCGTATCGCCTTGCTCGAAAATCATTCGTATTTCTGGAACAACAATTTCAGTTTGCGGTATGAGTTGATCATCGACATCGGGCTTACTTTGTAGCATGGAGCAAGCTGACAAGAAAGTGGCAGTAATGACCACCAGGGCAGATGTGTTAGTGAACTTCATTGGCTGATTCCTGTAGCGCAATTCAATATTATGGGATTATGTACGTGAAATTTTCGCACACATTTTTATCACAAATGACATGGCAAATGTTAACACTAGTGCCTATTACAGAAAGATAAAACTGTTGACCAACTCGATTGTGTGATCAAGATAACGAATGAGCGATGGCTTTTTGCAATAAGCTTAAATTGATCGACGGGTTAGCACTGACGTGCCGAATCCATTCTTCGCCATTAATAGTGGTTTTCGAAGCAGCCCCTGTTGGCAAGGCCTGTAAAATGTGCGATGCGCTTTTATCAGAAGAACGCCACAGCACGACACCGCAAATGTTTTCACTAAACACATGCACCTTTTCCTGCTGGCGTAAAAACTGACATAGTTTATCTGCATTGCTCATGGCCAAGTCAATTCGATGAGCAAGTCCATCTTGGCCCCAGGCGATCAGCGTGGCCAACAATGGAATAGCACTGGCTCCGTGTGAACCCAGCAGACCTATATTTGATTTGGTCAGGTAAGCGCTGTTGACGCTGAGTACATCGTTGGCCGACTGCACATCTTTAAACATCAGCACACCGCACTCTTTGGGTTGGTACATCCATTTGTGTGCCGATACGGCCACTGAGTCTGCTTGTTCAATCCCAGCC
This sequence comes from uncultured Granulosicoccaceae bacterium, assembly GCA_938045275.1. GTDB lineage: Bacteria > Pseudomonadota > Gammaproteobacteria > Granulosicoccales > Granulosicoccaceae > Granulosicoccus. Next base: position 16,900 of record CALIMV010000215.1, read on the forward strand.
AATACGTCCGCGTGCTGTGATGAAAAGCGCAGCGGTCCTGCCCAGGCCGCATCAATGTGTGTCCAGGCAAATTTCCCGACACTCGAAAACGAATCTATAGCACCTTCACTGGTGGTGCCAGCGGTGAGTACCAGCGCCGAGTTTTGACCTTGTTCCGACAATAAAGACTCATCAATCTGACCGGTTGGCTTGACCGGAATGCTGATCAACTCCAGACCCAGAATATGAGCAGCTTTTGCTATTGACACATGAGCTGACGTAGATGCAATGACGCGCTTTACACCACTCAAATCTCGTGCAGCCCACAGTGCAGTCAAGTTTGAAACGGTTGAGCCCGGAGTCAAATGACCACCCGACATACCAAAATAAGGTGTCAGCCAATTTATTAAGCATCGCTCTAACTCCCCCGCCACAGGCGACACATCAGGGTGCAACAAATTCTGATTCAATGATGCGTTCCAACAGTGTGTTACCCAGGTAATCCAAGGTGTTGGCGGGTCCATATGCGCAAAAGCAATATCAGACCCAAGCTTTGCAGCGCCATCCAAAACAATCGGTGCTAATTGATCAAGAGTGGCTTGTTCACCAATGCCTTTTTCGGGTAATTGGCCACTGGCCAGAATGTCGAGTTGGTGCTTTATGACTTGATTAGGATAGTGTTGACTATCGTCACGTACAAGCAACCGCATTGCATGCAGAAGATCAGCCTCGGAGGGATGAAACGATTTATCCGCCATGCATTGTCATCCGGATTGAAGTTGTGTGAGCATGATGGTTCGATTCGACAGTCAGATGATACGCGAAGCGTATTATGCAAAGAAATCAGTTTCTCCGAGCACTCCCGTCTTCGTTGCCCATTTTACGTTCCAACCACCTTACTGCCTGACCAATAATCAGAATAATAATCAGGTATTCGATAATCAGCACAGTGTAAATTTCCAACGCTCGGTACACGGTGGTATTGAGTTCGTTCGCTCTGCGAGTCAGTTCTTGTAAACCAATAACTGACACCAGTGCCGACATTTTAACCATGTACGCAAACTGGTTGCCCAGGGCCGGCAATATGCGACGGATTGCCTGCGGAAGAATTACGTAAATCATCGATTGGAAATAATTTAAACCAACCGTACGTGCGGCCTCCGACTGGCCTCGCGGAATCGATTGAATGCCGGCACGAAATATCTCCGCTTCAAACGCACTATCAGATAAAGCGAGTGCAAAAACACCCGCCCAGAAGTAGTCGAGCTGAACACCGGCAATTTGCGGCATTCCATAGTAAACCCATAGTATCAATGGCAGCAAAGGAATTGAGCGCACTATCTCTACATAAGCGTAGTTAGTGGCGCGTAAAGGTCGATTTTTGGCAATACCAGGTATGGCTATGATCAACCCAACAACTATTGAAATCAGCAACGCCAAAAACGACATTTGCAAAGTCGCCAATGTGCCAGACCACATAAATTTAAGATTTGCCAGACCCTGATCGTTAAACGGGGATACAACGTACCACTGTAGCTTTGGTTCACTATTGCGACTGATAAAATAAAACACCACAACAATAATCGCGAGCGCGACAACAATGGGCACCACATAAGACAGCAGGTATTTAAACAGGGATTTCATCGTCACGTATTCAGCGCTGCAGAATTTGATTCAGAAACTGCCGACAACGATCAGTTGTCGGATTTTCGAAAAACTGCTGCGGATTACCGGTTTCAACTATCTCTCCCTCATCCATAAACACCATCATGTCGGCAGCCTTTCGTGCAAAACCCATTTCGTGAGTCACAACAACCATGGTCATGCCCTCTTCGGCCAGCTCAAGCATGACATCGAGCACCTCAGAGATCATCTCAGGGTCGAGCGCTGAGGTTGGCTCATCGAATAGCATGATCTTCGGTTCCATACACAGGGACCGGGCAATTGCCACCCGTTGTTGTTGACCACCAGAGAGTTGCCCCGGTTTTTTGTGCGCCTGCTCTGGTATATGAACACGCTCTAAGTACTCCATGGCACGCTCATTGGCATCGTGCTTTTTCATGCCTCTGGACAGGATTGGCCCGAGTGTCAGGTTTTCCAGAACGGTTAAATGCGGAAACAGATTAAATTGCTGGAAAACCATACCCACTTCCGCTCGAATGCGAGCAATGGATTTTCTTTTTTTGGTGAGCTGATGACCGTCTACCGTGATCAGGCCTTTTTCATGGGTTTCAAGACCATTCAGGCAACGAACAACGGTGGATTTGCCAGACCCCGACGGGCCACATATAACAACACGATCGCCAGGTTTTACTTGCAGATTGATGTCGCGCAGTACATGGAAGTCACCAAACCATTTGTGCACGCCTGTCATTTCTATAGCGTAGGCGTTGTCGGTCATGAGTTTAGTTATTGTTGAAAAGGGACGGCGTTGAGAACGGGTAGTGATGTTGAGCAGGCTACGACAAAACGGCGCGGCATCGTAGCCTGCTCAATGAATGGCTTATAAGCCCCAGTTAGCCCCTGTGGCTTCAAAAAATCCACTCATTTTTTTCAATTTTACCCAGTTGTTAATGTAGTTAATCCAGACTTGATCATCTTGTGGTAACAACATTGCGATAGCCGCTGGCGCACGCGCTTCTGACCCGGCAACCTGAACAATATCGAATTTCTCTTTCAGTGTTGCGCCTTCAATATTCGATGTAATAAACACATCCGCTCGGCCTGCTACAACTTCATTAAAACCACGTGCCGGTGCTTCAACCACTTTTATTTCGGCATCCGGGAACCATTCTCGGGCATGCTTTTCAAATGTGGTTCCAAGGGTTGTAGCAACCTTGACACCGGGTTGATTTATTGAATCCCACCCATCAAATTTGTCGCTATTGTCTTTCATGGTGAAAGGATAAATTTCTACTGACAGGTAGCTTTCGGAAAATCCGGCTGCCTTCATGCGCGCTGGAGAAATTGATGCAGAACCAGTGAGATGGTACTGCCCGGCAGAAACACCATTTACCAGTGTTTTCCAATCGGTGGGTACGAACTCAAGCTCTACTTCAAGGTCTTCTGCCAATGCTGTCATAACATCGATATCGTAACCTTTGTAGGTATTGGTAGCAGGGTCACGAACCGACATGGGATTCCAGTCGCCTGTTGTACCTACTTTTAACTTCCCTTCACTAAGAATTTCGTTAAGCACTGATTCCGCCTGAACCGCACCCACAAGACCCATGCTAAGGCCCATACCTAATACAGCCGCAGTGGCTGTTTGAATAATCTTTTTCACTTTAATATTGGACTCCGTTGGCAAGCGTTTATTGTAGCAAGATCTACAGGCTGATAAAAATCTGTTTAGACGGATGAATTTATTGCATTTTTTATCGACTAGTGAACCATGCTAATCACAATATGCGACCCCTATCCCATCCAGCGACGCACAGGCGCATTCGCCTGTTCCAGTGGCTGGGATACGATATCGACCAACGAGGGTCCCTCGTGACTAATGGCTTCCTGTAGTGCTGATTTCAGTGCAGCTGGGTCTTCAACCTGCCAGGCTTTTACACCGTACGCAACAGCAACTGCGGCATGATCAACACGATTGAAGTCAACGTTGTAATAACGTTTATCGCAATCAGCCTCCTGACTGGCCTTAATCCAGCCATACCCGCTGTTAGAAAAAACAATAAAGGTTATGGGTGCTTTGTGACGAACCACCGTTTCTAATTCTCCGCACGTAAAGCCGAATGACCCATCGCCCATCATCGCCACCACTTTACTGTGCGGCCGACCAAACCAGGCACCAAGCGCTGCACTTAGCGAATACCCAAGAGCACCATGCGCCCGATTGGTTATGAAGTACCTACCCGCCACCGGCAGCTGATAGTAGGCGGAAAAATAAGGACACGATGTTCCTGGGTCGGAAACGATGGTTGCATCTTCAGGCAATACTTGCATCATCGTATCGATAACACGCTCTGGTCTGATGGGTTTTTCTTCACAGTTGGCGTGCACGCTGAACAGTTCAAACTTGGTTTTCTTCGCAGCCTCAATAGAGGCGGCACCACCAAAGGCTTGCGCCGCATGCCCCAGTCTATCCATTTCCGCGTTAACGGCTTGCAGTGCTAATCGCAAATCACCAACTACACCCACCTCAGTTTTATAGTTGGCTCCAATCACCATTGGGTCTGAATCAAAATGAACAATCCGCGCACCCGGCTTCGGTGCTTCCCAACGTGCTGTCGTTGTAGACCCTGCCCGGCACCCCATAAACACGACCATATCGGCAGCTGCAAGCAATTCCCAAGTTTGATCGGTACCACCATTCGAACCCACCACACCGAGACAGTTTGGGTGTGTTTCGGCCAAGCTTCCCTGACCGGATATGGATGTTGCTACCGGCATGTCCAGTCGCGTCGCCAAACGCGCAAGTTCGTCCATAGCGCCACTAATGACAATACCGCCGCCACAAACCACAATAGGATTTTTAGCTGAGAGAATAGATTCAACCGCAGCTTGTACAGCGTTGGCTTCAGGCGCTACACGGTAGGCCGGATAATGGGTGTGGTTTTTATCGGCCCAAATATCTTCGGGGGCCACCGGCTGATATTGTACGTCGTAAGGTAAACCCAGATGCGCAGACCCGGACCGACCTGTCGTCATCGAGCGAAAAGCTTGTCGCACCATGCGCGGGATGTGATCAGCCTGTGTAATAACCGTATTCCATTTGGTTAAAGGCGCCATCAAGGCTTTTTGATCAACTTCGGTTAACGGGTATTTTCCATAGCTTGCCACCGAAATATCCGTTGTTATTCCCAATACTGCATAGGAAGATTCGTTCGACTCGATGAGTCCGGGCAATATATAAGTTGCACCACCACCAGAAGGCCCTTCGCATATGCCCGGCTTGCCCGTAACACGTGAATAACCATCTGCCATGTATGCCGCACTACGCTCATCGCGGGTTAACACGTGCTTGATGTCGTGATCGAGCGTGTGCATGGCATCATAGAACGGCAGCGTGGTATCGCCACACAAACCGAAAATGTGTTTTACGTCGTGAGCCTCTAGAATACGTACCAGCGCCTGCGCACCACTGAGCGTGTTTTTATCGGGATTCATTGTCGCTATGCCTGTGTAATACACAGCGCCAGGTCTTCTCGTTATACCACGACGCTTATGAGATCAGATTGAACGTCGATTATAACTAAATAAGGTACCCGACGTGCGAGCTGTGCCAGGCTGTTCGAACTATAACTTGTTTATGACTATGAGGTTAATGGTCCCTGTTGTTTCCCGAACAACCAAAGCTACTCATAACGATCATCGAATAAATCACTGTAATGACTAACAACCAGTTGGTCCGACTCTGTTAATTCCATATCCATAATTGCATTGTAGGCATTACTTCGTAAGTGTGACTTTTCAGATTCATTCATAAGAACTGACATTAAGCCATTTTTCTGTTCTTGGTTTCCAACCCCGTACTTTTGAGTTTCAAGTATTGCAAACTCGCGAACAGATTCTATTGGACTTGTATAGCTTTGAGAAACAATTGAAATATCTTCTGGAGAATCCGAACGAGCCGCTACACCAATAACTGCCATTTTAGTATTGACATCATCATAATCCATGTAGGTTTGCAGCGCGGCTGTGATAGCGCCTTTGTGATAAGGCGGGGAATCAGTTGGTCTGAGCGATGATATAAAGGCTGGTAACTTATCCTCACTAACTTGCGACATTTCTTGTAACACGGTATCGATACCATTAGCACTTGTCACCCCAAATTCAGATAATAGCCTGTGCCACTGATCTGATTCTGGTTCCGCCTGCAATTTACTTAGAACTAAATTTTCCAATTTGCTCTGATTTAACGATGACAGCATTGTTGAAAATATCTCTCTAAACTCACCATTCATAGAGTCATATTCAATCAGCAATTGCACAAACAGATCTTTCTCGAAATCGAGCATTTCCTCAAGACGAGCTAAATATTCAGCCAGAACACTCTCGTTGATTTCACCATCAATCGATAACGCTAGAAAAGAGCTAATAAATGTCCCCTCTTTCATCCCATAATTTGAGGCGATATCATTATCGTTTGAAATAACGACTGGCTCCGGGAATGCTACATTACTTGACGCACTATTAGTCAATGCAGTTGGGCTTGCAACTTCGAAATTATGCGCAACATCTGCAGCTTGTTCCTGCGTCGAAGCCGTATTTGTTTCATCTGGTCGCACCAACATTTCAGTTGTCTCTTCGGACATTTCAGTTTCTGACGTTACAATGTGAAATACAGCAACAGTAAAAACCAGTGAAGCTATCACTAAAACGAATTTCGTATTCATGTTTTTATATGCTCCAAAGATGGGCCCGACCTGGAAGGCCGAGCCCACAAAGTAGTTTATTTCCGGATTTGTATGCAAGTCCAACCTGTGTAACTGTTGTTTGTCTTACTGTTTTTATAGCGCATACAAACATTAGAACGATCAGCAAGATAAAATGGGTGACGTGGCTTGTATACCCGATGCTGCTGATTCATAAAAGCAGGCCTGTGACAAGGCTGACTTTGGCTAGAATAGGTATAACTGGAACTACCCCTTTTTCTATACTTGAACTGAATTGTTGTACAAATGTTGCTGGTGTTCGGAATAGGCACAGGCGCCCCAGGGCCGAGGCCTGGTTGAACCCATTGGTATACTGACCCCTTTATTTCCCAAACTGCTTCACTTCTTCCTCCCACATACATGCACTGCGCGTAGTCGCCAGCATTACCGGTGGAATATCCATACCAGGTTCGATAATCGCAGTTAGTCGCACTCGCATGAGCAAGAGTTGGGGTCATACCGAGAATGAATAGCAGACAACAAAAGGTCGCTACTGTTGATGATGAACTCATCAGGTATTTGTAAATACGCATAAATTATTACTCTCCAGTTTTTTAAAGTGTGCTGAAAGCATTGCAAGACCATGCGTTGTCAATTACCGCGACCAATTACAACAGGTAGCACCATTTGGCTCTACTCATCTTTGCTACTGCTTTCAGGTAATCAGGCTATCTAGATCTCAACAGAGTGACCATTAGGGATTTCCCTAGTAGCGACTACACAAGGAATAGGTTAGGAAAAACCTGAAGGTGTTTTCTCAAGAGATAAAATGCCAAGTTAAAAAGGCAGGAAAGGTGCACTACCACGCGTTATACATAGCAAGTGGCAGAATCATGAAAACCGACCGTATCCGAACAATAAGTCATCGGATCTAACTTTGTCTGTCACCGCGAATTTACTACCCTTGTTCACACCGGTGTCGTAACATGACCTTGTTAAACGCAATCAAGGTCGCACAGTGACAACACATCTCGGTGGTAAAACAGTCTTTGGTGCCAACGTGGGTATTCTGATGCTCGAAACGCAATTTCCTCGTGTTGTTGGGGATATGGGCAATGCACTAACCTGGCCCTTTCCAGTGCAGTATCGCGTGGTTCGCGGTGCAACGCCCGACCTGGTTGTCAGAAACGACCCTAACAAATTGGCTCAACTGTTTATCGATGAAGCGCGCGATTTAGTCAAAACCGGTGCTGATGGCATTACAACCAACTGTGGTTTTTTAGCGCTGATACAAGATCAGCTAAGCGAAGCCGTTGGCGTGCCAGTGGCTGCATCATCATTAATGCAAGTACCATTGATTCAAGCCATGTTGCCGCCAGGCAAACGTGTTGGCGTACTGACCATTTCTAAAGATACTTTAACTGAGGCACATCTTACAGCTGCAAACATCGCACTGGACACACCCATCGGCGGCACCGACGTCAACGGCGAGTTTTCCAGTGGCATATTAAATGATCGGGCCAGTCTGGATTTTGATCAGTGTGAGACAGACAACTTACAGGCAGCAGAAAAACTCATGCAGCAGCATACAGACATCGGTGCCATAGTGCTCGAGTGTACAAACATGGTGCCCTACGCAGCCGCTATTCGCAAACTTACCGGTGTGCCTGTGTACTCAATCTATTCGTTTGTTAGCTGGTTTCAGTCTGGTTTAATGCCACGTCGATTTAGCATGGCATTGGACGATCCTCTGTCGCGCTAACGTAACAGGTTACCTGCTTAGTATTACCTGCTAAATCTTACTTGCTAAGTTCAGCTATCTGCTCATCAGTCAACACTCTTGGGTTCAGCCCACGCGTGAGTAAATGCAGCTTGGCCGTTTCTTCAAGTTCTTCAGTAGCGTAAACAGCGGCTTCGAGTGTTTTGCCCGCCATAACCGGACCATGATTTGCCAGCAAAACGGACGTGTACTTGCCAGCCAAACCCCTTATTGCATCGCCCACCAAAGGGTCACCCGGTCGATGGTATGGCACCAATGCTGTCTTGCCAACACGCATAACATAGTATGCCGTGAGCGGTGGTATCGCGTTCTCGGCAGGTGTTTCGGGCAACATGGAAACGGCAACAGAGTGAGTTGAGTGCAAGTGAACAATGGCACCACATTCTGGGACGGTGTCGTACATAGCGGTATGCAATGGCACTTCCTTTGTTGGTGCATCACCGCTTAAGTGATTACCACTGGCATCGAGAATGCTGAGCTTGTCTGGGTCCAGAGCGCCAAGACAGGCATTCGTTGGTGATACCAACCAGCCGCCACCTGCCAAACGAACGCTAATGTTGCCGCTGCTGCCCATGGTTAAGCCACGATCAAACAAGGATGCACCGAATCGACAGAGAGAATCGCGTAGATCGGATTCGCGTAATGAAGCGCTAGACATGCTTGGAAGTTATCCTCATTATAATATTCACAATAATAGCAGCGCGCTGCAGATAACAGTGTATAAAGTCAGTTACCCAACAAAGGAAGCTTTTTCAATTTATGGTATTGCATAGACATTAATATGCAGTGCTTTAACGCAGCATCAGGCAGCTTACCTTTCAATGGAAACGAAATTGCTCTATTACCATCGAATTTAAATTCATCCTGATACAGTTCTCTGAAGGTTTCCACAAGAATAGAATTACAATTGAAATACAAGAAAAACTGACCGGGTTCTTTCTCGGTCCACTTCATGCGAACAGTGCTTCCACCCTCAGCAAGATAACTTGGCTCTCCCCACTTTAATGTTTCCGTTGTGTTTTCCAGCCCGCCAGATTCTTTCGCTGCACTGATAACAATTTTTCTAACGTTGTTAAATACTGCTTTGGCTTTCGGCGGATAATGTTCGATAACCTCGGCAACTTGATCAGCGATTTTCGTTTTCAACTTACAGAGCTCCCAAAATTTCCGCTAAGTTCATCCAGAATGGCTTGCTTATGCTCATCTCGTTTCGGGCTAGGTCTGTGTTTCCAACTGTTTCCGGTAGAGAATCGAGGCGCAGCGGCTGATTGTAACACCCCTTGTTTTTCCATCCAAACGCCTCGCTCTCGCATCATTGAATGATCGCTAGCTTCATCCGGGCTCAGTACCGGAGCAACACAAGCATCCGACCCTGCAAACAATGCCTCCCACTCGTCGCGCGTTTTTGTTTCAAAAATACATTGAAGGCGAGCTGCCTGAGATGGCCAAAGTGACTTTTCAAATTGCTGCGAAAATAGTTGATCATCTTGCAACCCCAACTTGCTCAAGAACACAGAATAGAACGCTGGCTCTAAACATTGCACGCTTATATAACGCTTGTCTTTGGTCAGGTAACAACGACTAAAGTGCGAACCATCCAATAAGCTCTGCCCTCTTTGCGTGACCATGCCGCCACCTTGTTTCAAGGTCATTAATAAATTCATCATGTGCGCTGAACCATCAACAATTGCTGCATCGACAACTGTGCCCTTGCCAGTTGATTTTGCATTGAGAATTCCTGCTAACACACCGACAACAAGGTATAAAGCACCACCACCGATATCACCAACCAGCGTCGGCGGCGGTTGTGGCGCGGCATCGGGTGGTGACGAGTACCAGGCAGCACCCGACAAGGCGACATAATTAAGATCGTGCCCGGCCATCATGCTCATGTCATTGTCCTGGCCCCAGCCAGTCATGCGGCCAAACACCAAACGAGGATTTAGTTCAAGACATTCTTCCGGGCCTAACCCCAAGCGTTCCATTACGCCAGGACGAAAGCCTTCTACCAAGGCATCAGCCGACTCAACCAATCGCTTGAACGTATTAACATCGTTTGCGTCTTTCAGGTTCAGCGCTATGGACCGTTTACCCCTATCCAGCACTGGTTGCTCGGGCATGCCCGGTGTGCCGCCAGCAACCGGCCTGTGCACAACAATGACGTCGGCACCTAAATCGGCCAACAGCATAGAAGCAAACGGCGCAGGCCCTAAACCTTCAACTTCAATAATACGAACGCCTTCAAGCATCATAAAATAACGGTACCCTCGATTAATATGTTCGTGTGCCCACCAATACTGGCTTGTCCTTTTTCAGTGCTGCTGGGCGTAATATGCACACGACCGTGCCGTTCGATAACGGTACCCTGTGCAACCAGAATTTTTTCATCAAGTTCATTGTTATGGAGCCGCCAATGCGCTAAGGCGGAATTAAGCGAACCTGTTATCGGATCTTCACTCATACCGCTTGATGGTGCGAGCATGCGAACTTCAAAGTCACACTCCAAATCAGGGGCATGCGGTCCGATTAAACCAATACTTTCTTCATCAGGATAGCGTACTTTGGAAGAGTCCACCGCCAGCACCTGAGCTGCGTTCTGTAATTCAAACGCATGCCACTCAGGCCCGTTATTTAAAATCGCGTAGCGCACAACGTGATCAGGATTGATGCAAAGCTTGGACGTTAATGCTGAAAATGTGTCTGCAGGCATGTCTGAAATGGTAGTGGGTGGCGCTGTGAACGCTGGAATACTCGATGAAATATCGATTTCCACAATACCGACTCCGCATTCCTGGCGCACAACACCAGCTTGTTTTGGCTTACCACCGGCATGCAACCAAGAAGCACAGCTTCCTAGCGTGGGGTGCCCGGCAAATGGCATTTCCCTGGTTGGCGTTAAAATACGAACACGATAATCAGCTTCAGGATTATCCGGAGGGAACAAAAACGTGGTTTCAGCCAGGTTCGTCCAGGCCGCAAACGAGCGCATGGCACCTTCACTCAAGTCATCTGAATCGAGCACTACGGCCAGGGCGTTACCTTTGGTAGGATGGTCACTGAATACATCACACTGAATAAATCGACGCTGTTTCGGCATTGTCAGGTACTCTTTAGTTTTGACGGCAGTTCAGTTTACACACGAACCGAGACAAGATAACCAGGGCAAGTAACCCAGTATGAGCAAAAACATAAGGCCAGTTCTGGCAAACGATTATTTCGAACTGAGCGATAAAATGGCGCTGATCACCGGTGCTTCATCAGGCCTGGGGTTGCACTTTGCTACACGCTTGGCTGATGCAGGTGCAAATGTTGTTTTGGCAGCCCGTCGAAAAGACAAGCTTGACGCCCTGGCAACGAACATTCGTACAAACGGCGGAACGGCCCACGTGCTGGAAATGGATGTACACGATCGTACCGCCACGGCCGCGACGCTTGAGCAAATGCATAAAGACATTGGCACACCCGATATACTCATCAATAACGCCGGTATCGCACGACCAGCTCGGTTTCTGGAAGCCAACAACAACGACACCGAAACCGTTATTGGGGTAAATCAACACAGTGTCTGGTACCTGTCTCAGATTATTTGCAATCAGATGGTCAGTGCCGACAAAGCCGGCAGTATTATCAACATTGCTTCTATCCTCGGTTTAGATGTGATGTCTGGCGTTGGCAGTTATTCTGTGAGCAAAGCCGCTGTGGTTCAAATGACGAAAGTCATGGCGCTTGAACTGGCGCGACACAACATTCGTGTTAACGCTATTGCACCGGGTTACTTTGATACCGAAATCAACGAAGGTTTTTTAAACAGCGATGCTGGGCAGAAAATCATTAAACGTGTTCCGGCCCGTCGTGTTGGCGAACTGGACGACTTAACCGGTGTGCTTTTATTATTGGCATCAGATAAAAGCGCTTACATGACTGGCACCACTATTCCGGTGGACGGTGGACATTTAGTGGCTGGCTTGGCTTAACTTATTCAGGAACCCTGCATGGACTTTTCCCTAAGCGATAAACACGAAGCACTGCGTTTAAAAGTGCGTGAATTTATCGACAACGAAGTGTTGCCGCTGGAATCATCCAGAGACAACTATGATGCACATGAGAACATAAAACTCGACGTGCTGGCGTCGGTACGCACTAAGGCCAAAGCAGCCGGGTTGTGGGCACCACAGTGTAGCGTTGAACGAGGTGGTCTCGGGCTGCCACTCACCGCCTGTGCGCCATTCTATGAAGAGGCCAATCGGTCGTTGTTCGGACCGGTATGTTTAAATTGCGCCGCCCCGGACGACGGCAACATGCGCGTGCTCGAACAAATCGGCACCGAGCAGCAGAAAACCGAATGGTTACAACCCATCATCGACGGTGAAGTTGCCTCCGCCTTTGCCATGACTGAACCTCACCCTGGCGGTGGCTCGGACCCTGGCATGATACAAACCAGCGCCAAACTAAAAAACGGCGTATGGAAAATTAATGGGCGTAAATGGTTTATCACCGGCGCCGAGCATGCCGCACATTTTATCGTAATGGCTCGCACCTCCGATGATGCACGAAAAGGATTAACCGCGTTTTTATTTCATCGTGATCAACCCGGTTGGCAAATAGAACGACGCATACCCATCATGGGGCCAGAGGAACACGGCGGGCATTGCGAACTACTGTTCGATGGCCTTGAAGTCAAAGATGAAAACCGCCTGTTAAACGTTGGCGATGGATTGAAAGTCACACAGATGCGCTTAGGCCCTGCCCGCCTAACCCATTGCATGCGCTGGCTAGGCTTAGCCAAACGCTGCATGGAAATCGCAAACAGCTATATTCAGGAGCGCGAAGGCTTTGGCGTAAGATTAGCCGACAGAGAATCGGTTCAGCTAAAACTTGGCGAGGTAGCACACGATATACAAGTAGGCCGATTGCTGGTTATGCATGCCGCCTGGATGCTCGATGCCGGAGACTTTGCACGTAAAGAAGTTTCATCAGCAAAAATTCACGTTGCAAACACCCTGCACAAAGCAGCCGATACCGGAGTACAACTATGCGGCGCCAAAGGCTATTCCAAAGACACCGCCCTAGAGTGGATATACCGCTACGCACGACAAGCGCGTTTGGTCGATGGCGCTGATGAAGTGCATAAGATGGTATTGGCTCGTTTGTATAGTCAGGCTGGTGATGAATTTTGGCGGTGGGGGGTTTAAGGTGGTCAGGTATTAGCGACGTGTTTCTCGTTATAAAATAATGCGTTAAACGATGATTAATGTCGTTCGTAAATCTGGCACGACAAGCTGGGGTGATGGGCAGGAAAGTCCTCATGCCACGCCTCGTACATTCCATGATGACATCCAAGGAAATTGTTTCTGACATTACTAACAACTAAGCCGCCTTGCCATAAAGGTGTTCATTTACTTTTTCAGTAAGCTCTTTTAATGCCTTCGGGTCAATATACCAAGCATTCAAAATATCGTCCCCTTCCTCATGATATCCGTCTCCGAGTACCATTGCGGCCCACTCGAGTATCTCGCCGAAATAGATATAGTATTCGTCCATGAGAAAGGACCAGCTGTAGTGCTTACCTTCATGATCGAACGATATGTCTATTTTTCCTTCTGACTCGGGTTTGCCTGGCTCACATTTGGATACAAAATTTTCTATCTTAACTTTACCTTTGCTGGCCTTCACCACGTTCTTGATAATGTAGCTAAATTCTGTATGGAGCTGTCCACTTACCCAGCATCCTGGTGCTTCACCCATTTCTATGGAACATATTTCGTATTTTTCAAGTGGCCATAGAACCGACTGCAGGCCGTACACGTC
>CALIMV010000216.1 GCA_938045275.1 uncultured Granulosicoccaceae bacterium
CCCTTCTGAACACCTTCAGAAAATAGCAGCGGCGCACGCATTTCAATGCCTGGAAGTCCATTAGCAATGCGGTTAAAAGGCGGGTTATTACCAGCTGATAGTTTGCCGGATGAATCATAACGATACGGAGCATGATCAGAAGAGTAAAGCTGCAAACTCCCGGCATTCAAATGCCGCCACATATCAACTTGCGTTTGCGCATCGCGCAGAGGTGGTGAACAGCAGAACTTTGCTCCTTCAGCGCCTTCACGATCCAGATCATCAGCGGTTAGAAACAGATATTGCGGACAGGTCTCACCGAAAATCATGCGTCCATCCATACGCGCTGCGGCTACAGCACGTGCACCTGCATCGGTTGAGATATGCACAAACAACAAAGGTGCCTCAACGAAAGAGGCCAATGCGATGCCGCGTCTGACAGCTTCTACTTCCGATGCAGCAGGATGACTGACGGCATGGTATTTCGGTGCGTCATAGCCTTGCTCTAGCAATCGTCCGACCATCCATTTGATCATTGCGTTGTTTTCAGCATGCACCATGGTCAAGCCGCCATTGTTACGGGCCATAACCAGGATATCCAGAAATTGCTCGTCCGAAACAATCATCTTGTCGTAGATCATAAATACTTTGAACGAGGTGATGCCGCGCGCGAAGGCTTCCGGCAACTCTTCATTAATCGCGACCTCAGTTGGGTCGGTTACGATCAAATGATAGGAGTAGTCGAGGACAGAATTCGGTGCAGCACGATCATCATATAGACGCACCACATCCGAAATTGTTTGCCCACGATGTTGTGCCGCAAAAGGAACAATGGTTGTGTTGCCGCCAAAAGCTGCAGATACGCTTCCAGAATAATAATCATCTGCTGTCATCGCGCCGGTCGCAGATTCCTGCGCAATGTGGCAGTGTGTTTCGATTCCACCTGGCATAACATAATTGCCTGATGCGTCGATCGTCTTCTGTGCATCACCAAGATCGTTACCCAGTGCTGCAATTTTACCGTTACGAATACCGACATCCGCTTTGAACGTTGCACACGTATTAACGACAGTGCCGCCAGTAATGATGGTATCGAACGCCGCCATGATTCAACCCCTTTTCAATTCGTTTAAACGCTGGTCCAGACGCGTCAATAGCCGAGTGATCTCAGTGTGATCTGTTTTGCTTAGTCTGGGTCCTGGTAACCTCGTCGCATTGCAGGCAAGAGCCCCTCTGCGGTGCAGAATCTCTTTGCGGATAGCGAGACCGGCGCCAGGTTGTTGCTCAAAACGGATGAGCGGCAGGTAAGCATCAAAGAGATCGCTGGCCGAATCGTGCAAACCTTCGTTGCATAGACGCACCACTTCCACCAGCATCTCGGGAAAAGCAAAGCCTGTCATTGCGCCATCTGCGCCGCGCGCCATTTCTTCTGGCAGAAAGATACCGCCATTGCCACAAAGTATCGAGACTCTGCGACCGTTGGATTCGCGCACCTTGCTCAGTTTATTCAGTCCGGGCCAATCTTCGTGTTTAAGCATCACAAGCTGATCAAAGTCTTTAACCATACGTATGAAGAGATTCGCAGACAACGACACACCAGTGGCAAGAGGAAAATCCTGGTAGCACACAGGAATCTCCGGACCTAAAGCCTCGAAACAATGTGCGAAATAGTTGTATATAGATTCATCGGATGACAGCCCGCTTGGTGGTGCGATCATGACACCCGCCGCACCTTGATCCATCGCCAGTTGACTCACTGCGGCGATATTTTCGATTCCTGCATTCGAAACACCTACAATCACAGGTACCCTTCCTGCTACGCGCTTCAACATGGTTTGAATGAACGACTGTGTTTCTTCAGATGAGAGCTTTGGTGCTTCCCCCATCATGCCAAGAATGGTCATTCCAGTGACGTTTCGATCCAGATAGAAATCCACCAACTGATCGGCGCTGGCGTAATCGATAGCGCCGATTTCGGTGAACGGGGTGGCCGAGATGATGTATACGCCTGCGGCGTTTTCACTTAGTTTCATGGAGTGTCGTTCACATTAGTTATAGGGGCAGATGGTATTGGAATAGTGAAGATCTCCCCTAACTCGGCATAGCTCTCGCCCATCAGGCGTGCAATTGGTTTATAAGCATCAAGACTGACGTGCAAAGATTGCAAATCAATTATCCCCTCTCGAGCTGATAATGCCTGCACCTCGGCTACGCATAAATGTCGGCGTGCTGTAATCTGGCGCATCTCGAACAGTGTGCATTCTAAGCGCACTGGTGCCTCAGCGATCCCTGGAACCGATACCTTGCGCGACGCATATGGCGTCAGTCCAGCAAACGCGAGCTCGTCCTCGTGTGGTTCAAGTGATGCAGCACAAGCAACCATTGGTTCGGCTATGGCGCGATCTACAAGGTTAATCACTAATTCTCCGGTCGACTCGATATTGGCAGTGGTGTCCTTAATAGCATTGCTATCTCGCCGTGACTCGAGACCCAGCACGGCAAGCGCCGGGTCTTCAGAGAATATATTGAAAAAACTGAACGGCGCGGCATTCAACACACCAGCCTTTGTTTGCGTTGTCACCAGTGCAATGGGTCGAGGCATGACGGTCGCTATCAGGAGCTTGTAGCGGTCACGTTCTGATAGCTCGGAAAAATCTGCGTACATCACGGCGGAGTTTGCGCACCTGTGCGCTCCGTGATCAGTCCGTAGTGTTCAATGCGGCGGTGTCGCTTGAAATCGAAGATGGTGGACTTGCCGAAGTTGCAAGCGTCCAGGTCGCAGGCATGGATGATCATTTCGTCTTCTTCGGTTTGGGTTTCAGCCATGATCTTGCCGTTGGGATCAATGATCAGAGAACCACCGATCAACGGATGGCCATCTTCAACCCCCGCTTTGGCAACAGCGACCACCCAAGTCGCATTCTGATACGCGCCGGATTGACAGCAAAGACGGTGGTGAAACAGCCTTTGTTCCGGACCTTCATCGCCCATTTGCGAATTGACAGAAGGCGTATTGAAACCAAGCGTAACCATTTCGACTCCCTGCAGGCCCATAACACGATAAGCCTCAGGCCAGCGTCGGTCGTTGCAGATCATCATACCCATTATGCCGCCGAGATTGCGCCAGACGGGAAAGCCAAGATCACCGGGCAGGAAGTAACGTTTCTCGAGGTGTTGAAACGCACGATCATTGTCATAGTCCGAATGACCTGGCAGATGTATCTTGCGGTATTTGCCAATAATATTACCTGCGTTATCCGTAAGAATCGAGGTGTTGAAATGTTGACCTTCGGGTGTCAGTTCGGCATAGCCCAGACTCATTGCAATGCCAAGCTCTTTGGCACGCGAGAACAGCGGTAGAGTTGCAGGCCCCGGCATTTCGGATTCGAACCATTGATCAACCTCGGACTGCTCTTCCATATACCAACGCGGAAAGAATGTGGTGAGGGTAAGTTCGGGAAAGACCACAAAGGTGGCTTGCGCCCGGTTGGCTTCTTCCAGCAGCGCAATCATGCGGACAACAACGTCCTCACGGTTGTCAGATTTTTGGATGGCTCCCATCTGCATCGCTGCAGTTACGATTTCACGCATTGGTGTCTCTTTCGGTCAGTGTCTAAAGTTTATGTTCAAGCCTGCTTGCCAGTCGCACTGCCGGCCACAGAAGCACGAGATAAATCGCCGCCGCCATAATTAATGGCGACGCATTGTAGGTAACCGATCGTGCCATCTCGGCAGCATATAATAATTCGGCGAAAGCAACGACTGAGGCCAGTGACGTCAGTTTTACTACTTCAATCGTGTTGCTGACAAGATCGGGCAGCACATTGCGCAAGGCTTGTGGCAGTATTACATAACACTGGGTTTGCCACGAATTCAATCCGGTAGAGCGTGCTGCTTCCTGCTGACCAGCGCCTATCGACTCAATCCCTGCACGAATGATCTCACCGTAATAAGCCGAGTTGTTAAGAAAAAACGATAACAGTACTGCTGTAAACGGGCTAAGACGAATGCCCGCAAACGGCAGCCCGGCCGAGATTAATATCAACAGCGCAAGAGGCGGTACTGCACGAAAAAAATCAACCAGAATGACAACAGGCAGGCGCAACATTCTACGGTGTGAAGTTGACGCCAGAGCAACCAAAAGCCCGCCTATCAGGCCCAGCGGGATCACTGCAAGACACAAAAGAATTGTCAGTCCAGTGCCTCTTAGCACAATGGGCCAGGCCTTAAGCATCACCTCGATGTTGAAGAACTGATGCAAAAGCGCATCCATCAGGCACGTCTCCACGCATAGCGAGTCTCAATCCAGCGCCCGGCATAGACGACGGGTACGAATAGGATCAGATAGGCTATAGTCGCCATCATCAGCGGTGTTGCGTTGCCAGCAAATGACTGAGCTGTGGTGGCCTGGTTCAGCAATTCTCCAACACCAATAACCATACCAAGCGCGGTATTCTTTGTAATAGCTATAGTTCGGTTTGTCAGAGGGGCGATCGTCAAGCGCACGGCCTGTGGCAGAATGACGTAAACCATTGTCTGCAAAAAGCCCAGTCCAGTCGAGCGCGCTGCCAACCGTTGCCCTGAATTAACAGAAAGGATACCTGCCCAGAAAATTTCTTCGGCAAAGGCTGCGAGTACAAGACTCAGGACCAACCACAGAACAACATAACCCGAGAGCGTGAGTCCGAGGTTGGGTAGACCGAAATAGAGGATCAGGATAAGGACAAGCGGCGGCAACGCGCGCAACAGATCCACGAAAATAATGATTAGAAAATTTATCCAGCCGATACGGTAACTGCGCAATACAGCCAGCAACAAGCCAAGTGCCAGACCCGAGACTACAACCAGTACCGCGATACCGCAGGTGACAAAGAAACCCGCCACAATATCCGGCAGATAACGTTGCATAACCGCTACGTTGAAAAAGGTATCGAGAAAGGCTTCAAAGCGAGTCATGCTTACGATTTAGCGTTCTTTCAAAACGCAGCCTGCGCTACAAAGTCACGCGTGCGAGCAACTTCCGGTGATGTAAAAATCTGCTCTGGTGGTCCGGTTTCAATAATTTGTCCGTCAGCCATGAAAACGACACGATCGGCAGCACTTCGCGCAAACCGCATCTCGTGACTGACTACTACCATTGTCATGCCATCAAGTTTTAATTCAGACAACACACCCAGCACTTCACTAACCAGTTCCGGATCAAGCGCACTGGTAGGTTCATCGAAGAGCATGATCCTGGGCTCCAGAGCCAGTGCCCTTGCAATGGCGACACGTTGTTGTTGTCCACCGGACAACTGTGACGGATATTGGGAAATATAGGAAGACAATCCAACGCGATCTAACTGAGCCTTTGCGACAGCATCTGCTTCGTCACGCGATAGTTTCAACACCCGCCTTAATGCCAGTCGCACATTTCCAAGAGCGGTCATGTGTGGGTAGAGATTGAATGATTGGAATACCATCCCAATGCGGCGTCGGATTTGGTTGAGATCGACACCCTTTGCGAGAAGTTCTTGTCCATCAAAAACGATACTCCCAGCACTGGGTTCTTCGAGCCTATTGCAACAACGCAGTAAACTGCTTTTGCCCGAACCAGACGGGCCGATCACAAAGATAGTTTCTCCGTGATCGACCTCAAGATCGATGCCTTTGAGCACCTCCGTTGCACCATAGGAAAGGCGCAAGCCGGAAACAGACATCAGCATCGATGCCATGATGGCTTAGCAGTCGGGCGTATGATCAGACTCAACAAAGCCTGGCAGATCTGGTATTCCAAACCCAGGATAGACCGTCATGGCTGCAGAATCTGGTGCCGGTGTGACACCGAACCATTTCTCGGACAAGCTGGCAAGCGTACCATTTACCTTCAAGCATTCCAGCGCACTTTCCACCTTGACTCGCAGTTCTTCACTGCCCTTCGGAAACGGAATGGCAAATACTTTACCGGTGGAGTGCAGGTAGGAAAGCTCAATTCCGGGACTCTGTTTCACAGCCCAGGCCGAGACAGTGTTGCCAGCAACATTGGCGAACGCACGGCCCGACATGACCGCCTGTACAGCGTCTGTATTAGTACCATAGGATTCAACGCTCCAGCCAATATCTGCCTCCAGGTCTCGGGCCCACTTGTCATAGGCCGAGCCTTTATTAACCGCTATCACCTTACCTTTGAAACCTTCCAGTGATTCCACAGGATCGGTACCTGACTTCACCACGAACTGGAAGTCGGTATTGAGATACCCTTCGCTAAAAAGCATGGCTTCACTGCGTTCTTCGGTGACCGTGGTGGGCGCTACGAGAAAGTCATAAGTGCCCGCCTGCATACCTGGCAATAGCCCGGACCACTGTGCGGCGGTCACATCCAGTGTTGCACCCATCTGTTCGCCCAGTGCGGCAGCGAGATCCACGTTGAACCCCTCCACTCCACCATCCAACTTTGGCATTGCATGTGGTGCGAAGGTGCCATCAAGAGCGACGTTATAAGTTTCCTGCGCAAACGCAGCAGATGCTACAAACGTAAAAGCGGCAGCCAAGGCCAGTTGTTTTGGCAATTTCATTTTTTTCTCCTGTCTTGTTGAAACGTAGTCAAACCTCTTAGTAAGGCAAAACGGTTCTGTCCTATTGATGGCGAGAAATTAATCGCTGAATTTGTTCACCGGAGCTTGTGTTGCCAGAGTTAGGTCTTGTTGTGCGGCCTTTTTCTGGGGTCGACTTGGTGGGTCGACTTCCTGGGTCGACTTCATGAGTCGACATAAGAATCCTGTAGAATCCTGTATTGATGGTGATGGACCGTTCTTTCCCTAGTAGTCTTTCCTTATATTCTTAACCAGGCAAAGGTCTAACACCCGCTGGTATTGGTTTATCGTAGAAATATTACAGATTAAATTGCGTTGCATTGAGGCTAAAAATGCAGCAGTTCAATGCAATTTTGTATACAC
>CALIMV010000217.1 GCA_938045275.1 uncultured Granulosicoccaceae bacterium
TTATATTTTTTAAACGCTTAGCGATGATCTCGTCATCAACCAGTAAATCGATGCTTTTGTTTTTTACGGAAAAACGAATTTGGTCTCCGTTATCAATCGCCGCAAATGGACCACCGATGCCCGCTTCGGGCGACACATGAAGAATGATGGTGCCAAAAGCCGTGCCGGACATGCGCGCATCGGATAGGCGCACCATGTCTTTAACGCCTTTTTGTGCAAGCTTTTTCGGAATAGGTAGGTAGCCAGCTTCGGGCATACCGGCGGCAACCGGACCGGCATTTTTCAACACCAGAATATCATTCGCTTCTACGTCAAGACCCGGGTCATCGATACGATTGGCGAGGTCTTCAAGATCTTCAAACACAATCGCACGCCCTTCAACTTCAAACAATTCAGGCGTGGCTGCAGCACGTTTAAATATCGCACCGTCAGGGGCGATGTTGCCTTTTACCGAAATCAATCCGCCCACGTCGGAAATGGGGTCATCGAATGATTTGACATAGGTACGGTCCACCCAATTCATCGGCTCTTCAAGGATTTCTGCAAGCGTTCGCCCTGTGACGTTAGTGGTGTCAAGGTGGAGTAAATGTTTAATCTCATGCATGACAGCGCGCAGACCACCGGCGGCAAAGAAGTCTTCCATATAGCCTTCGCCCACAGGTTTTAAATTAACCAGAACGGGGGTTTCGTCTGAAATCTGATTGAGGCGCTCTGGCGAAACTTTGATACCCAAACGACCTGCAACTGCGGTGAGATGAACGATGGCATTGGTTGATCCACTGATCGCCATGAGTACACGAAAGGCATTTTCAACTGATTTTTGTGTGATGATTTCACTTGGCAAAATCGGTTTATTAATCAGCTGGACAGCCCTGCGTCCTGTTTCCTCGGCGGCCACCAAGCGTTCGGAGTGCACCGATGGAATAGCTGCCGTATCGGGCAGCGACATTCCCAAGGTTTCAGCGATACAGGCCATCGTACTCGCCGTACCCATCACCCCGCAGGTACCTGAGGTCGTTGATAATTTTCCTTCGATCGCTGAAATCTCCTCTTTATCGATTTCATTGGCGCGATACTTAGCCCAAAAGCGCCGGCAATCCGTACAGGCGCCCAGGCGTTCGCCACGATGACGACCGGTTGACATGGGACCGGTCACAAGCTGGATTGTTGGTATATTTGCCGATGCTGCACCCATTAATTGGGCCGGCACCGTTTTGTCACATCCGCCGATCATGACAACGGCATCCATCGGTTGCGCACTGACCATCTCCTCGGTATCCATCGACATCAGATTGCGATACACCATGCTGGTAGGGTTGAGGAAAACCTCGCCTAACGAAATAGTTGGGAAGGCTCGAGGCAAAGCACCTGCCGTAAGCACGCCACGCGAAACGGCTTCAACCAGTTCCGGCATGCCACGATGACAGCTATTAAAACCCGAAGGTGTCATGGCAATGCCGACAATCGGCTTATCGAGCATTTCTTTTGATATACCCATTGAGCGCGCAAAAGATTTACGCAAATAGGTTGCGAATTCACTGTCGCCATAGTTGGTCAGGCCACGTTCTAGGCCATGTGATTTGCGATTTTTTTTGGTCATGGTGATTTCACTTGCGAATTTGTAGATCGAAATTTTACTTCGAGCAAGTCTTCAAAGACGCAAATCATTCCACCTTTATCTTTTGCGCCATGTCCAGCCAGCAAAGCCGTTTGATAAGTTGCCATTGCAGCCGATAAAACAGGTGTCGGAATATGATGCTGAGCTGATACTTCAGAGCCACTGATCAGATCTTTGTAGGCGTTTTGCATCGGGTATCCTTTACCGAACTCTCCCTTCAATACTCGAGGAATAAAGAATTCCGATGCGTAGCTACGACCGGTTCCGCTATTCACTACATCACCCACTTTCGCCGGATCAAGCCCAAGCTTTACCGACAATGGCAGAATTTCAGCCAGGGCTGCGGCATTAATATCGAAAAGAAGCTGATTGATCAGTTTAGTGAGCTGTCCACAACCGACTTCGCCCATATAAATGATATTGGAAGCCATGGTTGAGAACAGCGGCGTTAGTTCGTCGATGAGGTCTCGATTTCCACCACACATCATGGTCAGCGAGCCATCCTCAGCGCGTGCTCTCATGCCGGATATGGGCGCATCCACAAACCTTACCTCCAGCAAAGCCAGTTTTTCAGCAATAGATAGCGTCGCGCCATATTCAATAGTGCTGGTATCAACCACCACCACCCCAGGACGTAAAACGTCCGACAGACCACCTTGCCCAAACAGAACCTGTTCGACGATGCCAGCATTAGGTAAGCACAGGAAAATAATGTCTGCTTGGCCAACTGACTGCAAATTTTCGGTCGTTTTTACCGCGGAGCCTTTTAGGGAATCACGACAAGACTCGGTTCGGCAGTGGGCGATTACCTCATAGCTTGACGCGAGATGGGCCGCCATCGGGCCACCCATTTGACCCACACCAACAAAACCGGTTTTCATCACCAAACTCTCTTTCTATATCGTTGTTTGATGATAATTGGTGGCGGGGAATATTCGCAGTGTTCAATAAAGATGCCCCCTTTAGTGAAATGCGTTGCCGAAATCTCGAATCATATCCGCAGCCTTTTCCGCAATCATCAACGTGGCCGCATTCGTATTCGCCGACGGCATGGTCGGCATGATAGACGCATCAACCACGCGCAAACCTTCAACCCCATGCACGCGCAGCTGTGCGTCGACCACAGCATCGGGGTCTGACTCCGGCCCCATTCGGGCCGTGCCAATCAGATGGTAGACAGTCGTGCCATTTTGGCGCGCAAAATCGAGCAATTCATCGTCGCTTTGTACCTCATCACCTGGTGCTGTCTCGTGTTTAAAGTAGGGCGCCAGTGCAGAAGTGCGCATTAAGCGCCGACCCAGGCGCATGCCGGCTAGCAATATTGTCTGGTCGATTTCCTCGGCCAGATAATTGGGTTGCACGATGGGTTTGTCAAATGGATTCGCAGAACGCGCACGAACATAACCGGTGCTTTGCGGCCGCTCCTGCCACAAGCCACAAGTCATCCCGGGTTGTTTATCGAGCAGGCCGACCACACCCTCGCGGAAGCTTGCAGGCGAGAATACAAACTGCAAATCGGGATTATCCATGGCCTCATCTGACTTCCAGAACACATGCGCAAGCGATGGGCTGACTGCCAACAAGCTCGGCTTGCGCATCAACCAGCGAGCAATTTCCAGAAGCAACGATGGGCCCTGCGCCATGTTGTTAATGGTGCGGATGCCCTGCACACTCGACACCATGCGCACACCATAATGATCACGCAAATGTTGGCCAACGCCGGGTAAATTATGCACCACAGGCACACCGAGATCGCCTAGTAAATCAGCGTCTCCAATCCCAGATACTTGTAATAACTTTGCGGTGTTAATGGTTCCCGCTGAAACGATAACTTCTCGACGAGCCATCACACTGCATTCCTCTCCTGTGGGGCCTCCCTTTTTATAACGCACGCCTACCGCACGCTTGCCTTCAAACAGGATCGTCGTTGCTTGCGCGTTGCACCGAACATCGACACTTGATCTTTTTCTAGCGGCGCCCAGAAAAGCGCGGGCAGAGGAATATCGCTGGCCTTTATAAATACAGCGCTGGAAATAACCCGCGCCGTCCTGCCGCTCGCCGTTATAGTCCGGGTTATGAGGAATCCCAAGTTCTTGTGCACCCTCAACAAATGCCGTCGTCACCGGGTGATGCCAATCGAGATCGGTTATCGGCATTTCACCATCGCGTCCTCGATAGTGTTCGTTGGCATCACCAATCCTGCGCTCGCTACGACGGAAGTAGGGAAGTACTTCGTTGTAAGACCAACCAGGGTTGCCACGCTGTGCCCAATGATCGAAGTCGGCACGTTGGCCTCTATTGTGATTAAGTCCGTTAATCGAGCTTGAGCCACCCAACACGCGCCCTTGCGGTAACGAAAATCGACGTTGTGCTGTGCCTGCACTGGCTTCTGCTTCGAAGCCCCAGGTGAGTCGCTTCGAATAAACGTTCTTGATGTAGCCCGCGGGGATATGGATTAGCGGATTAATATCGCGCGGTCCTGCTTCAAGCAAACAAACGCTAGAGCCATCCTCGCTCAAACGGTTGGTGAGCAACGCGCCGGCCGTTCCGCCGCCAATAATGACGTAATCAAAAGTATCTATAACAGCCGGCATAACATCCTTACCAGGAATTTTACGATTAAAGATCACAGCATGACAAATCTTGCTCACCTACGCCAATCGCAAATTAATAGGGCAAGCGTATCGTGTCACGAGCTTACTGACTAAGGGGGCCTAAGGATCGGGCGCCAGGCATTCAATTAATGTGCGCGCCACCACCGGCAGCGATTTGTAATCCCTGAAACCCAGCATTAGCGAACGTGTTGCCCAGGGCTCGTCCAACTTAACCGCCGAGAAAGCGCCCATATCGAGGTAAGGAATAACCGCACCTTCAGGCAGCACGGCCAGCCCCAAGCCTGCCTCGACCATACGGCGAATACCATCGAAACTCATCACTTTCACACGAAACCTCAGTGGAATGTTCAATGCAGTTGCTTCACTCATTAGCGTGTATTGCAATGAGCTGCCATCTTGTAGGCCGACATTGTCGTAGGGTGCAATGTCAGCAAGCTTTAACCGCTCATGGGACTCCAATGGATGACCGGGGGGAAGAATGACCATGAGAGTATCGCGACGATAGGTTCGTGTCTCCAGATCTTTACAGTCGATATGTCCGGAAAAGATACCCAGGTCCGTAAGGCCTTCACGTATACCATCAATAATAACTTGACTGGTTTCCTCACGTAATTCGACGCCAACTTCTGGAAAACGCTCCACGTAGCGTGTTAAATCTTCTGGCAGGAACTGGGTGATACTGGAGGTGTTCGCCCACAATCGTACCTGTCCGCGCATGCCGTTGGAAAACTCACTGAGTTCGGCTTCCATATCCTCCAGCAGCAGAAGAATACGCTTCGCACGACGCAGCATTGCAGCACCTGCCTCGGTTGGTTCTACACCACCGCGTAAGCGATAGAGTAGATTGACGCCAACGTGCGCCTCAAGATCGGAAATACGTTTGCTTATCGCCGATGCCGCGATGTGGTTGATGCGCGACGCTTGCGCTATGTTGCCCTGTTCCACGACAGACACGAACAGGCGTAGCGTAGTGATGTCGTAATGAGTGATGGATGATCTTGTGGTGATCAGCGTCGCGTTAAGGCGCTGATCCAGGTCGGTTGGTTCTTTACTCTTCATGACTATTTACACCACAAACAAAGATGGCACTCAACGACATCAATCTATTCCTGCAAAACCCTGGGAAGCCACAGCGCGATATCCGGAAATGCCATAATCAATGCAAGGCCAATGAGTTGCAATAACACGAATGGGATGATGCCGCGATAGACCTCGCCAAGTGTAACAGAGGGGGGTGCTACCGCTTTCATGTAGAACAGGGCGAAACCAAAGGGCGGTGTTAAAAACGACGTTTGCAGATTCACCGCCAGCAGGATCGCAAACCAGTAGGTGACCTGGAATTGCGGCATATGATCGCCAAAATCGAGCTGCGCGATAATTGGTGCAAACACTGGAAGCACGATTAACGTGATTTCGAGCCAGTCGAAAAAGAACCCAAGAATGAAAACGATGCCCATGATCAGGAACAGGAATCCCCACGGCCCAAGGCCCAGCGAATTAACCAGTTCTATAACAATATCGTCACCGCCAAGCGCGCGGAAAACATAACTGAACAGTGTTGCCCCGATAAAAATACCGAAGATCATCGCATTGGTCAGCATCGCACGTTCTACAACTTCAGTCACTACACCACCGAAATTGCGCAGCGCATTAATAAAACCTACACCGACACCGTGATCACTCATGCCATCCTCAGCTTCTGGATCAAGACCCGCAACCGGGGCAACACGCATTGAGGGCAGTAGAACGAGATTCAAAAAACCCAGTACGATTGCCCCCAGCGCACCGACACCAGCAGCTTCTGTTGGCGTGGCAACACCGCCCAGGATAGAGCCGAGCACCATCGCGATGAGGATGATTGGGGGTACAAAGCTGCGTAGCACCATGACCAAAATAGTCGACAGGCTTTGCGGCCCCATAGAGGAATCCATCTTAGGTGCCAAACTGGGGTTGATGGTACAGCGGATGACGATATAGGCGATATAGAGTCCGGCAAGGAGAAGACCGGGGAATACCGCAGCCATAAACAGGTCGCCAACTGAACGCGAAAGCAGGTCAGCCATAACAACTAGCATGATCGATGGTGGAATTAAAATCCCGAGCGTGCCGGAGGCCGCAATAGTGCCAGTCGCTAATTCATGGTTGTAGTTGCGCTCGATCATCACCGGCAACGCAAGCAGCGACATCATAACCACCGAAGCACCAATGATGCCGGTGGTCGCCGCGAGGATCGTGCCCATCAGTGTCACACCTAATGCTAGCCCACCTGGCACACGGCGCAACAACACCTGCAGACAATTTAAAAGATCGCGCGCAACACCCGATTTTTCAAGCATTGTGCCCATTAAGATGAACATCGGGATCGCCGTCAGAATGGCGTTCTCGAAAATACTGCCAAAGATGCGTGAAGGTAGCACCATGAATTGAATCGGTAAAAATTCCTCGAGCGCGATACCGATAAAGCCAAAGGCAATGCCAACGCCTGCGAGTACAAAAGTGACCGGTAGGCCAGTGAAGAGCAGTAAACCGAGAACCGCAAACATTATTAGCGGAAGCGC
>CALIMV010000218.1 GCA_938045275.1 uncultured Granulosicoccaceae bacterium
TACAAATCCGGCTTGAAGTGCAGTCGCCAGATAAGCACCGGCTAAACCGCACAGTGCCCCACAAATGATGACGGCTGTGTACCTTAGTCGCACAACCGATACGCCAGCGGTATCAACAGACGCCGGGTTTTCACCGACTGCGCGCAGACGTAAACCAAAGCGAGTTCGAAACAGTAAAAACCACGTTACCGGCACTAGTATCAATGCAATATAAACAATGCTGGTATGACCGGATAACAATTCATAATAAACAGGGCCAATAACGGGAACATCACGAATGGCTTCTGCAAATGGTAGCGTAATTGATTCAAAGCGCGCATCGCCAACCAATTGTGGTGTTCGACTACCCTGACCGAACCAGCTTTGTGCGATTACCACACTTAAGCCCGCGGCAAGAAAGTTAATGGCAACACCGGAAATCAGTTGATTACCACGAAATGTGATCGAAGCAACACCGTGCACTGCAGACAACACAAGTGACGCACACATGCCCGCAAGTAGACCCAGCCAGGCTGAACCGGAGGTGTAAGCTACAGCACCTGAGAAGAATGCAGCGGCGAGCATCTTACCTTCCAACCCAATATCGAAAATGCCTGCACGCTCAGAATAAAGGCCAGCAAGGCAAGCTAAAAGTAGAGGTGTTGCCAGACGTATGGTTGAATCCAAAACCTGTAGTAGTGTTAGCAGATCCATCGTCTATACCTCTGATGGTTTGGTTCGCTGGAACAACTGAAACAGCTTCTCCAAAGGCACTCTAACCATGTTGTCGAGCGCACCGGTAAATAGGATGACCAAGGCCTGAATAACAACGATCAATTCACGAGGTATCGACGTCCAGAGTGCAAGCTCTGCTCCACCCTGGTAGAGAAACCCAAATAGAATGGCGGCAATAAAAATGCCCAATGGGTGGCTGCGACCCATAAGAGCGACTGCAATGCCAATAAAGCCTGCGCCTTCAACAGAACCCAGAATCAAGCGTTCTGCTTCACCCATGACATTGTTAACGGCCATCATTCCCGCCAAGGCTCCTGAAATGAGCATAGCGATCATAATGATTTTGGTCGGACTGATGCCTGCGTATTTCGCAGCTGAATCGGAATGACCAAAGGCCCTTATTTCATAGCCAATTCGTGTATGCCAAATCAATAGCCAGATCAAGAAACAGGCAATAAGCGCAACAAAAAAGGTGATGTTTGCCGGTGCACCACGAAATAGAATATTGTCGGCGGTCGAAAACATATCCTGAAAAGAAGGCAGTTGTGTGGTTGCCGGAAATTTCCCGGTAGCAGGTTCCATGGACCCCGCTGGCTTAAGTGCGCCAATGAGCAAATAATTTAGCAACGCCGCAGCGATAAAATTGAACATGATGGTGGTAATAACAATGTGGCTGCCACGCTTGGCCTGAAGAAAAGCCGGTATAGCAGCCCATGCGGCTCCAAACAATGCGGCGCCAAGGCTGGCAGCCACCAGGGCCAGCGTCCAATGCGGCCAAGGGATGTACATACAGACCAGAGCCACACCCAAGCCACCCAGCGCTGCCTGCCCTTCACCACCAATGTTGAACATTCGCGCATGGAATGCAATGGCAACCGCTAATCCGGTAAAAATGAAATTGGTGGCATAGTAGAGTGTATAACCCCATCCGTATGTTGACCCAAGTGCGCCTTTCACCATAAGCTGAAGCGCGTTTATTGGGTTCTCTCCAATCGCCAGTATGATCAATGCTGACAAGAGTGCGGCAAGCAGTAAATTGATCAAAGGCACGAGCACTATTTCTGCCCATCGTGGCAATTCGTTCACTAGGCTACACCCTTGGTCATGCCGGCCATCAGTAGTCCTAATTCACGCTCATCCGTATCTTCAGGCAATCGCTCTCCCATTATTCTTCCGTCGAACATCACGGCGATTCGATCACTTAGCGATAATATCTCGTCGAGTTCAACCGACACCAATAGAATGGCTTTTCCTTCGTCACGTAATGCCACAATATGTTGATGAATAAATTCGATTGCACCGATATCAACGCCGCGTGTTGGCTGACCTATCAAGAGTAAGTCGGGGCTGCGTTCAATTTCTCGTGACAGCACAATTTTCTGTTGATTGCCTCCGGAAAAACTTTTTGCTCTAAGGTGCGGGTCTTGTGGGCGCACATCGAAGCGTTCCATCTTCTGTTTGGTATCAGTTTGAATTGCACGATTGTCTATCAGTACTCGTTTGCAATAGGCTGGATCGCCGTGATACCCGAAAGCCACATTCTCCCAAGCCATAAAGTCCATAATCAGGCCTTCTGATTGGCGATCTTCAGGTACATGAGCAATACCATTTTTACGACGAATCTGGCCATTGGATACCACGCCTGATAGGTCCATGCGCTCGCCCTTGTACAGAACATTGCCCGTGGCTTTCTGGTACCCGCCCAGTGCCTCGAGCAACTGCGACTGGCCGTTGCCAGCAACGCCGGCTATGCCCAATATTTCTCCAGCGTGCACATCGAATGTAGCCCCCTTTAAACGCTCAACCCCTTTGCTGTCTTTGACTCTTAAGTCTTGAACTTCCAAAACTTTGGGTCCGGAGCTATTGGCATTTTTCGACACACTTAGTCGAACCTTTCGGCCTACCATCATGGTCGCCAATTCTGGTGGAGACACTTCGGAGGTTTTTACAGTGGCCGTCATTTCACCTGCCCGCATCACGCTGACAGTATCGGTCGCATCCATTATTTCGCGCAATTTGTGTGTGATCAGGATAATGGTTTTACCTTCAGTTTTGAGGCGTTCCAGAATACGAAATAATTGATCAGCCTCTGATGGGGTAAGCGTTCCGGTAGGTTCATCTAATATGAGAATGTCAGCTTCTCTATACAGCGCTTTAAGAATTTCTACACGCTGCTGCATACCAACACCAATGTCTTCGATTTTGGCGTCTGGCTCGACATTGAGACCATAGTCTTCAGACAATGATTTGAGTACACGACGAGCTTTGGATAATGAGGGTCCTAACATTAATCCTTCTTCAGCACCCAGTACAACGTTTTCTAAAACGGTGAAGTTCTCTACCAATTTGAAATGCTGGAAGACCATGCCAATTCCAGCATCTATTGCGGCCTGACTATCGGGGATGGTGGTTTTTTGTCCACTAATAAATATTTCACCGGCATCGGCTTTATAGAAACCGTAGAGGATTGACATCAGTGTCGATTTTCCGGCCCCATTCTCACCAATAATGCCGTGAATTGTTCCAGGCATTACACAAATGGAAATGTTCTTGTTTGCTTGAACGGGTCCGAATGCTTTGGATATTCCAACAAGTTCTATGGCAGGGACAGAGTTTGTCATAAATTAGCCGGTAAAAAAAATCAGGGCCATGCCACACAAGTGACATGGCCCATTTTAATACACGAATAGAATAATCTTAAAATTCTAGTGCTGGGCAAGTTTCATCGCTAGTATAGTCATGAACCGCAATGTCACCTGAAGCGATTTTTGCCGAAGCTTCCTCGACTGCCGTTTTCATCTCGTCAGTCACAAGCGATTCATTATGCTCATCGAGTGCAAATCCAACACCACCATTTTCAAGCCCCATTGCATTGATACCAGGCTCTACTTCGGTGCCCGCTACAAACGCTTCGTAAACGGCGTTGTCAACACGCTTGAGCATAGAAGTTAATACTTTTCCGGGATGCAAATAATTCTGGTTAGCATCAACTCCGATTGAAAGTATTTCTTTATCTGCAGCTGTTTGA
>CALIMV010000219.1 GCA_938045275.1 uncultured Granulosicoccaceae bacterium
TCAGTAATTCCTTACTCAAATTTCATTACGCTGGTGGATGCTGGTGCACCTGTACAGCTTGTTGCGGGGGCTGGTGTAGAGGGATGTATTTTGATCGGCTCCGAAGGCATAAACACTGCTGCTGATCTCAAAGGTAAATCCATTGGTACGTTCCAGGCAGATACACTCGAAGTACTACCCTATGACTATATGGCGGCTTCGGACATTGCGTTTGCAGAAGCTGACATCAAGTACTTCAATACCTCGCCTGAATTAGCAGCTGCCTTTATTAACGGTGCAATAGATGCAGTAAGTCATATAGAACCTTATGCAACGCAGTGTTTGCAGGAACGCGCCGGCGCTACGGTTCTCACTGATGGTCTGGACCTCTATGGTAAAGGTTATGCAGATTGCGTACTCGCGGCGCGCACGCCGTTGTTGGAAGAAAATCCTGATGCTGTGAAAGCGGTGATCAAAGCCATGATGACTGCGCAGCTACAATCAGAGCAGGACACTGCCGCAGCGCTTGCTGAAACACAGGGCAAATACTATAAGACGTCACTTGAGGCATTGACACTGGCGCAGTCTCGTCAGCCGGTAATGATCGATCAGCGTCACAACAGTGACTTCTTCTATGATCGTTCTGTGTCAATGCAAAAAATGGGATACGTCAAGAATACGCTACCTGAAAGCGCTGTTGACTGGACACTCCTTGATGAGGTAATTAGTGAAAACGCTGATCTTTACGGCGATCTAGTATTAAAATCGGCTTAAGAAGCTTAGCGTATGAACGTTCAGGGTGTTAACACAGGATCGCCTCAGCACGTTACGCCAAGCCTTTTAGAAAAATTCATGGGGCGTTTGGAACCTGCATTGTGGACCATAGCCTCCTTGTCGTTATTTGTCGGGTTTTGGGAGTTTGCATGGTGGCGGGGGTGGGTGAATCCACTTCTGTTACCACCGCCTCACATTTTTCTGGCAAATCTCCCCGATCAATTTCGCTTTTTTGACCCAGGTGGGACTCGTGCTGGTGCGTTGTCAACCGGAGGGTCGATCTTCTCCGTGCTGGGTGTTATTGCATGGTCATCCATGCGTGTTGCTGTTGGTCTATTGCTTGGTTTTGTCGCCTCCTTAACAATAGGGCTCGCCATTCGTTATTTTCGAATCTTTGGCAAGCTGGTGTTGCCGCTGGTAACCATGCTTGCACCGATATCTCCTGTTGCATGGATTCCTGTTGCGGTTTTTTTACTGGGGATAGGCAATCCGCCAGCGATATTCCTGGTTTTCATGGCCATTTTTTTCATCATGACGCTTGCAACGCTTTCATTGATTGATAACGTGCCACCAAACTATATTCAGCTGGCGCAAATTATGGGTTGTTCCAAGCGCCAGATTTATCGCCACGTCATTCTGCCGGCGATTTTGCCAGAGTTGTTCGTGACGTTAAGAATGAACCTTTTTGCCGCGTGGATGGTTGTGCTTATTGCTGAGGCTGTAGGGGTCGGTTCAGGGCTTGGACAAGTAACGATGATGGCGCGCAATACGTTTAATGCCAGTCTTGTTTTTTTTACAATGACGCTCATTGGATTAACCGGTTTTGCCTTTGATCAAGCTTTGCGATATCTGCAGCGTAAAGTGCTTTGGTGGGTCGGACCCTCAAGTGTAGGAGGGATATGAAATGACTCAGGGACTCACGATCAAAGATGTGTCAAAGGTCTGGAATTCAGATGGGCCAACACCTGTTCCCGCTGTACTGAATCTTTCCCTGGATGTGAATACTGGCGAGTTCGTAGTACTGTTAGGACCATCGGGTTGTGGCAAAAGCTCTTTGCTATACATCATGGCCGGACTTGAATCTGCCACTGAGGGCAGCGTGAGCTTCGATGGTGTTGAGGTGACAGAGCCTTCACCGGAGCGCAGTTTGATCTTTCAGGAGGCATCACTTTACCCCTGGCTGACAGTGAAAGACAACATTACGTTTGGTCTAAAAATCGCCGGACAAAATTCGCAAGAACGTGATAAAGCTGCGGCGCGATTGCTGCGGCTAGTGGGGCTTGTCGGTGCTGGTGATCGACGACCATACGAATTGTCCGGTGGCATGAGGCAGCGTGCGGCGCTGGCCCGCGCCTTGTCAATGGAACCCAAAGTGTTATTGATGGATGAACCTTTTGCTGCCCTGGACATTCAAACTCGGTCCAGGATGCAGGGGCACTTGCTGGATATCTGGCGAACTTCAAAAGCCTCTGTAGTTCTGGTGACGCATTCGATAGATGAAGCTATAGCGCTGGCAGATCGTGTAGTTGTTTTCACATCGCGTCCCGGGCAGATCAAGGCCGAGATTCCGATTAATGCAGCGCGTCCGCGTGATCTGCGTTCTCCGCAAATGAATGACCTTGCCCGACAGTGTGAGGCTTTGCTTGCGGAGGAAGTAGAGAAATCATTTCGTGATCAGGAGCAGGAATTGGTATGAGCGCATCGATCATAAAAGCGCGCTGGATTGTGACTGGAGCAAAAGACAATAATGCTCCGTCCATCATAGAGAACGCAGCGCTAGCTCACAAGGATGGTGTTATTTTGGAGGTCGGGTCATCAGAAACCGTGTGCGCAGCCTATCCGGATGCCACGGTGAAAAACTTCCCGCAACATCTGATCATGCCTGGGCTGGTAAATAGCCACCATCACATCGGACTAACGCCACTCCAACTAGGCGCACCTGACTACGCGCTTGAATTGTGGTTCGCTGCGCGACTGGCCATGCGTAAAATCGACCCTTATCTGGATACTTTGTTCTCTGCATTTGAGATGATTTCATCGGGTGTGACAACGGTACAGCACATTCAAGGTTGGGCACTCGGTGGCTTCGATAAAGTTGTTGCATCTGCCAGTGGTGTGTTGCGAGCCTATGAAGATATTGGTATGCGCGTGTCTTATTGCTATGCAGTACGCGAGCAGAACCGATTCGTGTATGAAGCTGATGAAGATTTCTGTCGTCGTCTGCCTGAGAAACAAGCCAAGATCATGGCGAAGCATTTCAAGCAACAGACACTGGTGTTCGATGATTTCATGCAGCTGTTTGATGTGCTGACCAGGAATAATCAAAACGCACGAGCAAGAATTCAGTTGGCTCCAGCTAACCTTCATTGGATGACTGATGAAGGTCTCATAGCAATACAGGAGAAATCATCCAGCTGTTCTGTACCAATGCATATGCATTTACTGGAAACGGCGTATCAGAAGGAATATGCGTATCGTCGTACTGGCACTACTGCTGTCAAACATTTGGAAAAACTGGGACTACTTGGGCCGCATATGACACTCGGTCATGGTGTATGGATGACGCAAGAAGATATTGAAATATGTGCAGGTACCGGTACGTGTATTTGCCACAATTGTTCATCAAACTTTCGTTTGCGTTCAGGCTCCCTACCGTTAATGGAACTGCAGAGACTCGGCATGACCGTTGGCATGGGCATGGATGAGGCTGGTATCAATGACGATCGAGATATGCTGCAGGAAATGCGCATGGCATTGACGGTGCATCGAGTGCCAGGGATGGATAATGATGCTGTACCTACACCCACACAGGTCATGCGCATGGCTACTGAGCATGGAGCGTTGACGAGTGCCTTTGGCAACGAGATTGGTCGCCTTGATCCTGGATGTCGTTTGGATGCGGTGGTGTTGGACTACAACAGTGCTACCTATCCGTTTCAGGATACCGACATTGCGCCACTCGATGCGCTAATTTATCGCGCAAAGACTAAAGACATTCATGCGGTGATGGTAGACGGTGAGGTCATTTTTCAGGAACGACGTTTTACCCATGTTAATCGAGATGCTGTGCTGGCACAGATAGCAGAGGCTATGTCTGTTGCCCGGGACTCCGATGAACTGGAACGTCACTGGCTGCGAGAGCAGGTCTTTCCAGTTGTAGAAGCATTTTATTCAGATTACTTGCAAAACACAGAAGCGCGCACGCCTTATTATCGCGGTTCCTCAAAAGTATGAGTAATGCATTATTTCGTAATGTCCGATTGCTTGATCTTGACAATTCGGAGGGCATAAGCCCGGCCTGTGATCTGCGAATAACTGATGGGCGAATTGAACAAACAGGTCCACGGCTTGAACACAATGTTAATGAGACACTGATTGAAGGTGAGGGCAATCTGCT